>JAKOZI010000015.1 GCA_029780075.1 Pseudomonadota bacterium
TAGGGCGAGACGAGGCAGTGATCCAGCGGTACATACAGGATCAGGAGCACGAGGATAAGCGACTGGATCAGCTGAGCCTATGGCGTTGATTTGCCACCTTTAGGTGGCGCAAGAAAGTCAGGGTCGCGTTAGCGACCCTGTATAGCCGCTTTGAGCGGCTCACACAATGAAAGCCCCCGGCTCTGCCGGGGGATGGTTACTATAACGAACGGTATAACACCCGGGAGCCTGCCATGACCACTCTCAAGCTCACCCAAATCGGTAATTCGGTCGGCGTTATCCTGCCGAAGGAAGTGCTGGCGCGGCTGAAACTTCAGAAGGGAGATACCGTCTTTGTCACCGATGCGGCCAATGGCGTGATGCTGACGCCGTACGACCCCGCGCTCGACCGCCAAATCGAGATCGGTCGCGAGTTCATGCGCGAATACCGCGACACTTTCCACCAACTTGCCAAGTGAACTGGCGCTGGATCGACCATCGCGCGCTCGAACTGTTGCACGACGAAAGCCTGGCCGAGCATGGCGGCGCGAGCGGAGTCCGTGACCATGGGCTGCTCGAATCCGCACTCGCGCGGCCGTTGAACCTCGCTGCCTATGAGCAGCCCGAGCTGGCTGACCTGGCCGCCAGCTACGGTGTCGGCCTGGCGAAGAATCATCCCTTTGTTGATGGCAACAAACGGGTGGCTTTCCTGGCCGTCGGCCTGTTTCTGGCACTCAACGGCCGCCGCCTCGTGGCGAGTCAAGCCGATGCCACGCTGACCATCCTCGCCGTCGCCGCCGGCCAGATGGACGAAGAGAAACTGGCACGATGGCTGCGCAAGCACAGCGCGCCACTTTAAGCCCTGCCCGGACTCGCTGGCGGGCGTTCCGTCATCGTCGCCAGACCACACTGGCAAGGTGCCGCGCCCTGCGGTGAGTGATATTCGCCAATCTTGATCCGTATCATATTGGCCGCTGAGGCGCGCGCGCTACCCTCCCGATGTTGATCCACAGGCGGGCAGGGGGCGGTTCAGATGGGCAGGAAAGGGCAAGGGCTGGCGGTGCTGGTCGTCAGCACAATGGCATTCACCGTGTGTTTCATGGTGTGGATGATGTTCGGCGTGATCGGCATTCCGATCAAGACCACCCTCGGTCTCAATGCCACGGAGTTCGGCCTGCTGACGGCCACCCCGGTGCTCACCGGCTCGCTGATCCGCGTACCCCTGGGAATGTGGACCGACAGATTCGGCGGCCGCATCGTGCTGTTCGTCCTGATGATCGCCTGCGTCGTGCCGATCTACCTGATCTCCTACGCGACGGCGTACTGGCACTTCCTGGTCCTGGGCCTGTTCGTCGGCATGGCCGGTGGCTCGTTCTCGGTCGGCACGCCTTACGTCGCGCGCTGGTTCAGCAAGGAGCGGCAGGGATTTGCCATGGGCATCTACGGTGCCGGCAACTCGGGTGCCGCAGTCAACAAGTTCGTCGCCCCGGCACTGATCGTGGCTTTTGGCTGGGCGGCCGTTCCCCAGGTCTACGCCGGGGTGATGCTGGCGACGGCGCTCCTGTTCTGGTTCCTGAGCCATTCCGATCCGGCGCATCTGGTCGATTCGCGGATCACCTGGCGCGAGCAACTGCTGGCGCTCAAGGACCCCAAGGTCTGGAAGCTGTGTCAGTACTATTCGATCGTCTTTGGCGGCTACGTCGCAATGAGCCTGTGGATGGTGCAGTACTACGTCGGTGAATTTGGTCTGGACATCACCACCGCCGCCTTGTTGGCCGCGTGCTTCTCGCTGCCCGGAGGGGTGTTGCGGGCCGTCGGCGGCTGGCTTTCCGATCGCTACGGCGCGCATGCGGTGACCTGGTGGGTGCTGTGGCTGAGCTGGATCTGCCTGTTCGTGCTGAGCTACCCCCAGACGGATTTCACCGTGATGACGGTCAACGGGCCGAGATCGTTTCATCTGGGTCTCAACATCTACTTGTTCACCGCGCTGGTGTTCCTGTTGGGCATCGGCTGGGCCTTTGGCAAGGCTTCGGTATTCAAGTACATCTCCGACGAATATCCCGCCAATATCGGCGTCATTTCCGGCGTGGTCGGACTGGCCGGCGGCCTGGGTGGATTCGTGCTGCCGATCATGTTCGGCGCGATGATGGACCTGACCGGCATCCGTTCGAGCGCCTTCATGTTGATGTATGGCGTGGTCTGGGTGTCGCTGATCTGGATGTACCTCACCGAAGTGCGCGGGACTCACATTCTGGGTGCCGACACCCCCGCGTCGTAAAGCTGCCCTCGCCACACCTCGTTAAATCGGAGCCATCATGCAAAGCATCCATCCTGCCGCACCCATGCGCACCAGCTCACCCGACGTCGCCGACTGGCGACCCGAGGATGACGCGTTCTGGGAGAGCACCGGCAAGAAGATCGCCTACCGCAACCTCTGGATCTCGGTGCCGGCGCTGCTCTGCGGCTTTGCCATCTGGGGCATGTGGGGCATCATCACCGTGCAGATGCTCAACCTCGGGTTCCCGTTCACGCAGCCCGAGCTGTTCACGCTGACCGCGATCGCCGGCATCTCCGGCGCGACGATGCGCATTCCGGCGTCGTTCCTGATCCGCCTCGCCGGCGGCCGCAACACCATCTTCCTGACCACCGCGATGCTGCTGGCACCGGCGATCGGCACCGGCATCGCCCTGCAGCACAAGGACTGGCCGCTGTGGGTGTTCCAGCTCATGGCGCTGTGGTCCGGAGTCGGCGGTGGCAACTTCGCCAGTTCGATGTCCAACATCAGCACCTTCTTCCCCAAGCGGCTGCAAGGCACCGCGCTGGGGCTCAATGCCGGACTCGGGAACTTCGGCGTGACGACGATGCAGATCGTCATTCCGCTGGTGATGACCATGAGCCTGTTCGGGGGCATCGGCGGCGATTCGATGACGCTGTTGAAGGACAGCGGATGGCTCTTCGGCAAGATTCTGGCCGGCACGCCGACCTGGATCCAGAACGCCGGCTTCGCCTGGGTGCTGTCGCTGGTACCGCTGGCGGCGCTGTGCTGGTTCGGCATGAACAACCTGAAGACCGTCTCTCCGGACACCGGCAACCCGATCGCCGCGTTCGCCAAGATCACCTACCTGTACACCCTGGCCTTCGTCCCGTCGATCATCGGCCTGTACCTGTACCTGCCCGCGCCCACCGGTCTGGGTCTGATCAGCATGTGGGTGGCCATTCCCCTCGACATCGTCAGTGCGTTGCTGGTGATGAAGCTGGCGGCGTTCGGCACGATGAAGGAGAACGTCGCCAAGCAGTTCGCCATCTTCCGCAACAAGCACACCTGGTCGCTGACCGCGCTGTACATCGTCACCTTCGGCTCGTTCATCGGCTTCTCGATGGCGCTGCCGCTGTCGATCACGGTGATCTTCGGCATCAGCCACGTGCCCGATGCCAACGGCGTGCTGCAGCACACGCTGAAGAATCCGAACGCGCCGTCGGCCTTCACCTACGCCTGGATCGGTCCCTTCGTCGGCGCCGCGGTGCGTCCGATCGGCGGCTGGATTTCCGACAAGCTCGGCGGCTCGATCGTCACCCAGGTGATCTCGCTGGTGATGGTGGTCGCCTCGGTGGCCGTCGGCTACGTGATGATGCAGGCCTACGGATCGGCCACGCCGGAGCAGTACTTCCCGGCGTTCATCGGCCTGTTCATCGTGCTGTTCTTCGCCAGCGGCATCGGCAACGGCTCGACCTTCCGCACCATCGGCGTGATCTTCGACCGCGTTCAGGCCGGCCCGGTGCTCGGCTGGACCTCGGCCATCGCCGCCTATGGCGCTTTCATCGCGCCGGTGGTGATCGGCAACCAGATCAAGGCCGGCACGCCACAGATCGCGATGTACGGCTTTGCCGTGTTCTACGCCCTGTGTCTGGTGCTCAACTGGTGGTTCTACCTGCGCGCCAATGCCTACGTCAAAAACCCCTGATCTCCCAGGCCAGCCTTTAGTCCCCGAGGAATCCGCATGAGCCACTTTCTAGACCGACTGAGCTACTTCTCCAACCCGAAGGAAGCGTTTTCCAACGACCACGGCACGGTCACCGGCGAAGACCGCACCTGGGAAGACGCCTACCGCAATCGCTGGGCGCACGACAAGATCGTGCGCTCGACGCACGGCGTCAATTGCACGGGGTCGTGCTCGTGGAAAATCTATGTCAAGGGCGGCATCGTCACCTGGGAAACCCAGCAGACCGACTATCCCCGCACTCGCTGGGATATGCCCAACCACGAACCGCGCGGCTGCGCGCGCGGTGCGAGTTACAGTTGGTACCTCTACAGCGCGAACCGTGTGAAGTATCCGATGGTCCGCGGCCGCCTGCTCAAAAGCTGGCGTGCCGCGCGCCTGGCGCATGCGCCGGTGGAAGCGTGGGCATCGATTGTCGAGTCCGACGCCAGGCGGCGCGACTATCAGAGCGTTCGCGGTCTCGGTGGCTTCGTGCGTTCGAACTGGGACGAGGTCAACGAAATCGTCGCCGCGGCAAACGTCTACACCATCAAGACATACGGCGCGGATCGGGTCATCGGCTTCTCGCCGATTCCCGCCATGTCGATGGTCAGCTACGCCGCCGGCAGCCGCTATCTGAGCCTGATCGGCGGCGTCTGCATGAGCTTCTACGACTGGTACTGCGACCTGCCGCCGTCCAGCCCACAGGTCTGGGGGGAACAGACCGACGTTCCCGAATCGGCCGACTGGTACAACTCGACGTTCATTATCGCCTGGGGATCGAACGTCCCGCAGACGCGCACCCCCGACGCCCACTTCTTCACCGAGGTCCGCTACAAGGGCGCGAAGACCGTGGCCGTGACCCCCGACTATTCGGAAGTCGCCAAACTCGCCGACCTGTGGCTGCACCCCAAGCAGGGTACCGATGCCGCGGTGGCGATGGCCATGGGGCATGTGATCCTGAAGGAATTCTATTTCGATAAACGCAGCGCGTATTTCGACGACTACGCGCGCCGCTACACCGACCTGCCGCTGCTGGTGGTGCTCAAGGAGCATACCACCGCCGCCGGCGAGAAACTGATGGTTCCCGATCGTTACCTGCGGGCCTCCGATTTCGACGGGAAATTCGGCCAGGGCAACAACCCCGAGTGGAAAACCGTGGCCATCGATGCAACCGGGAAAGTTGTCGTGCCGAATGGCTCGATCGGATTCCGCTGGGGCGCCGAAGGACGTGGCGACACGGGCAAGTGGAACCTCGAAGCCCGCGAGGCCGTCGCCGGCGACCAGGTCAGGCTCAAACTGTCGCTGCTCGAAGGCGCAGAGCCGGCAGCGGACACGGTACAGGTCGGTTTTCCGTATTTCGGTGGTATCCCGAGCGAACACTTCCCCAACAATGCCCAGAGCGACGTGCTGGTGCGTACCGTGCCGGTGCGGCGAATCACTCTGGCCAGCGAAGGTGGCCCGCGCGAGGCGGTGGTGGCCACGGTCTTCGACCTGCAGGTGGGCAACTATGGCGTCGCCCGCGGTCTGCCCGGCGAACAGGCGGCCAGCAACTACGACGACAACACGCCATACACGCCGGCGTGGCAGGAACGCATCACCGGCGTGCCGCGCGACCAGATCATCACCGTTGCCCGCCAGTTCGCGGACAACGCCGACAAGACGCACGGCAAGTCGATGGTGATCATCGGCGCGGCGATGAATCACTGGTACCACAGCGACATGAATTACCGCGGGGTCATCAACATGCTGATGATGTGCGGCTGCATCGGACAAAGCGGCGGCGGCTGGTCGCACTATGTCGGACAGGAGAAACTGCGTCCGCAGACCGGCTGGACCGCCCTGGCCTTCGCGCTGGACTGGATTCGGCCACCGCGTCAAATGAACTCGACCAGCTTCTTCTACGCCCACACCGACCAGTGGCGCTACGAGAAGCTCGACATGGAAGAGGTGCTGTCGCCGCTGGCCGACAAGACAAAGTACGCGGGCAGCATGATCGACTACAACGTGCGTGCCGAACGCATGGGCTGGCTGCCTTCGGCTCCGCAACTGCAGACCCACCCGATGCAGGTGGCGCGCGACGCGCAGGCCGCTGGTGTCGAAGCCCGGGATTACGTCGCCAAAGCCCTGAAAGATGGCTCGCTGAAGATGAGCTGCACGGATCCTGACCACCCCAGAAACTGGCCACGCAATATGTTCGTCTGGCGCTCCAACCTGCTGGGTTCCTCGGGCAAGGGACATGAGTACTTCCTCAAGCACCTGCTGGGCACCAGCAATGGGGTGCAGGGCAAGGATCTCGGTGCCGAACAGGCGAAACCGACCGAAGTCGTCTGGCACGACAAGGGGCCGGAAGGCAAACTCGACCTGCTGGTGACGCTCGATTTTCGGATGAGCACCACCTGTCTCTACTCGGACATCGTGCTGCCGACGGCCACCTGGTACGAGAAGAACGATCTCAACACCAGCGACATGCACCCCTTCATCCACCCGCTGTCGGCCGCCGTCGATCCGGCCTGGCAGTCACGCAGCGACTGGGAGATTTACAAGGGTTTCGCCAGGAAGTTCAGCGAAGTGTGTATCGGCCATCTGGGCGTCGAACGCGAGGTCGTGCTGACACCGATGATGCACGACACCGCGGGCGAGCTGGCGCAGCCGTTCGAGGTGAAAGACTGGAAACGCGGCGAGGTTGAGCTGATTCCCGGCAAGACCGCACCGCAGGTACAGGTCGTCGAGCGCGACTACCCGAACGTGTTCAAGCGTTTTACGGCGCTGGGGCCGCTGATGGACAAGCTGGGCAACGGCGGCAAAGGCATCGCCTGGAACACGCAGGACGAGGTCAGGCAACTCGGCCAACTCAGCGGCGTCGTCCTCGGCGAAGGCGTGTCTTGCGGCATGCCGAAAATCGAAAGCGACATCGACGCCTGCGAAGTGGTACTGCAACTGGCGCCGGAAACCAATGGCCATGTCGCCGTCAAGGCCTGGAAAGCGCTCGGCAAGCAGACCGGACTCGATCACACGCATCTGGCGCTGTACCGCGAGGACGAAAAGATCCGTTACCGCGACATCCAGGCGCAGCCGCGCAAGATCATCAGCTCGCCAACCTGGAGCGGCATCGAAAGCGAGACCGTTTCCTACAACGCCGGCTACACCAACGTGCACGAGTTGATTCCCTGGCGCACCCTGACCGGGCGCCAGCAGTTCTACCTCGACCATCCGTGGATGATCGCCTTCGGTGAAGGGTTTGCCAGTTATCGCCCGCCGGTCGACCTCAAGACCACCGCCGGCATTCACGGCATCAGGAGCAACGGCAACCCGGAAATCCTGCTCAACTTCATTACGCCGCACCAGAAGTGGGGAATTCACTCGACCTATACCGACAACCTGCTGATGCTGACGCTGAGCCGTGGCGGACCGATCATCTGGCTGAGCGAAGACGACGCCAGGGCCGCCGGCATCGTCGATAACGACTGGGTCGAACTCTTCAACCTCAACGGCGCCATCGCCGCGCGAGCGGTGGTGAGTCAGCGCGTCAACCCCGGCATGGTGTTGATGTACCACGCCCAGGAAAAAATCGTCAATACGCCGGGTTCGGAAATCACCGGCGTACGCGGCGGCATTCACAACTCGGTGACGCGCATCGTTCTCAAGCCGACGCACATGATTGGCGGTTACGCCCAACTGAGCTACGGCTTCAACTACTACGGCACCATCGGCACCAATCGCGACGAGTTCGTCGTCGTGCGCAAGATGGCCAAGGTCGATTGGCTGGACACGCCACGATCGGAGCAAGAGCCGGCAACAACGCAAGCGCAAGGAGTACAGGCATGAAAATTCGCGCGCAAATCGGCATGGTCCTGAATCTGGACAAGTGCATTGGCTGCCACACCTGTTCGGTCACCTGCAAGAACGTGTGGACCAGTCGTCCCGGCATGGAATACGCGTGGTTCAACAACGTCGAGAGCAAGCCCGGCATCGGCTACCCCAAGGAGTGGGAAAACCAGGACAAGTGGAACGGCGGCTGGGTACGCAAGCCCAACGGCAGTATCGAACCCCGCCAGGGCGCGAAGTGGAAGCTGTTGATGCGCATTTTCGCCAACCCCAACATGCCGCAGATCGACGACTATTACGAGCCCTTCACCTTCGACTACGATCATCTGCAATCCGCGCCGGAGATGAAAGCGGCGCCGACCGCACGGCCGCGCAGCCTGATCACCGGCAAGCGCATGGAGAAGATCGTCTGGGGCCCGAACTGGGAGGAAATCCTCGGCGGAGAATTCAGCAAGCGTGGCCAGGACAAGAACTTCGACGACATCCAGAAGGACATTTACGGCGAGTTCGAGAACACCTTCATGATGTACCTGCCGCGCCTGTGCGAACACTGCCTGAACCCTGCCTGCGTCGCGTCGTGCCCCTCGGGCTCGATCTACAAGCGCGAGGAAGACGGCATTGTCCTGATCGACCAGGACAAGTGCCGTGGCTGGCGGATGTGCGTTTCCGGCTGCCCCTACAAGAAGATCTACTATAACTGGAAGAGCGGCAAGGCCGAGAAGTGCATCTTCTGCTACCCGCGCATCGAGGCCGGGCAACCGACGGTGTGCTCGGAAACCTGCGTCGGCCGTATCCGCTATCTCGGCGTGCTGCTGTATGACGCCGACCGCATCGAGGAAGCCGCCAGCGGCGAACACGATCGCAATCTTTATCCGGCGCAGTTGCAAATCTTCCTTGACCCGAACGATCCCAAAGTGATTGCCCAGGCGCGTGTCGACGGCATTCCCGATGCCTGGATGGACGCCGCGCGCAACAGTCCGGTGTACAAGATGGCGGTCGAGTGGAAAGTGGCGCTGCCCCTGCACCCCGAGTACCGCACCTTGCCGATGGTGTGGTACGTGCCGCCACTCTCTCCGATCACCGCTGCGGCCAATGCCGGCCATTTGGGGAGCAACGGCGAGATCCCCGACGTCCAGCAACTGCGCATCCCGGTCAAGTACCTCGCCAATCTGCTGACCGCCGGCGACACCGCACCGGTGGTGCGCGCGCTCGAGCGGATGCTGGCGATGCGCGCCTATCAGCGTGCCAAACATGTCGATGGCCGCGTCAACCTCGAGGTGCTCAAGCAGGTGCAAATGACGGCGGCGGAAGTCGAGGACATGTACCGCGTCATGGCCATCGCCAACTACGAGGACCGTTTCGTCATTCCCAGCAGCCACCGCGAGTACGCGGAGAACACTTTCGACGTGCGCGGCGGTTGCGGCTTCTCGTTCGGCAACGGTTGCTCCGACGGCGCCAGCGAGACCAGCCTGTTTGGCGGCGGCAAGCGGCGGACCATCCCGATCAAGGCGGAGATCTGAACAATGGCCCTCTTTGCGACGATCCCGAACGCCACCAGGACACTGCGCGTGCTCGCGCGCCTGCTGAGTTACCCGGACGAGGCAACGCGTGCTCATCTCGATGAGATGAGCACGGCATTGAGCAGCGAAGCCGCGCTCAGCGCGACGCGACTGGCCGAAGTGCAGGCGCTGATGAACGCCATCGCCAGCACTTCGCCGCTGGAGGTCGAAGCCGAGTACGTGGAGTTGTTCGACCGCGGGCGCGCCACCTCGCTGCACCTCTTCGAACACGTGCACGGCGACTCGCGCGACCGCGGCCCGGCGATGGTCGACCTGCTGCAGAGCTACGAACGCGCGGGCCTGTACCTCGCGCCACACGAGTTGCCCGACTACCTGCCGGTGGTGCTTGAATTCGCGTCGACGCAGCCGCCACGCGAGGCGCGCGCCTTGCTCGCGGAAATCGCGCATCTCCTGAATGCGCTGTTCGCCGCGCTCCGCAAGCGCCACGGCGCCTATGCCAGCGTGATCGGGGCGCTGATCGAACTGGCCGGCGAAGAACAGCAGGCCGTGAACCTCGGGCCGGACGAAGCGCTCGACGCCAGTTGGGAGGAACCACCGGTCTTCGGCGGCTGTTCGGTCCTCGGCCAGGCAAGGCCAGGGCAAGAACGGACCATACCGCAGGCCATCCCGCAGCCTATTCATATCGTACGCAAGACATCTGCCTCGGAAGGAGTTCAAGCATGAATGCGTGGCTCAATACCTTTCTGTTCGGGTATTACCCGTACATTTGCCTGAGCGTCTTTCTGCTCGGGAGCCTGCTGCGTTTCGATCGCGACCAATATACCTGGAAGAGCGACTCGTCACAGCTCTTGCGCAGCGGTCAATTGCGCTGGGGCAGCAACCTCTTCCACGTCGGCGTCCTGTTCCTCTTTTTCGGCCATCTGCTGGGCATGCTGACACCGCACGCGCTGTATGAACATTTCATCACCGCCGGCGCGAAGCAACTGATGGCGATCGTCTCCGGCGGCATCGCCGGCATCCTCGGCTTCATCGGGGTGAGTATCCTTCTTGCGCGCCGCCTGCGCGACGAACGCGTTCGCGCCACATCGAAGACCAGCGACATCATGATTCTGGCGCTGCTGTGGCTGCAACTGGCGCTCGGTCTGATCACCCTCCCCCTCTCCGCGCAGCATCTCGATGGCAGCGTGATGCTCCTGCTCGCCGGTTGGGCGCAAAGCATCGTCACCTTCCGCAGCGACGCCGCTGAGTTGCTGGCTGGGGTGAGTTGGGTGTTCAAGCTGCACATGTTCCTCGGCATGAGCCTGTTCCTGGTGTTTCCCTTCACACGCATGGTGCATGTCTGGAGTGGCTTTGCCTCGGTCGCCTACCTGCTGCGACCCTACCAACTGGTGCGCAGCCGCCGGCTCAACGTGCCCAAAGGCCAGACGCAGCCTGGCGCGACGCTCTAGGTGCCGGACATGTCCAGCGCCCACGAGTTTTCCGCGATTGCCCGTGTCAATGGTGTGCCGCTGCATGCCGCAGCGGCAGCCCTGACCCCCGAAGAGTTGCGCCAGCGTGCCTGCACCGAATTGCTGAGGCAGGCGGCGCAGGCCGCCGGTTTGCTTGAAGCGAGCGATCAGGCGACACCCGACGGGGTGCTCAGCGAAGCTGCGGCAAACGCCATCGAGGCGCTGCTCGAACAGCGCCTGAAAATGCCGGAACCCTCCGAGGAGGAGGGTCGGCGCCACCATGCCGCGCAGGCGCGGGTCTACTGCAGCGGCGAAAGGGTCCGTCTCAGGCACATTCTCTTTGCGGTGACGCCGGGGGTGAATGTCGTCGCCTTGCGGCAGCGTGCAGAAGCCGCGCTGCTCGAGGTCCGCGGCGACGATGGCACGGCGCTCGGCCGCTTTGCCGCCGCCGCGCGCAGCTTGTCGAACTGCCCCAGTGGCGCTGTGGGTGGCGAGCTCGGATGGCTCTCGGTCGCCGATTGCGCACCCGAACTGGCCCGCGAAGTGTTCGGCCGTAGCGAAGTGGGCGTCCTGCCTCACCTGGTACACACGCGCTTTGGCCTGCACGTGGTCGAGGTCCTCGAGCGCGACCCTGGCAAGCCACAAGCTTATGAAGCCGTGCGGCCGGCGGTGCTCATGGCGCTCTGTCGTCAGACCTACGTCACTTCGCTCCGCCACTACCTGTCCGTCCTCGCCGCGGCGGCGACGCTTGAAGGTGTGGACCTGCGCGCTGCCGATACCCCTTTGCTGCAGTAAGACGACGCACCCGCAGCACACTGTTGCTCCTGCGCGGCGGCTCCTCGCCAGCCGACCGCAAGCTGAAACCCGCAAGAGTCGATCAAGGGCGGGTGCGTGAGCAATAACCGGAATGGCGGCGGGAGCCTCGCCGTGATCAGCCAGGCGGCGCTAGCGACACGCGCCGTCACCGCCGCCTGCACGCTTTTTCATAAGCCGCAGCGCGGCCCCATAAAATCCATGCATTGGCGCCGAGCGAGGTTTTTCGGGATAATCCAGCCTGGCCTGCGGCCGCGCAGGCGCAATTTTGCGTGCTGGCCAGTTGTGATCCAGGCCGCACGACGCCCTGAACGTACCCCGTTTGCCCAACCGCCTACACGCCCCGCAGGGGTACTCGGACCTGCCAAACAGCGCCACTGGCGAAGGGTTCAGTGGACAGTTCAGTGGACAGTCGGCGTACTGTGATACCGTGCAAGGTGTGCCGCCAAAGTACGGCAAGGTCTTGCCACCGCGCTGTGGCCCGTTCAGCATCGGATGGAGTGATTTCGAGGAGTAAGCAATGCGCACGCAACGAGGGATGGAACGTCGCCAATGTCATCTGGGGCCACCCGCCGGGTTGCGCGAGCGCCGCTGCGGCACCGACCGCCGGACGCTCCACCTGACCGAGGAATCGCTCGCTGAAGTGGAAGCGCGGATGGCCATGCTTGTTCCTGGCGCCAACAACAGCGGTGAAGACGATGGCTCGGGCTGGGACAAACTCATCATTCGAATCGAATAGTGCTCCCGCTTCTTCCAGCCCTTTCAGCCAGCCCGTAAAGCAGCCTCAGGTCCGGTCCGATCCCGGCGGCAGCACCTTCCTCGGCGGACTCTCGACCGCCGGCATCTGCAGATCACCGCGCCGTTCGAATGGCAGCGAAACACTGCCGGCGACGTTGAGGCGCCCGACGATACGGTAGTCGACGCGCTCGCGGCCTCCCTTCTGCAACTCGCGGAGTTGTTTCAGCGCGCTCCCGAGCGTGCTGGTCGCCATCACTTCCAGCACCCCCTCGCCAAAACGTGGAATGGTGACGCTCTTGTCCGACAACCCCTTGATGAACGGCTGTCCATTGAGTTCGATCTCGAAATTCAGACCATTGATCGGCAACTCGACGTCGTTCGGATTCTGGATGCGCAGCTTGAGGGCGAAGCGCTGTTCGAACAGGCCGAATTGCACCAGATTCAGACCGGCAACGCTGACTTCCGGTTTCTGCGCGAGGCCTGCCAGACCGGCACAGGCGCTCAGAAAAGCGACCGCCAGCACTGCGAAACATCTTCTCATACCGCCCCTTCCATGGCTTCAAGAACGCGCAACAGCGTCGCTGTGTCATTCTGCCCCCAGCCCATCGCCATCAGGGCGTTGAGTTGCTGCCTGACCTGCGTGGACACCGGCAAGGGCACGCCGAGTCGATGCGCTTCGCCGATCACGATCGCGTAGTCCTTGTGATGCAGGCGCGCCTCGACGCCCGCGACGAAGTCGCGGTCGACCATCCTCCCACCCATCACGTCGAGCACCCGGCTGCCGGCCGAACCGCCCGCCAGGGCCTGCCGCACCCCGGCCGGGGCGACGCCGGCGGCGCGACTCAAATGCAGCGCCTCGGCCACCGCCTGAATGGCGGCGACCATCAGCATCTGATTGCAGGCCTTGGCGACCTGCCCGGCGCCATGGTCACCGACATGCACGAGGGTCCTGCCGAGGACTTCCAGCAGCGGCCGCACGCGTTCGAGCACCCTCGCCCTGCCACCGACCATGATCGCCAGCGTTGCCGCGATGGCGCCTTGCGCGCCCCCGGATACCGGCGCATCGAGCATCTCGACAGTGCAGCGGGCAAGCAGCTCCTGCGCCAGGGTGCGCGCCAGTTGCGGTGCGATGGTGCTCATGTCGACCAGCACTGACCCCGCCGCAAACCCCGCCGCCAGGCCATCGGGCCCGAGCGTCACCTGCTGCACGTCGACCCCGGCCGTGAGCATGGTGAACACTACTTCGGCACGCCGCGCGACGTCGGCGGGCGTGCCGACGCCTGTCGCGCCGGCGTCGAGCAAAGGCTGGCAGGATGCCGGCCGCCGCGCCCAGACCGCCAGGTCGTGCCCGGCGCGCAGCAGATGCAGCGCCATTGGCCGCCCCATCACGCCGAGGCCGATGAAGCCCAGGCGCATCAGCTATCGACGCCCGACAGGCGTTCGAGCAGCTTGAGGATGGCGATCGAGTCCTCCTCGCCGAGGCCCGAACCGACCATCGCGTTGTACATCTGCGCCGTCGCAGCCGAAACCGGCAGGCACAGCCCCAGTTCATGCGCACTCTGCATGACGATATTCATGTCCTTCTGGTGCATCCAGGATTTGAAGCCCGGTTTGAAGTTGCGGTCGAGCATCCGCTGTCCGTGATTCTCCAGAATCTTCGAATAGGCAAAACCGCCGAGCAGCGCTTCGCGCACTCTGGCCGGGTCAACGCCGCTCCTGGCTGCGAAGTTGAGCGCTTCGGCAACGGTCAGGACGCCGACCCCGGTGACGATCTGGTTGGCCGCCTTGGCCACCTGCCCGGCACCCGAATCACCGACATGCACGATGTTGTGGCCCATGCAGGCAAACGCCGGCCGCACCGTTTCGAAGGCGGCGACGCCGCCACCGACCATGATCGACAGCGTTCCGGCGATCGCGCCGACCTCGCCGCCGGACACCGGCGCATCGAGAAAATCGATGCCCCTGGCAAGCAGGTGCGCAGCCATCGCGCGCGCCGCCGCGGGCCGGATGGTGCTCATGTCGACGGCAATCAACCCTGGCCGACCAGCGCTCGCCACCCCTTGCTCGCCGAGCATCACCTGCTCGACATCGGGCGCGTCGGCGACCATCGAGATCACCACGTCCGCGACCTCGGCCAGCGCGGCGGGACTTGCCGCGGCGCTGGCGCCGGCATCCAGCAAGGGCTGCATGGACTCCGCGCGGCGTGCCCAGACGGTCAGTTGGTGACCGGCACGCAACAGGTTCAGCGCCATCGGGCGCCCCATGATACCCAGACCGATGAATCCGATTTTCATTGAGCCTCCTCTTCGAGTTGCCAGCCGATCAAGCGGCGAAGTTTATCCGGAATGGCCATGCCAGCGGGCGGATTCCCGACGTGCCTTGCACTCGCCGTCATCCGATCACCGTCACCACCAGCGTACGCCGATGCGACATCGTCCGGTGCTCCCAGAGATAGATCCCTTGCCAGGTTCCCAGCCGCAGTTCACCCTGGCCGACCGGAATCGTCACCGAGGCTCCGGCAAGAATGTTGCGCGCATGCGCCGCCATGTCGTCGTCACCTTCGCTGTCGTGGCGATAGGCGGGGTCACCATCCGGTGCCCACCTCGCGGCGAGCATCTCGAGATCACGCCGTACCGAGGGATCGGCATTTTCGGTCAACACCACCGAACAACTGGTATGTTGCACAAAGACATGGGCCAGGCCACTGGCGACCCCTGCCGCACGCACCACCCGCGCCACCTCGGCGGTGATCTCGGTGCTGCCACGACCACGGCTGTGGACGTCGAAGCTTTGCTGGTAGGCCACGTAGACTCCTTCCCCTGGCCTTAGAAGGCCGACCCCGGTGTCTGCAGAAACGCCAACTCGGCGGCCGTCGACTCGCGACCGAGAATCGCATTGCGGTGCGGGTAACGGCCAAAACGCTCGATGATCGCCTGATGTCGCCGTTCGAAGTCGAGGTTGCCTTCCATTCCTGGTGCCGCGAACAGGCCGACGGCCAGCCGGTGCATGGTCGGCGACTCGCTATGCATGTACGGCAGATAAAGAAAAACCCGGCGCGTCGGTTCGAGTTCTTGATCCAGCCCGGCGGCGACGGCCTCCTGCGCGAGCAGCAGGGCCATGCCGTCGGCGGCGAACGCCTCGCGGCGGCCGCGAAACATGTTGCGCGAGAATTGATCGAGAACAATGACCTCGGCCAGACGGCCAGCGGCGCTGTTTCGCCACGTGTACAACTCGCAGCGCAGCGCCGCGGCATGCAAGGCCGCGAAACGGGCTTCGACCAGGCGGTCGAAGTCGTCCGATTTCGCCCACCATTGCGCCGGATCCGTCTCGCTGAACCAGAAATCAAGAACGCTGGCAGGCGTCATCTTCACTCCCCCTTGGTGGTGTATCCGGCGGCGCTGATC
>JAKOZI010000030.1 GCA_029780075.1 Pseudomonadota bacterium
GCGGCCAGGAGCACGGTCACCACCGGTTCGAGCGTCGACAGCGTCGCCGCATCGGCAGCACCCAGCCGCGCCATGCCGGCAAAAAAGGTGATCATCGCCACCACCGTCGAAAACAGCGCAATACCGCCGACCGCCGTCCAGGCTGCGAGTGAGACCGGAAACGCGGGCCCGCGCGAGAAGACGATCAAACCGTATACGGCCGCCGCCGCAAGCATGATCACCGTCGCTGAAGGCATTGCCCCGCTGACCCGCGTGACGCGCTCACCAACCAGGATGTAGACCGAGTAGATCAACGCCGCAGCCACCCCGAGGATGATGCCCATGACGCTGCCCGAGAGACTGCCACCGACCGCCAGGCCGGTTCCGAACAAGGCCGCAGCCACCGCCAGCAGGCGCAGCGGCGACAAGCGTCGGCGGGCCAGCAGCGCCGAGAGGACGGTGACGATCGCCGGGTACAGATACAGCAACAGTGCGGTCAGTCCGGCGGTCGCATGCTGCAGGGCAGCAAAATAGCAGAACGACTGCCCGACATAACCCGCTCCCCCCATCGCCATCAGAAGGAGCAGGTTGCGCCCGCGCGGCCAGCGCTGCCCCTGCAGCACCATCAGCACGGCCATCAGCAGCCCGGCCAGCGCGAAACGCAGGAACAGCATGCTCGGCAGGTCGACGCCCTCGGCGTAGGCCAGCTTGGCGAAGATCGGCATGACCCCGAAACCCGCAGCCGAAGCAACGATGCAGACGAAGCCGACAGGACGCGCACGTACAGCAGGATCAGAGATCACCATGTCAACCTTTGTGAGGCCACCGCGGTGGCAGTGCCGGAGCCTGCCGCCTGACCTGGGGAGTTGGCCGAGATCAAGGCGGTTGGTGCCACAGTTCCGGGCGGTCGCCACACCCGACCGCTGGCCGGCACTTGTCGGGTCTGGTCAATGGATCGAATTTCCCGGATTATACGGTGCTTGCAGCAACCCGTTGCGCCGAACTCCCGACGCGCAGCGGAGGTCGGGCCATCCATCGAAGGCTGCCGGCCGGCAACCACCACCCCTTCAGCCCGACAGAGGACGCCATGCGGCTATTTGACGATTTTTCCATGGCGTCCCTGATGGCCGGTTTCGTCGCCGTCCTGGTTGGCTTCACCAGTTCGGCGGTGATCGTGCTCCAGGCCGCCCGGACGCTGCACGCCACGCCAGCCGAAATCGCTTCGTGGATGGGTGCCCTTGGCCTGGGCATGGGTCTGACCAGTATCGCCCTCTCGCTGCGCTTCCGGGTACCGATTCTCACCGCCTGGTCGACGCCCGGAGCGGCAATGCTGATCACCAGCGCCGCAGGCGTCTCGATGCCCGAGGCGATCGGCGCCTTTCTGGTTTCCGCGACGCTGATCACCGTCTCCGGATTCAGCGGCTGCTTCGAAAGGATGATCGGTCGCATCCCGATATCGATTGCCTCCGGCATGCTCGCCGGGGTCTTGCTGCGATTTGGTCTCGATGCCTTCGTCGCCATGCAACAGCGGTTCACGCTGGTATTTCCGATGTTCTGCGCCTATCTGCTCGGTCGCCGGCTTTCGCCACGCTACGCCATCGTCGTCACGCTGCTGCTCGGCGTGGGCATTGCCGCGACACAGGGGCTGTTGCACGTCGAAGGGCTGCAGCTCGAACTGGCGACGCCGGTATTCACCGTTCCGGAACTGTCGTGGCGGGCGCTGGTCGGCGTCGCGCTGCCGCTCTATGTGGTAACCATGGCCTCGCAGAACGTGCCGGGCGTGGCCGTCATCCGCGCCTCGGGCTACCAGGTGCCGATTTCGCCGCTGATCGGCTGGACCGGCGCGGCGAACTTCCTGCTTGCGCCTTTCGGCGGCTTCGCCTTGAACCTGGCAGCGATTACCGCGGCCATCTGCATGAGCCGCGAAGCCCATCAGGACCCGGAGAAACGTTACACCGCCGCGATCGCCGCCGGTTTCTTCTATCTGTTGATCGGGCTCTTCGGGGCCACCGTCGGCGCTCTTTTTCTGGCTTTCCCGAACGAACTGGTGGTGACCATCGCCGGCTTCGCCCTGCTCGGCACCATCGGCAGCGCTCTGACCACCGCCCTGGGCCAGGAAAGCGCACGCGAACCCGCGCTGCTGACCTTCCTGGTCACCGCCTCGGGCATTGCCCTGGCGGGAATCGGCTCGGCTTTCTGGGGCCTGCTGGCCGGTCTTGCGGCCCTGCTCGTGCTGCAGGCCAGGCCCACGCCACTGCGCTGGCCGGCGAGTCGCCGCGCAGCCGGTGCAGCAGGACAGGCGCCGACGCCAGACGACCAGCACGGCGAAGAGCAATTCCGCTGAGCCAGCGCCTGCAGTCAAGCGGAAACCCGCGCACGCATCCGACCGCATGGCGACGAAGAGAGCCGGCAGTTTTGCCGGCAATCGCCGACTAGCCTTCGAGCGCTTCCCAGCGCACGAGCAGCGACAGCAGTTGATCGTCGATTTCGCTCAGGCGCGCCGCCAGCCGTTGCGCTTCCTGTGGCTGCGAGTGATAGAGCGCCGGATCAGCCAGGCGCTCGCCGATCACCTTCTGTTCGTCCTCCAGGGCGGCAATGCGTTGCGGCAGTTCGGCCAGTTCGTGCGTCTCCTTCCATGAGCGCTTGCTGACCGCGACCGCTTTCTGCCGGGTCGCCTTTGGCAGTTCTGGCGGGCGCGCTTCGGTGCGTTTGCTCGCGCCCGTGGCGAGCGCGTCTTCGCGTCGCCGTGCGGCCTGATAATCGGCCCAATCCTGATAGCCACCGGCGTATTCCCGCCACCCGCCGTCGCCTTCGGCAGCGATCGTCTGGGTGACGACGTTGTCGATGAATGCCCGGTCGTGGCTCACCAGAAACAGCGTACCGCTGTAGTCCTGCAGCAGTTCCTCGAGCAATTCCAGGGTCTCGATGTCGAGGTCGTTGGTCGGTTCGTCAAGCACCAGCACATTCGCCGGCCGCGCGAACAACCGCGCCAGCAGCAAACGATTGCGTTCGCCGCCGGACAGCGAACTGACCAGCGAACGCGCACGCTGCGGGGCGAACAGAAAGTCGCCGAGATAACTGATGACGTGCTTCCGCTGGTTGCCGATCTCGACGAAATCCGATCCCGGCGAAATGCAGTCGATCAGCGTCGCCTGCTCGTCAAGCTGGCTCCGGAACTGATCAAAATAAGCCACCTGTATCTTCGTCCCCAGGTGCACTTTGCCCTGATCAGGCGCCAGCTCACCGAGGATCAGGCGCAGCAGTGTCGTCTTGCCCGCACCGTTCGGGCCGATGATGCCGATCTTGTCGCCGCGTTGCACGCGACAGGAAAAATCGCGCACCACCACCTTGTCGCCGAAGGACTTGCCGACCCGATCGAGCGCCGCCACCAGCTTGCCGCTGCGATCGCCGGCATCCAGCGCGAGTTCGACCTTGCCCTGACGCTCGCGCCGCGCAGCCCGTTCCCGACGCAGGCGCTCCAGGCGCAGCACGCGGCCTTCGTTGCGGGTGCGACGAGCCTTGATGCCCTGCCTGATCCACACCTCTTCCTGGGCCAGGAATTTGTCCGATCGCGCATTGTTCAGCGCCTCGTCGTGGAGCATGGCTTCCTTGCGCGCCTGATATTCGCTGAAGCGGCCAGGACACGAAAGCAGACGTCCCCGGTCGAGCTCGACGATGCGCGTGGCGACGCGTTCGAGAAAGCGGCGATCATGGGTGATGAACACCAGGGAAACGCCCGAAGCAACCAGCATCTCCTCCAGCCATTCGATGGCGTCAACGTCCAGATGGTTGGTCGGCTCGTCGAGCAGCAACAGGTCGGGTGAAATGGCCAGCGCCTGCGCCAGCGCCAGGCGCTTTTTCTGTCCGCCGGACAGCGTTCCTACCAGGGTATCGGCGTCAAGCGAGAAGCGCTGGATGACGCGCTCGGCCTGTGCTTCGAACGACCACGCATGCCGCGATTCGAGTTCCGTCTGCAACACCTGCATGCGCTCAAGCAGTCGGCTGTGGTCCGCCTCCGGTTCACCGAGCGCGTGCGATACGGCATGGTACTCGGCAAGTAGCGCAGACAACTCGCCCATGCCGGCAACCACCGCGGCAAAGACCGTCAGATCCGGGTCGAAAGGCGGTTCCTGAGGGACATAGCCGATACGCAGCCCCGGTTGTTGCCAGACCTTGCCGTCGTCCAGCCCTCCCCAACCGGCGAGGGCGCTCAGCAGCGAGGACTTGCCGGTACCGTTGCGGCCAATAAGCGCCACCCGTTCTCCAGGGTCGAGCTGGAAGTCGGCATGGTCGAGGAGCGGCACATGGCCGAAAGCAAGGGAGGCATCGGAGAGAATCAGGTAGGGCATGGGTGCTTGTCAATTTCCTGGAGTTGCTGAAGATCGTGGTCGGGCAGAGGCAGGGCAAGACGGGTTCGGCGGTCAACGTCGCGCAGTTTAGCAGCCTTACATGGTCGCCCCTGGGTTTGCCAAGCATTCAATATAGGCTCAGTTCACGTAATCATTCACTTCCCTACACGGTTGCCGGTATGGCGGGGATCGTGGGGAGCTGCAAGCCTTTTCGAGCGGCGGCGATGACGGTGCCGAGGTACTGCCAGGCGGATGCGCCGCGACGGCGACAGGTTTCGATGAGGCTGGCGAGGAAAGCGAAAGCACGGGATCCCTCTTCAGAGCGTGTGCCGTGGCTGATGCAGCGCGCAATCACCCAGTGCCGCAGCGCCTGTTCGGCGGCGTTGTTGGAAAGCGGCAGGTGGGGCTCGGCGACTGGACGCAGGATCACGTTCCAGTCGTACAGGAATTCGCGCACGACGCCACGCAGCACCGAGTGCGGATCCATCTGATGCGCTTCGCACAGATACCGTAGTCGTTTGATTTCGTTCGCGTAGCGGTCCGGGAGTCCTTCCGGCGGCGGATCGATCCGCGCCGCATAGATGGCGGCCATCAGCGTCTTCATGAGGCCTTCGATCTCTTGCCCAACCCCGGAGACTCGTGCATCGCTCGATTCAGCCAGACCCCGCAGTTTGCGCATCAGGTGCGGCCAGCAACGCAAGCGGTTTTCCCAGGCGCGATAGACGCCGTAGCCATCGCTGATGAGCAGGCCGAAAAAGCCATCCTGCAGCGCGTTCTCCAGCATTTCCCGGCTGCGCGGGCCGATCAGGAACAGCACCGTGTGCGTCGTCACCAACGCCCACAGCCACAGCAGCGCGCCGGACTCCGGCCACGAGGTTTCATCGACATGCAGTTGCGCGGCCTGCACGATGTCGGCCACCAGGGCGTCTTCCAGCGGTAGACTGGCGCGGCCCGCTTCCCGGATCGTTTCGTCGATGACGCCGGTACTCAGCCTCAACTCGAACAGTTCCATCAGCAATTCGCGGATGCTCGCCCGCGACAGGCGCAGGCGTAGCGCGAGCAGGACGATCACCCCGGCCAGGCGGGGACCCACCAGACGCCATTCCCCCAACTCAACCTTCCCCCATTGCCCGTCGGCCGGCGCCCGCCAAGGTTGCGCACG
>JAKOZI010000048.1 GCA_029780075.1 Pseudomonadota bacterium
CGGCACGATGTCCACTGCGCTCAACGAGATCGGCTACCCGAAGGTCTGGGTGGATGCACAGCTCTCGCATGTCGATCCCAACAAGGTCAGCGCGACCTACAACCATGCCGAGTACGTGGAGCAGCGTCGCCGCATGATGCAGGACTGGGCCGATCGGCTCGACCTCTTCGAGCAGAACCAGGTCGAGGCGGCCAGCATGCCGCTCACCGTGCACTTGGAAGGCGTGCCCGCGTTCCCGAAAGAGCAAACCGCAAGCGCACCCTCCACGCCGGTTGCCGCTTCGCCAATCCTGCTCGTGACGAAGCCCGGGGACGCCATGCCGTTGGTTTCTGCCGCCGCACATCGGCTGCCGGCAGTTCCGCCCCCTCGATCGGCCGCGCCGCTGGTGCCTTCGGACATTCAGCGCGAGAGGATGGAGCTGTTCGATGTCTTCGAAGCGCCGCACAACCTTCCCGTCGCTGCGTTTGCCAAGATGGCGGGCAAATCCCGCCGGTGGATCAGCTACGAGATCAAGGCCGGCAACTTGCTGGCCTTGAACGTAGGCAACCGCGGCCAGCGTGTGCCGGACTGGCACCTCGACCCACTCAAGCACGAGCTGATCCAGTCCGTCCTGAAGCTGACCAGGGGTGCGGACCCTTGGCAGATCTACCATGCACTGCTGCAACCGCGCTCGATGCTGCGGGGGCGTTCGGCACTGGAGGGCTTGACTGCCGGCAATCTCGACAAGCTCGTCATGGCAGTGAGCACGGCCGTGAAGGAAAGCGAATGGACCCTGCCGCGAGTCGGAGTCGCCTAGCAGCAGGAATGCGGGATCGTGGCGAACCGCGATTCCCGCGCGTCTGTCAGGACACCAAGCGCGCGCGGCGGGCGAATCTTGCCTGGGTGTCCGACAAGGTAGCGTTGCGGCGCAACAGGTAAGCCATCACGATCGTTGGTGCGCCGGCCAGCGGCCGCATGGCGATGCCTCGGCGTAGGTAGCTCGCCAGTCTCGCGGCAGGCGCAATGGCGATCCCGTACCCGGCGGCAACCAGTGTCATCGCCACATCGAATGTCTCCACCGTTTGCTCCCGCTCCTGCAGCGCGTTCTCAAACACGCCCTGCACGGTCATGCGCCATGGTTCATCGGCCGTGGACTGCGAGCAGATCAAGGGCTGCTTGAGCACTTCCCCGCACGGCACTTCGCGGTAGGCCAGCAGGTGGGAGCGCTTGGCCACGGCGACCGCCAGCGTGTCATGCCACAGCGGTTCGCATGCCCAGCCAAGCCACTGCCGGGCAACCGCAGACAAGGCGAAGTCGAAGCTGTCGTCCGGCAGCTCCGCGCCTCGACCGGGATCTGTCCAGCCGGCCAGGACGGCATGGGTCTCCGGCTCTTCGGCACGCTGCAGGGCGAGCACGTCGGCGAGCTGGGGAGGCACCCATTCGCCGAGGACGGCCATGCGAATTTCGGCGGTGATGTCACTCGATTCCACGTCCAGCTCCCCCAGGCGGTGAACTCGTGGCAACTGATCTCGAAGCCGTTGGATGAGTTAAGTTTAACGTGGTTTAAATCGTGACCGTGTTCGACGCTCTTGGCAATGCCAAAGCGTTCGATCCAAAGGGGCCGCCCCACCGGCACCACTACCTACGAAGCGGAACCAGCCATCGCGTTTGGGGCTGCCGTGCGGGAAGAAAGAACCAACCAGGGCATCGCTCAGGAAACGCTGGCCCACATGGCCGGCATCGAACGGTCGCACATGGGCAAGATCGAGCGCGGCGAGCATGTCCCCACGCTCCCTCTCATCCTCAAGATCGCCCGTGCGCTGAAATGCAGTTCCGCCCACTTGATGACTATGACCGAAGCCAAGCTGGCAGTGTCGGCCCCATCCGCGGATTGAAGCCGGCCTGCGCAGCGGCCGCATGCCTACCCCTGATCGTCGTTGTCCTTGCCGCCACGGGCTGAATCTTCGCGCTTTACGGCCTCGTTGAGGAGCCGCAGGTATGGGTTGTCTGGCGGCGTCTCCTGGAACAGCGCATCCGGGCTGGCGAGCAGATAGCCGTGCAGCCGGCGCGACTTGCGCGGCCCCGTGACTTCGCAGGTCCAGATGTTCAGCCCGCTGGGCTGCTTGCGGTGCTGCCCCAGCTTCTCGAAGCGCTTCTGCACCCACTGCCACCCCTCCAGCTTCTCCTGCTTGGCCAGCGCGGCGACTTGAAGGTACTCCTGCGCGTAGCGCTGGAATACGCCGGGGCTGACGAGGTAGGCCGTGCCGGCGACGGTATGCACCAGAGCCTTGGCGTCGTTGATGATGAGTTTGCGTGACTGGATACCCTGACGCAGCCAGGCCATGAAGTGTGCGCCCGACGGTTCGGGCGGTTCTTGGGTCGCCGTCGCGGGAGCCGGCGGCGACACCGGCGCGGCCTCGGGTTCGGATGGGACGGCCGGAGCCGAAGGTGCGGTAGGCGCATCCAGCAAATCGAGTAGCGCGGCCACGCCGTTGTCCGTGGCCACGGGTGCGATCACGGTCATGCTTGCTGGAGCAGCTTCGTCGACTTCCGCGCGCTGGGTCTCTGTCACTGCGGGCGCCTGGGGTGCCGGCTCTCCTTGTTCCTCCTGCTCGACTTGCACGCACCCCGCGAACGGCGCCGGCCGGTCGGCCGTTTCCCAGATCATCGCGGGCGAGAGTTTCAGGAAGGTGAAGGCGTGCGACCAGCCGGTGTCGCTGGTGACGGTGGCCTTCCAGATCGCTTTGCCGTCCGATGTGGTCAAGGCGATGCCGTGATCCTGCAGCACGTTGAACACGGCCGTGTTACTCGACGGAATGCCGTCGATGCCCCGCGACAGCAGGTGTGCACGCAGCTTGTCCGAGACCGTCTTGCTCACCAGCCAGAGCGAATCCTGGGTCAGCCAGCCGTCCGAGGGACCGGACTGGTTCAGCTTGAACTCCTCCTTGAGCAGGTAGCGCAGCCCATCCAGCAGCTTGCGTTGCAGGGCATGTTTCGGGGCGGTCATCGCTTTCGCGGGATCGCCGCCGAGTTCCTGGGCGACCGAGGCCTGATCGGCCCGCACGACCAGTTCGCCGAGCATGCCGGCGTGCTCGTACTGGCCGGCCAGCACGTACAACAGCGCGGCCCACAGGTCGGGATAGCCAACGAGCCAGTCGAAGATTTGCTGATCGAGCACCTGCCGATACAGCAGGCCCGTCGCCGCACTGTGCAGACGGTATTCGCGGCCGGGGCGGTAGCGGAAGCGGTACGGCCGCTGCAACGGGCCGTGCCAAGGGTGCCAGACGCTGCCGTCGGCGTGCTCGACATGCAGATCCACGGCGACCTTGCCGACATCGTGCAGCAGTGCGGCGTAGGCCGTGCCGGCCGTCCACGCTTCGGCTTGGGCGGCCTGCGCTTCCGGCGTGGCGCCGGCAGGCAGCAGGTGCGACTGCCGCAGCTTGAGCGCATAGGCCGTGATTTCGAGGCCGTGGTCCAGCATGCCGCCCGGATAGGCGTGGTGGTGGTTCTCGGAGGCCGGGAACTGCTGGACCAGCTCGGCGTAGCGCTCCAGTGGGGCGAGGTAGAGCGTGGCGAACTGCCGGCGCGAGAGCGAGGTGCGCTGCCAGATGTGTTCCAGCAGTTTCTGCCGACGCGGCGTGGCCAGCAGCGATGCGGCCGACTCCGGCCGCGTCAACCCTTTCGGAGTTTCGATGGCGGAGGTGGGCGGTGTGCCGGCGGTGGGTGGCACCCGTTTGCGCTGGAACAGCGAGAGCATGGCGAACCCCGGATGACGGGCTGCTCGGGGCGCCTTTTGGCCTTTTCAGGATAGGGCCTTTCCCCTTGGCGCCCTTCCTTTGCCCCTTCCCAGCCCTTTGGCCTTTGTCGGAAGCCTTTGGGTATAGGGCCGCTGCTTCGCGGGTGCCACGATGAATGCGGCATGGGGCAATCCCGGCAAGCCGGAATCTGCGGGATGTTCGTCAGCTCTGGCCCAAGCCGGTCTCGAGGGCGGCGGATTGCGCTGCGAAGTCGTCGGGACGGCGCTTGCGGAAGGTTTCGAGATTGGCGAGCTTCCAGCGCAGTGCCGGCAGTTGCGCGGCGTGCTGGCACTGCACCAGCGACCAGTCCGGTTCTGCGCGCGCCAGCCCGCTCAGAAACTGCTTGTGCGCGGTGTTCAGTCGCTGTGGCAGCTCGCGCCGCATCCTGGCGCGAGCGTCGAGCAGCGTCTCCAGGGAGCAGTCCACTTCGGTCATGCCGACAAAGGCCCGCTCGTACTCGCCGGCGATGTCCTTGTCGTTGCCGAACAGCACTTCGTGGGGCGGCCGGTTGTGGCCCGCCAGATAGATCACGAAGCACTCGACCATGCCGTCGCTGATGTCGCCCGATTCGTAGAGCTGCCACACGTCGAACAGGTCGCGGGGGTGCTGTCGATCCAGCGCGGCCACCAGCTTGCTGGCGTACAGCTCGTCCGGTGCCAGAACCGGCAGCTCGAACTCGACGCCGAACAGATCGCTGGTCTTGGCGCTCAGCGGCCGCCGCTCGACGGGCAGCACGCTGCCGCGGAACACGACGTTGACCTCGATCTTCACCTGGCTGGCGTCGTTCTCGACGATCAGCTTGGTGTCTCCCAGGTCCTTGGCGCGAACCAGGCGTGTCTGCACGCCCAGTGGCGCAACGCGCGTGGCGATGGCGGCCAGCTCCTGGTTGATGGCTTGCAGCGCTTCGTCGCGCGGCGTCTGCCACGGGAGGTACACCACGTCGATGTCCACCGAAAGGCGCGGCATGTCCCGCACGAAGAGGTTGATGGCCGTGCCGCCCTTCATGGCGAAGATGTCGTTGGCGAACACGTCGGGCGCGACGGCCAGCAGCAGGCGAACGGTGTCCGCGTAGGTCTTATCCATGAGGTCTCAGGCTCAGCAAGGTGCCGTCATCGAGCCGGCTCATCCAGCGCGTGTTGCTGCCGGTGCGAAC
>JAKOZI010000053.1 GCA_029780075.1 Pseudomonadota bacterium
ACGACCGTCTCCGAGTTCCGCTCCGCCAAATTCTTCTGCCGCCCACTGCTCCATGCTCGTCGCTCCTCTCAAAGGCAGCACACGATACAGCATCCCCGCCAGTGGCCTGTGCGCGGGATAGAAAGCGGCGGCTCAGTCATTGCTCTATCCCCGTCTCGAAGTCGGAAAAACATGCTCAATGAGTTGTGTGTAAAGGTATGGGTCAGAGCTTCGTCGGCGTTGACCGGCACGCGGTCGACCAAGCCTTTCTCGTCCTTCTGGAGCAGGTGCTGGTTCGACCAGGGATCAACACACAGCAGGTTGCCAACGCCGTAACACGTCGCCAGCCGGGCCAGCACGAAGGCCGATTTTCCCCACCAACTACCGATCTCGACCACGTCGCCGGTCGGCGCATGGCGGAATAGTTCGCACAGGGCGCGGATCTTCTCATGGTCGCACATGCCGGGAATCGACTCGGCGTGGCGGAAAAGCGAGGCGATTTCCAGTGCGGAAAGCGAGGATTTGACGGGACCGTCCGTCGCCACCGGCAACGGATCGGCCAGCACTGTCGCCCCGAATTGAAGAGCCTTGTGGTAAGGCGCGACTTCGCTCACCACCGGTGAGGTATTTACCAGCGCCACGCCGGGAAAAGCCTGCGCGATGCAGCGATTCAAATAATCCCACACCACCGGGTTGGGCGTGAAGATGCCGCCGATATCGAACTCAGAGATCACCCGGCGCAACGCCTCGTCGAAATCGTCGGCGGTGATGTAAGGCAAGTGAGCCCACTCGGGGTAACGCACGCGCGCCGGGTCGTGCCCCAGCGAGGAAGATCCGATTACCCGCTGGCCGTCAGCCAGAGCGCGTTCGAGGTAAGCCAGCGAGCGTGGCATCCCGGCCGGGAAGATGAGTACAGGCCTAACCACGACACAAACCCTTTTCGCACAGCAGAAAAATGCTGGAGCACAGATCCGGGTATTGCTGGCCCAAGGCGTAGCAGCCTTCCAGGTATTCCGGCGAAATGATGTCGGTCGTGAGTAATCTGTCCCACTGGAAATTGGCTAGCGCTTTGAAGAAGATGCCCGAGCGGTGTACCACCTTCAATCCTGCGGTGACCGCCTCGCGCTCAAGCGTGTCGAGCGAATAGGTGATGCGATGCCCATGCTCGGCCTCGGCGGGCGTTACCGCAGCATTGTGCGAGATCAGCCCCATCTTCACCGCGATCTGCCGTGACGGGGCGTTGGCGTTCGGGCACACCAGGAACAAACGCCCGCCCTCGGCCAGCCATTCGTCGTTGACACGCTTCAGGACCTGCACCGGGTCGTCAAGGTGTTCCAGCACGTGGGTCAGCACGATGTTGTTATATCGGCGCGGCAGAGCCACCACCTCGAACAGCGCATTGATGTACTGCACCTGGTCGCCCAGCTTGCGCCGCGCCTCGGCCATCGCCTCGCTGGACGCCTCGACGCAGGTGACATCTTCGAAATGCTGGAGGAAACGGCGGGTAAACTGCCCCTGGTAACTTCCCAGTTCCAGCAGGCTGCCCGGCCGGAAGAACGGTTCGAAGGAGCGGATGATGAAGGGGTGCATCACGTCGAAGTCGAAACCGTAAGCATATTTCTCATTGGCGGCGTTGTACTTGTCGTCCAACTCGCTGTTGTAATCCCTGGGCTCGACCATGTTCCCCTCTCAGTTTTCCAGCAACGCTATGCCAAAGCCGTGGCGACCAAATTCGTTGCCGTTGTAAAGCAGGTAAATCCCGCCGTCACACTCGAACACGTGCGGATAGCACTGCATCTGGGCATCCCAGCCTTCGGCAGAAATATCGATGCCGACCTGGCTGTCGTCGCGCTCCCAATTTTCCATGTCGCTGGAGTGGGCATAACCGATGCGATAGCCCCGGCTGCTGTCGGTGCGGAAGCCATTGGCCTGCCGGTAGCAAAAATACATGTGGTAAACGCCGTCCAGGAAAATCACCGTGGGCAAAGCCTGGCATTCATCGGCGTTCAGCCGGTCGCTGATGATCTGTCGCCCGTCGCGCTGCCATTTCACACCATCCGGCGAGCGGGCGTGGGCGATCTTGTACACCCGGTCGGGCAGGGCGGTTTCCGAGAACTTCTGCCACTTCGTGCCGTAGATGTACCACATGTGGTAAGTCTCGCCGTAGCGCCGCACGAAGGCATCCGCCACCAGAAAGGGTTCGTTGAGGGACGCCGTCAGCAGCGGTCCCGTACCGTAGCGCTCAAAAGTTTGGCCGTCGTCGTGGCTGATCGTCAGTCCGATGGAGGCGTCCGCCGACACCGACACCCTGCGGTTCCAACCGGTGGTATAGGCCAGCACCCGGTCTCCGTCGCGCAATACGTTGATCGGAAAAATGCCGTGTTCGTCGAAACAGCCCAGCCCACCTAGTGGCAGCACCGTATGGGCGGAAACGCCGAGCGGGCGGGTCATATCGCGTGAAAAATCGGCATAGGCGACATGGCTCAAGTATTTTCCGACGCTATCGCGCTCGCGGGTGGAAAAAAATACGCGTACCCGGTCGGCCAGCAACAGGGTTTGCGGTGCTTGAGCGAACTCCAAGCAGCCGTTAGGCAAGGCGTGCTCGGTCGGGTCGAAAATCTTCCCCAGCTTCTTCCACTTCATGCTGGTCCCCATGCGTTTTCCGATTCCAGTACTGCGAGGCCGAAACCGCTGCGACCCATGCCATTGCCCTGGTAGAGCATGTAGGTCGTGCCGTCCAGTGCGAACACGTGTGGATAGTTGACCATCTCTGAATCCCAGCCGGTTTCCGACAGGCCGATGTCTACCAGATCGTCGTTGCGCCGCCAGTTGACCATATCCGGCGAGAAGGCGTAGCCGATACGGTAGCCGCCCTCGCGCCCCTTGTAGTTGCGGATGTCGCGGTAGGAAAAAAACATGTGATAGCGGCGATTGCGATAGCTCACGTCCGGGCAGGCCTGACACTCGTGCTCGCCCAGCTTGTCGGCGATCAGGTCGCGCTCCAGCTTGACCCAGTCGATGCCGTTGTCCGCGGTAGCCATGCGGATCTTGTACAGCGGCTCCGGTTTGCCGTCGGTCATCCGCCACTCCCTGCCCGCCACGTACCAGAGCTGCCAGCACCCGTTGAATTTACGAATGCGCGGGCTGCCGAGCAGGAAAGGCTCGTCCGGCGTGTAGGACAGCACCGGCCCGTCGCCCAGCCGCTGGAAGGTTTCCCCGCCATCGCGGCTGATCGCCAGACCAATGGCGGCGTTGAACGGCACCGATTCGCAGCGCGTCCAACCGGCGTAGTAGGCGCGAATCTCGTCGCTGTCGCGGATCACCGACACCGGATAGGTGCCAAACTCATCGAAAGTGCCGTACTTGCCGAGTTCCAGCACAGGCCGTTCGCATACCCGCAAAATGTTGAGCAGGTTGCGGCGATCAAGGTCGATGTAGGAAATGTAGCTGAGATATTGGCCGTCCGGGCCGGGGGCCGGACGCGAGCAGAAATACACTCGCACGCAATCGCCCGCGATCAGCACCGAGGGCGACTGCGCGAACTCGTGCATCCAGCCGGTGCTGGTCAGGTCCCTGGGATCGAACACCTTGCCGAGTTTTTTCCATCTGAACAAGTGATTTTCCTAACCTGGGTCAGTCTGCCAACCGTCGCAAATTGAGCGCGCCGGTCTTCAGTCCGCCATAGTAGTAATCGTTGAAACCGGCGGCGTCCATCAGGTCGAACACCTTCTGAATGTCGTACTCCACTCGGTGCAGGGTGAATTCGCCTGCCTCGTACACTGCAAACGCCGCACGCGGGTCCCCGTCCCTCGGCTGCCCTACCGAGCCGGGGTTGCAATAAATCTTGTCGCCGAAGTGTTCCACGGTTTGCAGATGCGTGTGGCCGGAGACGAACACCCGCCCCAGCACCCGCGCGAAATACTCGGCGGTTGGCTTCAGGTATTCATCAATCGGATCGGCCCAGCCGCCATGCACCAGCCGCACCTCGCCGACCTCGCGCTGTACCGGAAAGGTCCGCAGCCAGGCCAGATGCTCGCGATCGATGATGGTGCGCTGGTAGGCCAGACAATCGTTCACGCTGCGCGAGCGAGGACAAAAGCCGCCGCCCGCGATGTACCAGTCGTGGTTGCCCATCACGCAGGGAATCTCGCGCTCGCGCAGTTCTCGGCAGCACTCGTTGATCTGCGAGTAATAGCCCACCACGTCGCCCGCGCAATAGATTTGTGTCACGCCCAGCCGGTCGATTTCGGCCAGCACAGCCTTGAGCGCCTCGTAGTTGCCGTGGATGTCAGAGATGAACGCCGTCTTCATAAAAAATTTGCTCGTCGGTATAGCGCACGGCTCGGCCACGGCGGATGGCGGACTGCACCGGATCGCGCTGATCCAGAAAATAAGCCAGCGCCATCGCACTTTCGTTGTAGCCAAAGGCGGTGCGGATAGAGGTAGAGGAAGAAATCCGGGGGTTGATCTCCAGTAGCTTGATCCCTTCCGTGCAGCGGCGGAACTGGAAATTGGTCGGCCCCAGCGGATGGAATAGACGGCACAACTTGTCCATCGCCGGGACGAATTCCGCCGAATCGGCCACCTCGGCCTTTTCGGTGAAGCCGTCGCGCGACAGTTTGCGCCGCAATGTCATGCTGGCGAAATAGCCGCCGCGCCCGTCGCAAAACGCCGAAGTGGTGAATTCCTCGTCGTCGTTGCCGACGATGGGCTGTGCCATCAGCACCGGGCCGATGTCGGCGCGATGTCTCTGGAACATCTCTTCCGACGCCACCCGCACGATACCCTTTGAACCGAAGCCCCGGCGCGGCTTGAGCAGGAACGGCAGGCCGAACTGCGCCGCCAACGCGGCAAAATCCTGCTCCAGCGAACTCTCGATGGCGCAACTCACCCCCTCAGCCGCTGCCAGACGCTGGTAAAAGGCCCACTTGTCCTTGCACAGGGCGATCAGCTCCGGTACGTTGAGCAGGGGCACCGCGCCGGTCGCGCGGATTTCGGGCACATGCTCGACCCAGTGGTACATGTCGATCTCGATGCTGGGAATCAGCAGGTCGATACGATACCGCCGCAGCGTGGCGAGGAGCCAGTCGAGATATTCCGGCTTACCAGTGAGCGGCGCCTGTTCGAAGACGTCGCAAAAGGCGGGCGCCACCGAGTCGTCGTAGATTGAAGTCCCGACCAGAAAACACGGCTGCCCGGCTTGCCGCAGTGAGCGCAAAACGCCATAGCCGACGATGCCGCTGGAGCCGGAAACCAGCACCTGCTTCATGGCAAAGCCTTTCTGCGGGCCGCTTCACGGGCCAGGCCCTGCGCCAGCGAAATCTGCGGAAAGTAGCCGATGCGGCGATACAGGGTGTCGTCCACCGCGAAGGCATTATCGGAAATATCTGGTTTGCCCGTGTCGAAACGGATGCTGCTGGCGCTACCGAAAGCGGCCACCGCCGCCGCCGCGATTTCAGAGAAGCGCAAGTTGGACAGGCTGGCACAGTCGTAACGGCCTTCGACGCGCTGCTGCACCACGCGGGCGATGATTTCGACCATATCAACGACATGGATGAAATTTCGCCGAGCGTCGTTGCGGCCATCGAGCACGATGTCTTCGCCGCGTTGCGCGCTATCCAGCAGCGCGTACAGGACAGGCTGGTGAATGCGGAAAGCGTCGCCTTCACCATACAGTTGCGCCGGACGCAGAATTGCCAGCGGCAAACCGGTGCTGCGGCAGTACAACTGCGTCAGCTCTTCGGCGTGGCGTTTGGACAGGGCATAGCTGTTATAGAACGGCGATTCCTCGGTCAGCACCGCAAAGATGCTGGAAACCTGCACCAGTTGGCCGACGCCAGCCTGATGACAGGCATGCGCCAGCTTGAGGGCGCCTAGTACATTCACCTCTTCTGCGGCCAGCATCGATGCAAAATCCCGACCGCCGAAATGCGCCGCCAGATGAATGACGGCATCAACCCCGTCCGGCAGTTCGAAGCGCTCGGCGGGCCAGGCCATGTCCAGCGCGACATCGCAGCCCGTGCGCCCGGCCGTCAGCACCTCGGCGAACGAGGTCAGCACCGGGTGCAGTACCTGCGCCAGCAAGGAATGTCCGCCTGCGAGCAAGATCTTCATCGGGCGGAAATCTCGGCAAGCAGTCCGCAACTGAGCTCGGGATAATCAATGCCGACGGTGCACAGCGCGTCGATCACCTTGCGATCCAGTTGCAGGGAAACGATCTGGCGGGTGGTGAAGGGCTTGAGGTAAATGCCCTCCAGACGGTCGACGCCGCAGCCCGCTTGGGCAATTTCCGCACTAAAGGTTGCCACGGTGAAAAAGCGTTTGTGTCCGAGTAAATGATCGTTTTCGGACAGGGTGGTGACATCGTCGAGCAGTCCGGCCAACTGGCCCAGTCTGCGGTTCAGCACTTCGGCATTTGGCACCGCAAGGAACATCCGGCCGCCGGGCGCTAGAAAATCGCGGAAGCGGCTCAGGACCAGCAGTGGGCTGTCCACATGCTCGAGGATGAAACCCATGACGATCAGGTCAAAGCGTTCGTCGGTGACAAAGTTCTCGAAGCAGGTTTCGACGATCTCGGCGCGGCAATCCGGATATTTATCACGGAAATTGCCAATCACGGCGGGAGAACCTTCCAGTACCACATGGCGCTCGAAACGGCGCGATAAAATGTCGGTGGTATAACCATGCCCCAGCCCGAGTTCCAGCAGGGAACTCGCTGCGCCCGCGTGATGCAGCACGCGCTGCGGATACCAGGTCAGCAGAATCTCGTTGTCAAAATCGTACAGATTGTCGCCCTGATAAGCGGCGACGTGCTTGTCCAGTGTGTTGCTCATCATTCCCTCTCAGACCAGTTCATAGTCTTCCAGCAAGATGTGCACGACCTGTTCCGGCGCGTTGAACATCAACACATCGACAATCGAAAGCCAGGGCACGAAGGGCGCGCCGAACTGGGCGTATTCAAACGGTCTTGAGCGGATAAACTTGAGCTCCACATCCTGCGCCCGGAAAACGTCACGACCATAGAGTTCCGTGCCGCCGATGGTGTTGATGTAAGTGTCCGCGCCCAGCGCTCGACAGATGGTAATCACCTTGTCTTGGCCTTTCAGGTTGTGGTCGATGTCGATTCCGGACGAGATGCCGATTTTGGTGCTAACGCCTAGGTGAGCACAAGTCTCGATGAGGGAGTGATGGATGTAGCGAAACAAGTTGCTGTCTTCGCAGCGCACGATACGCTCGAGCAGCGGTAAGGTCTGAGCGAAATACGGTGCCCGGCCATAAGCGCCCCTAAACTGATTTATCAGCTTGGTGCGATCAAAATCAACCGACAGTTCGCGCTGCACGACGTCAAGTGAATCCGAACCCTTGCGCAAGGGTAACGAGAACGTTGCATCGGTTCCGTTGACCAGCATGCGGTTGCGGTTGATCCAGCCTTTTTTGGTGTACTTGATGTTGTCGTAGACAATAAAGGTGTCTACTGAGGCGATCAACTGGTAGTAACCAATATAGGGCAGGAAGTAAGGCTGCATGACGGCTAGTCTCATGGCCTGGTCCGACGCAATCGTTCACTCCCCTAGGCGGTTGCGGGGATAAGCTTGGCCAACAACTCCGGCGTCGTCAGTGCTTCTTCGCTGACCCATCCTTTCACCAAGGCCAGATGCTCATCCGTCAGCTTCTGTGGCGGGCTGCGTGCTCGTTGGGCGGCTCAATCGATCTCATCTTGTGCAGGCACCGCGAATGCTTCGGCTGGCAAGTCAGCGCACCAGCGTTGCCACATGATGCGCAGAGCACGTTCAAGACCGCTGGCAATCAATTTCGGGCGGCTCAGAGCGGATTGACGCAAACGCTCGCGCAGCGTGAGCCGCAGTCTGCTCAGTTCGGCCGGGTCGGCAGCGCGCGCGACGCCTTCGGCGACGAACTCCGTGGGGCTTCTGGCGATGAATCCTGTCAGTCCCAGATGGCTGAGAATCGACGCACCAGGTCGCCCGGGTACGGTATTGCCGGCCATGGTCAGCGTCGGCACCCCCATCCACAAGGCGTGCAGAGTGGTTGTCCCGCCGGTGTAGGGAAAGGTATCGAGGCAAACATCCACCTCCTGGTGCAACGTTAGATAGGCCTGCATGTCGCAACGAGGATGCAGGCTCAGGCGGTCGCGGCTGATTCCGTTGCGAGCAAAGTCCTCAATCAATTGATCGGCACGTCCGTCAGGCCGCATCGCCCCGAGCAGCATCCTCGAGTTGGGCACGGATCTCAGCAACTGCGACCAGAGCGCAATGACCGAGGGGCTGATCTTGGTCGGTCGATTGAAACTACCAAAGGTGACATGGCCCCGGCTCAGCGCCGGCAGCGGGCTCACCGCTGGAGCATCGGCGAACGGCAGGAACGGCGCGCTTGCCGGCAGACGCACGATCTTCTCGGTGAACTGTTCGTCAAACTCGCCGAAAGGCAGAAAGAAGCGGTCCGCGAGGTAGTAGTCCATCGCCTGCAGGCCGGTGGTGCCTGGGTAGCCCATCCAGCTGGCCTGTAGCGGTGCCGGTTTGCGGGCAAAGGTCTGCAGTCGATGGTGGGCCGTATGGCCGCTCAGGTCAATCAGAATGTCAATTCCGTCGGCACGGATCCTTTCGGCGAGTGTGGCGTCGGCAATGCCGGCAACCGGGTGCCAGTGATGAAGGTGTGCTCGCAGACGCTGCGTCACGTGGTCCTCGACGGTGTGGGTATAGTAGGCGTGCAGTGACAATTGCCGGAAGTATTTTAGTTCGGCGAGGACCGGTTCGATGAAATTGGCCACCGCGTGGTTGCGGAAGTCGGGCGAAAGAAAACCGATCTGCAGGCAACGTTCAGGGTCGCGCAGGTTGCTGTGCGGCGCCCAGTCAGCACGCAGAGGCGTCTCGAGCTGCTGGCCAAACCGACAATGTTCGGCAAACAGCGCCCCTGCATCGATTTTTTCGTTATGCGTGAGACAGAAAAGCAGGTTGCTGTGCGCGTGGACATTTTCAGGCTTGATCGTCAGGGCTTCCCGGAAGCCTGCCTCGGCTTCCGCGTATCGGCCGAGTGCGATGAGGGTGGTGGAGAGATTGAGAAGCGCATCAGTCAGCTCGGGCATAAGCTCCAGCGCGCGGCGGTAGCTGGCTTCGGCTTCGCTCAGTCGTTCCTGGTCACTCAGGATGTTGCCAAGGTTGAAATGTGCTTTGGCAACCTCTGGCCAGTACTTCAGCGCCTGCCGCAAGCTGTCTTCGGCTTCTTTGAGGCGCCCCTGTTTTCTGAGCGCGGAACCCAAGGCGACGAGCGGGAAAAGAAAGTCCGGTTTGCAGCGCACCGCGTGGCGCCACGCGCTTTCGGCTTCCGCGAGGCGTCCCTGGTCACTGAGGGTGTTGCCAAGGTTGAAATACGCCTCGGCAAAGTCTGGCTGCAGTTCCAGGGCACGGCGCAGGACGCTTTCCGCCTCGGTCAGCTTGCCGAGATCTCTAAGCGTTTCTCCCAGATGGTCATGTGCTTCGGCATCGTCCGGCCTGAGAGCCAGTGCCCGTCGGTAGCTGGCTTCGGCGTCGTTGGGGCGATCCTGCGCCTGGAGACTTCTGCCTAGCGCGTGATGCGCTTCGGCGAGGTCCGGTTGCAGTGCCAGAGCTCGCTGGTAGCTGACTTCGGCCTCGGCAGGGCAACCCTGGTCCATGAGCGTGTTGCCCAGATTGCAGTAGGCCAGGGAATACGATGGCTTCAAGGACACTGCTTTTCGGTAACAGTTCTCGGCTTCCTTGTACCGACCCTGCGCACAGAGGCAATTGCCAAGGTTGTAGTGCGCTTCGGCCAGGCTTGGCTTGATTCTCAGCGCCCGGCGGTGGCAAGCTTCCGATTCCTCCGGTTTGCCGAGGTCTGCAAGTGCCAGGCCCATGGTGCTCTGCACCTGCTCGTCTCGTGGCAGCAAGTCTGCCGCCTGGCGCAGAGCGACCAGCGACTCGGTGTTGCGTCCCTGCAATTTGAGCAACGCCCCGAGCGCTTTCCACCCAAAACCATGCTCCGGAAAACGCTCGGTCAGTTGTCGGGCGAAAGTTTCTCCCTCGCTGTAGTGCCCGGCGTTGAAATATGCCAAAAGCTTGCTCTCATCCTGAGCGGAAGGCTTGCCGTCGCGGCCTGCAGCACCCTTAGCGGAGTGCCTGCGGGTTGGCCTGACGGGCCGCACGGGCTTGGCGTCGGGCGCCGCCTGCTCCTGTGGCGTGCCATCGAGCAGGCGCAGAGCCAGAGCATCCACTTCGGCACCGGCCAGGCCATGCTGTTGGCCGAGTGCGAGCACCTGTCTTGCCGTGCCCGCCTGGTCGGCCTGCATCAAGGCTTCAAGGTAGCTCAACCAATAGCGGCGAGACTCCGGGCTCGCTTCGATGGCGGCAAGGAAATAGGGCAGGCTTGTGGACGATCGCAGCCGCCGGATCTCCAGCAGACCGAGTTGGTAGTTTGCTTCCGGGTGATCAGGCCGTGCCTGCAGGATGGCTTGACAGAGTTGTTCGGCTTCGCTGAACTGTCCGGCATCGTGGCATGCCAGTGCCTTGGCCAAGGCCTGTGCAAGCACCTCGTCGAGGGCGGCGGCAGCGCTGTGCCCAGCATCTACCGGCACGGAGTCATTCTGAAAACTGGACATCGGTCTGAATTTCCGGTGGTGAAGCGACCCCCAGTGACGCGAGATTCAGCCCGGCCTGTTCAAGCTGACTGCGCAAGGTCGCCGTTCCGCCGCGCAGCAACGCACGCGTTTCGGCGCTGGTGGCGTGCATGGCCAAGGTAAGCTGCTGTCCCTGGACATGAAGTCGGGCTTCCACTTCTCCGAGCCGGGGCAGCGTCAGCCGCAGCCGTGTCTGCCACTTCTGGCTATCGTCGTCACCATTGCTCTGCTGGCGCTCGTTGTCGGTTTCGATTTCCCACTGCATCTGCTGGCCGGGCCAGACCTGCCCTTGCCAGGAAAAATTCTGGGTCGCGAAGGCCTCAAGTTGTTGTTGAACAAGCGACTGGGCCTGTGCGGCCACCGTTTGTGACGGCTGCGCCGCGCCGATGTTCGCTTCTGGCGTTTTGGCGACCACCGGCGCGGTGTCGGCGGGCGAGCCGCTGATGACTATGGTGTCGCCGATGGTGGACGGTTGCTGCAACTGCGGCAGCGGCGTCTGTGGTGCCAGTTTTCCTTGCGGCTCCTGCAAGAGCTGCTCCTTGCTGTAGCGGCCCTCGACCCATTCGGCCTGGTGCGACTCGTAGAACATGCCGCTGGTCGTGATCGCCTGTTTGAGCAGCGGCAACAGTTCCTGGGCGTCAGTGGGTGGGCTGGTGGCGATTGGTTGATTGCCATTCAGTGGCAGCGCCACGGGCCCACCTTTGCCGTCACGCGGACCGCCCAGGAGATTGCTGATCAACTGCCCGGTACGGCTCAGGCTGGTCGCGGCGGATCCACCCTCGTCCCTGCCGCTCTCCGATCCGGCCGTTGCAACGATGGCCAGGGTCAGCTTGCCGTCACTTTCGGTGACTTCGAGTTCGATCGTGTCGCCGCTCTTGGCCGCAAAGGGCAGGGCAAGCGTCACGTTGCGCTGGTTGATCAGCGCGCGGTAGCTGCCGTTGGGCATCAACGACTGGATTTCCGCCAGCAGTCGTTGCCCGGCGACCAGGCCGGACAGCTTGTCGGTGATCTCCTGTGCCGGCGGCGCCGGCCGCAACGCGATGTCGGCCGCCGGCTGCAAGCGGTTGGCTAAATCGGCGCGGATCATCGGTTCAGATGGCTGGCTGAGCCGCGCGTAGAACGACCTGCAGCTCGTTCATGCGGGCGTCCAGCAGAGGCCGCAGGCTCTCGTCGCAGCGCAGGCAATCCTCGATCAGGACGCGCGCACGCGCCTGCAACCCGGCAGGAAGGCCGGCGGTCAGCCCGGCGGGCAGGCTTTCGGTGAGCGCGCGGCGTGCCGCTTCGAGGCTGGCCAGTGCCTCCCAGTCCTCGGCACTTGCGGCGCTGAGCATGCTTTCGGAGAGCGCCAGCAGTTCCTCCAGTGCCTGCAGCACGG
>JAKOZI010000084.1 GCA_029780075.1 Pseudomonadota bacterium
GCAGTTCTACTTCCGCACGACGGACGTGACCGGCGCCATCGCCATGCCGGAAGGTGTCGAGATGGTCATGCCCGGTGACAACGTGCAGATGACGGTCAAGCTGATTTCACCGATCGCCATGGAGGAAGGGCTGCGCTTCGCGATTCGCGAAGGCGGTCGTACCGTCGGCGCCGGTGTGGTCGCCAAAATCATCGAGTAGTCCAGTCCGGGTGCTACAGCATCGGCTCCCGTCGGAGCCGGTGTAGTTTCTGCTGCAGGGGCATAGCTCAACTGGCAGAGCGTCGGTCTCCAAAACCGAAGGTTGGGGGTTCGATTCCCTCTGCCCCTGCCATATCAAGAAGAAGTAAGCAAAGCGGACGAGATGGCCGATAAGTTCAAGTTTGCGTTAGCGGTACTGCTGCTTGTGGCCGGCGTCGCTGGCTTCTATCTGCTCGCCGAGCAGGCCATGATCCTGCGTGTTCTTGCTGTCCTGGCAGGCGCAGCGCTGGCTGCTGCGGCTGCGTGGCAGACCGAGCAGGGACGCCGTTTTTTCGACTTCGCAAGAGAGGCGTCGACCGAAGCGAGAAAAGTGGTCTGGCCTTCACGAAAAGAAACCGTGCAGACAACGGGCTTGGTTTTCGCCTTCGTTGTGGTGATGGCCGTATTTCTCTGGTTGACCGACAAGAGCCTTGAGTGGCTGCTGTATGACCTGGTTCTTGGTTGGAGAAAGCTATGAGCATGCGCTGGTATGTGGTACACGCCTATTCCGGTTTCGAGAAAAGCGTGCAGCGCGCCTTGGCCGAACGTATTCAGCGGCAGTCCATGCAACATGCTTTCGGTCGCATTCTGGTTCCGGTAGAAGAGGTTGTCGAACTCAAGATGGGCCAGAAAAGTATCTCCGAGCGCAAGTTCTTCCCTGGCTATGTGTTGGTGGAAATGGAGATGAACGACGATTCCTGGCATCTGGTCAAGAGTACGCCCAAGGTGACGGGTTTTGTCGGTGGCACGGCCAACAAGCCGACGCCGATTTCCGAAAAGGAAGTCGATAAAATCATGCAGCAAATGCAGGATGGTGTCGATAAGCCTCGCCCCAAGTTTCTTTTCGAACCAGGCGAAGTCGTTCGCGTCAAGGAAGGGCCGTTCGCCGATTTCCATGGCGCAGTCGAACAGGTGAACTACGAAAAGAATCGTCTCCGCGTCTCGGTAACGATTTTCGGTCGCCCGACACCGGTGGAACTGGAGTTCGGGCAAGTCGAGAAGGCCTGATCCTGAAACTGGGTTGCAGTGCGTGGTGTTGTCGGCGCACCGCAATAGTGCGGCTTTCTGGCCGCGTTTGTCATTTGGGGAGCGCTGTCGCGAGCGCGTTTGCACCCACCTAGAGGAGTAATAGCGTGGCAAAGAAGATTATCGGCTATATCAAGCTGCAAGTGCCGGCGGGGAAGGCGAATCCGTCGCCTCCTATCGGCCCGGCGCTGGGTCAGCGCGGTCTGAACATCATGGAGTTCTGCAAAACCTTCAACGCCCAGACACAAGGGCTGGAACCAGGTTTGCCGATTCCTGTGGTGATCACCGCTTTCGCCGACAAGAGTTTTACCTTCATCATGAAGACACCGCCGGCGACCGTGCTGATCAAAAAGGCGATCGGTATTCAGAAGGGCAGTGCCAAGCCTCATACCGCCAAGGTTGGCGTGCTGACCCGGGCCCAGTGCGAAGCCATTGCCACCCAGAAGATGCCCGACCTGACGGCTGCGGACATGGAGGCTGCGGTTCGGACGATCATTGGTAGTGCCCGAACCATGGGCGTAACGGTGGAGGGTGTCTGAGATGGCAACTCTGAGCAAACGTCAAAAGGCCCTCAAGGGCAAGATCGACCATAACAAGAGTTACCCCGTGGCCGAAGCGCTGAAACTGAGCAAAGAGTTCGCGCTGGCGAAGTTCGACGAATCGATTGATGTGGCGGTCTGCCTCGGTGTCGATCCACGCAAGTCCGATCAGATCGTGCGAGGCTCGGTGGTCTTGCCGGCCGGCACCGGTAAGACCATTCGCGTGGCCGTCTTCGCGCAGGGCGAAAAGGCTGCCGCAGCCAAGGCTGCCGGTGCCGATATCGTCGGCTTCGAAGACCTTGCAGCCGAGATCAAATCCGGGGTGATCAATTTCGACCGGGTGATTGCAACCCCGGACGCCATGCGCGTGGTCGGTCAATTGGGTCAGATCCTGGGTCCGCGTGGCCTGATGCCGAACCCAAAAGTGGGTACGGTCACGATGGATGTGGTTACCGCAGTCCAGAATGCCAAGGCTGGACAGGTCCAGTACCGTACCGACAAGGGCGGGATCATCCACAGCACCATCGGACGTGCTTCATTCGACAGCGACAAACTGGCGCTGAACCTGAAGGCTCTGCTCGATGCGCTGATCAAGGCCAAGCCGGCAACCTCCAAGGGGCAGTATGTAAAGCGGGTGGCCCTGTCGAGCACGATGGGTCCGGGTGTGCGCGTGGACGCTTCCACGTTGTAGCAGAAGAGCGCCGGGCGACGACGATGCACGTGGCCTGGTAACGAACTTTGTTGGGCTATCGGCCGCTGCTTGCTAGTGTGTCGATGGATCGTCAAAGACCGCAGGTGTCGAAGGTTGTCGCCAGAGGCTTAAGCGTGCAAGCGGCCTGCGTAGACGGTGCGCCCCGAAAAGGATTGCGCAGTAGAAGAGCCTTGTGCCCCTCGCTGCAACTCCTGATCAAGGTCGCCGTGGGTGCGACGCCTCGTACTGATGCGTCGTGTGTTGACTTGATGGGAGGAAAGGCTTGTGGGTCTCAATCTTGATGAAAAGAAAGTCGTCGTGGCCGAAGTCTCGGCCAGGGTGGCGAGTGCCCAGACGATAGTATTGGCTGAGTACAGCGGTTTGCCGGTGGCTCACCTGACCCGTCTGCGGGCACAGGCGCGTGCCGCGGGTGTCTATCTGCGTGTGATGAAGAATACCCTGGTCAGGCGAGCGGTCGAGGGTACGGCGTTTGCCAGTTTGGCCGAGCAGATGACCGGACCGTTGATTTACAGCATCTCGGATGATCCGGTTGCCGCGGCAAAGGTACTCAACGACTTTGCAAAAACCAATGACAAACTGGTACTGAAGGCTGGCAGCTTTGCTGGCGATCTTCTGGACAAGGCCGGTGTGCAGGCTCTGGCGTCGATTCCAAGTCGCAACGAACTGCTCGCTCAGTTGCTGGGAATCATGCAGGCGCCGGTAACCGGTTTTGCCTGCGCTCTTGCAGCCTTGGCCAAACAGCGCGAAGAACCAGAACCAGAAGCGGTTTCCTGATCGCTCTGTCAGTTTTTTTCAGTTTTCGGAATTAGGAGTGAAGTGAAGATGGCTATTACCAAAGAAGACATCCTCGACGCCGTTGGCGCGATGACTGTCATGGAACTGAACGATCTGGTCAAAGCGTTCGAAGAGAAATTTGGCGTATCTGCCGCCTCGATGGCCGTCGCTGCTACCGGTGCGGCGGCACCGGTGGTTGAGGAACAGACCGAATTCACCGTGTTGCTTGCCAGTTTCGGTGAGAAGAAGGTCGAAGTGATCAAGGTCGTTCGCGCAGCGACAGGACTTGGCCTCAAGGAAGCGAAGGATCTCGTCGACAGCGCGCCGAAAGCCGTCAAGGAGGGAATTTCGAAAGCCGATGCAGAAGCGCTCAAGAAACTCCTTGAGGATGCCGGAGCGAAGGTCGAAATCAAGTAATCCCGGTTCAGCACGCTGGGCTGACAGCCTTTCGGCGGTCAGCCCTTTTGTGCTTTTCCGGAATCCGCTTTGCGTCTGCCGATGGTGTGGCGGGCGATATGCGGGTGCAGCGTGCAAACGCAAGTGCGAGTAGCGAAAGTCGAGCGGGTGTTCACCCGTGTTGCGCTCAGCTAATCCCATTGCGTTTGTCCGTTGCGGGCCGGCGGCTTTTTTTGTCAACGCCGGTGCGCTAGAGGATTTGCCTTCTGAGTTCGGAGCGAACATGACCTACTCCTACACCGAGAAAAAGCGTATCCGCAAGAGCTTCGCCAAGCGCACCAGCGTACTTGACGTTCCGTTCTTGCTGGCGACACAGCTTGAGTCCTTTTCTGCGTTCTTGCAGGCCAGTGTGCCACCGTCTCAGCGCAAGAACCAGGGCTTGCAGGCAGCCTTTTCCTCGATTTTTCCGATCGTCAGTCACAGCGGCAACGCTCGCCTGGAGTTTGTCAGCTTTACGCTTTCCGACCCTGCCTTCGATGTCACCGAGTGCCAGCAGCGCGGACTGACCTTCGCCTCTGCCTTGCGGGCCAAGGTCCGTCTGGTCATTCTGGATCGCGAAGCGCCTGACACGATCAAGGAAGTCAAGGAGCAGGAGGTCTATATGGGCGAGATCCCGCTGATGACCTCGACGGGCTCGTTTGTCATCAACGGCACCGAACGGGTCATCGTCTCGCAGCTTCACCGCTCGCCGGGAGTGTTCTTCGAGCATGACCGTGGCAAGACGCACAGTTCCGGCAAGTTGCTCTTCTCGGCACGGGTGATTCCTTACCGCGGGTCCTGGCTGGATTTCGAGTTCGACCCGAAAGATCTTCTGTTTTTCCGGGTTGACCGCCGCCGCAAGATGCCGGTGACTACCCTGCTGAAAGCGATTGGTTTGACGCCACAACGCATCCTGCGCGAGTTCTTCGAATTCGATACCTTCTATCTCGGCCGCAAGGTGATCGAGTTTGCGCTGGTTCCGGAGCGCCTGCGCGGCGAGGTTGCACGTTTCGACTTCAACGATCCTTCAGGAAAACTGATTGTAGCCAAGGACAAGCGGGTTACCGCCAAGCACATTCGCGAACTCGACGCCGCCGGAATCAAGCAGGTTCCGGTGCCCGATGACTTTCTCATCGGCCGGGTGATCGGAGAGGATATCATCGACCAGGGTAGCGGCGAGATCCTGGCCAATGCCAACGACGAGATTACCGAAACCTTGCTGGCGAAGCTCGTGGAGGCAGGAGTTGACTCGTTGCACACGCTATACATCAATGACCTCGACCGTGGTGGCTTCATTTCGCAGACCCTGCGCGCCGACGAGACGGTGTCGCGTCAAGCGGCGCGCATCGCCATCTACCGAATGATGCGACCGGGCGAACCACCGACCGAAGAGGCCGTCGAGATTCTTTTCAACGGCTTGTTCTACTCCGATGATCGCTATGATTTGTCGGCGGTGGGTCGCATGAAGTTCAACCGCCGCGTCGCACGAAAGGCAGTGGTCGAACACAAGCTGATGGTCAAGCATGTGCCGTCCAAGCGCGAGGGGATCGTCAAGCTGGTCAACGAAGCGGTCGGTGATCCCGTTGCGGCGGTCGAGCAAGTCATTACCGAGTTGGGCTATGGGCCGCGCGCGGTGGCCGAGAACCTGACCGAAGAGGCGGCCCTGGCCTTGTTTGAACAGCTCAAGGCGCTGGGCGTGGTCGGAGAGGTGCGCGAGCAACTGACGTTGTCGCCGCGTGATATCGTCGAAGTGATCAAGCTGCTCGTCGAGTTGCGCAATGGTCGAGGTGAAATCGATGATATCGATCACTTGGGTAACCGTCGAGTACGCTCGGTTGGCGAACTGGCGGAGAACCAGTTCCGCGCCGGGTTGGTACGCGTCGAGCGTGCGGTCAAGGAGCGCCTTTCGCAGGCCGAGTCGGACAATCTCATGCCGCACGATTTGATCAACGCCAAGCCGATCAGCGCTGCGGTCAGGGAGTTTTTCGGCTCCAGCCAGCTCTCCCAGTTCATGGACCAGACCAACCCACTGTCGGAGATCACCCACAAGCGCCGTGTTTCGGCCCTTGGTCCGGGTGGCCTGACACGCGAACGTGCGGGCTTTGAAGTGCGCGACGTGCATCCCACGCATTACGGGCGGGTTTGCCCGATCGAAACGCCGGAAGGTCCGAACATCGGCTTGATCAACTCGCTGGCGCTGTACGCTCGGACCAACGAATACGGCTTCCTTGAAACCCCCTACCGGAAAGTGCTCGATGGCCGAGTGACCGACCAGATCGAGTATCTGTCGGCGATTGAGGAGGGGGCGTACATCATCGCCCAGGCCAATTCCAATCTTGGCGATGCAGGGGTGTTGACCGACCAGTTGGTGACCTGTCGCGAGAAGGGGGAAACCATCCTCGCAGAGCCGGCGCGCGTCCAGTACATGGATGTGGCGCCCAGCCAGATCGTATCGGTTGCAGCTTCCCTGATTCCGTTCCTGGAGCATGACGACGCCAACCGTGCGCTGATGGGAGCCAACATGCAGCGCCAGGCGGTGCCCTGCCTGCGCCCGGAAAAGCCGCTGGTGGGTACCGGCATCGAGCGCACCGTGGCGGTGGATTCGGGTACTGCGGTACAGGCGCTGCGTGGTGGGTTGGTCGATTACGTTGATGCGTCGCGGGTCGTGGTGCGTGTCAATGACGATGAAACGGGGCCGGGCGAGGTCGGGGTCGACATCTACAACCTCGTCAAGTACACCCGTTCCAATCAGAACACCAATATCAATCAGCGGCCTTTGGTTCGCGTCGGCGACCATATCGCCAGGGGGGATGTGGTCGCCGACGGGGCATCGACAGACAAGGGTGAACTGGCGCTTGGCCAGAACATGCTCGTCGCTTTCATGCCATGGAACGGCTACAACTTCGAGGATTCGATTTTGATCTCCGAGCGGGTGGTTGCAGAGGATCGCTTTACCTCTATCCACATCGAGGAACTGACGGTCGTTGCGCGCGACACCAAACTCGGTCCGGAGGAAATCACTCGCGACATCGCTTCTCTGGGTGAGTCGCAACTCTCACGGCTGGATGAGTCGGGGATTGTCTATATCGGTGCCGAAGTCGAGGCTGGTGACGTGCTGGTGGGCAAGGTGACCCCCAAGGGTGAAACGCAACTGACCCCGGAAGAGAAACTGTTGCGCGCGATCTTCGGTGAGAAGGCATCCGATGTAAAGGACACCTCTCTGCGCGTGCAATCGGGCATCTCGGGGACGGTGATTGATGTTCAGGTCTTTACCCGTGAAGGCATCGAGCGCGACAAGCGAGCGCAGTCGATCATTGACGACCACCTGCGCAGCTACAAACTTGACCTCGCGGACCAGTTGCGCATCGTCGAGCGCGACGCATTTGCCCGTGCCGAGCGGATGATCGTCGGCAAGCCGGCAAACGGCGGGCCGAAGCGGCTGGCCAAGGGTACGCTGGTGGCCCAGGACTATCTCGATGGTCTCGACCCGCATCATTGGTTCGATATCCGGATGGCGGACGAAGACATTGCACAGCAACTGGAGTCACTGCGCGAGGGTCTGGAACAGACCCGCAAGGGCTTCGACGTGGCCTTCGAAGAGAAGCGCAAGAAGCTGACACAAGGCGACGAATTGCCGCCGGGTGTTCAGAAGATGGTCAAGGTGTATGTCGCCGTCAAGCGTCGCCTGCAGGCGGGTGACAAGATGGCCGGACGGCATGGCAACAAGGGGGTAGTTTCGCGCATCGTGCCGGTCGAGGACATGCCGTACATGGCTGACGGGCGACCCGTGGACATCGTGCTCAACCCGCTTGGGGTGCCTTCGCGGATGAACGTGGGACAGATTCTCGAGGTCCATCTGGGGCTGGCGGCCAAAGGCCTCGGCTTCAAGATCGGCGAAATGTTGCGTCGGCAGGCGACAGCCAGGGAAGTACGCGGGTTTCTCGACGAGATTTACAACAGTACCGGCAAGTCCGAAGAACTTGACCTGCTTAATGACGCAGAGATCCTCGAAATGGCGGGCAACCTTGAGGCTGGAGTACCCTTTGCGACGCCGGTTTTCGATGGGGCGAAGGAGTCGGAAATCAAGTCCGTGCTGGCCCTCGCGGGCATGCCGCAATCCGCGCAGATGACGCTTTTCGATGGTCGTACCGGTGAGCAGTTTGAGCGCCAGGTCACGGTGGGATACATGCACGTACTGAAGCTGCATCACCTGGTCGATGACAAGATGCACGCCCGTTCGACCGGACCGTACTCGCTGGTGACCCAGCAGCCACTGGGTGGCAAGGCGCAGTTCGGCGGCCAGCGTTTCGGCGAGATGGAGGTCTGGGCACTCGAGGCCTATGGTGCTTCCTACGTGTTGCAAGAGATGCTCACCGTCAAGTCGGATGACGTCAACGGCCGCACCAAGGTATACGAGAACATCGTCAAGGGTGATCACAAGATCGACGCCGGAATGCCGGAGTCCTTCAACGTGCTGGTCAAGGAAATTCGTTCGCTGGCGATCGATATCGACCTCGAACGTTTCTGATTGTTTTGCCGAGGGGTTGAGGAGGAACTTGAATCCTCCTGCCTGATGGCTCTGCACCCCTGACACCCCACTCCTTACTGGAGCAAGAGATGAAAGCATTGCTGGATTTGTTTAGACAGGTGACGCAGGAAGAGCAGTTCGATGCGATCACCATCGGCCTTGCCTCGCCGGACAAGATCCGCTCGTGGTCTTACGGCGAAGTGAAGAAGCCGGAGACGATCAATTACAGGACCTTCAAGCCGGAGCGCGACGGTCTGTTCTGCGCCAAGATTTTTGGTCCGATCAAGGACTACGAATGCCTGTGCGGCAAATACAAGCGGCTCAAGCACCGTGGTGTGATTTGTGAGAAATGCGGCGTCGAAGTGACGCTGGCCAAGGTTCGTCGCGAGCGGATGGCGCACATCGAACTGGCCAGTCCGGTTGCTCACATCTGGTTCCTGAAGAGCCTGCCGAGTCGCCTCGGCATGGTGCTCGACATGACTCTGCGCGACATCGAACGGGTGCTTTACTTCGAGGCTTTCGTAGTCTTCGACCCAGGTATGACGCCGCTGGCACGTGGCCAGTTGCTGACCGAGGATGACTACCTGGCCAAGGTCGAGGAGTACGGCGATGACTTTTACGCCGCGATGGGTGCGGAAGGCATACGCGAATTGTTGCGGTCCATCGATTTGGGGCGCGAAGTCGAAACGTTGCGCTCGGAACTGGAAACGACCACTTCGGAGACCAAAAGCAAGAAATTTTCCAAGCGCCTCAAGATTCTGGAGGGCTTTCAGAAATCGGGGATCAAACCCGAATGGATGGTGCTTGAAGTCCTGCCGGTGCTGCCGCCAGACCTGCGTCCGCTGGTTCCTCTGGACGGGGGGCGTTTTGCGACCTCCGATCTCAATGATCTCTATCGCCGCGTGATCAACCGCAACAACCGTTTGAAGCGCCTCCTCGAACTGAAAGCGCCGGAAATCATTGTGCGCAACGAGAAGCGCATGCTTCAGGAGGCGGTGGATTCTCTGCTCGACAACGGACGTCGTGGCAAGGCGATGACTGGCGCCAACAAGCGCCCGCTCAAGTCGCTGGCTGACATGATCAAGGGCAAGGGAGGTCGCTTCCGCCAGAACCTGCTCGGCAAGCGTGTGGACTACTCGGGGCGGTCGGTGATCGTGGTTGGACCCCAGCTCAAACTGCATCAGTGTGGCTTGCCCAAGCTGATGGCGCTGGAGTTGTTCAAGCCTTTCATTTTCAACCGTCTCGAGGTCATGGGCCTGGCCACGACCATCAAACAGGCCAAGAAAATGGTCGAGACGCAGGAGGCGGTGGTCTGGGACATCCTCGAGGAGGTGATTCGCGAGCATCCGATCATGCTCAACCGTGCGCCCACGCTGCACCGACTGGGTATTCAGGCGTTTGAACCGACCTTGATCGAAGGCAAGGCCATCCAGTTGCATCCGCTGGTGTGCGCCGCCTTCAATGCCGACTTCGATGGTGACCAGATGGCGGTGCACGTGCCCTTGTCGCTCGAAGCCCAAATGGAAGCGCGTACGCTGATGCTGGCGTCGAACAATGTCTTGTCACCGGCGAACGGCGAGCCGATTATCGTCCCATCGCAGGATATCGTTCTCGGCCTCTATTACGCCACCCGCGAGCGGATCAATGCCAAAGGGGAAGGTATGCTGTTCCCCGACCTCGCGGAGGTCACCCGCGCGATGCAGGCCGGCGAGTTGGACATCCACGCCAGAATTTCGGTGCGCATCACCGAGTACGAGAGTGATGGCGAATTTGGATGGCAGCAGAAGACCACGCGCTACAACACGACGGCCGGGCGTGCCTTGCTCTCCGAAATCCTGCCGAAGGGCCTGCCTTTCAGCCTGATCGACAAGAGCCTCAAGAAAAAGGAAATCTCGAAGCTGATCAACGCTGCCTTCCGCCGCTGCGGCCTGAAGGAGACCGTCGTTTTTGCCGACAAGCTGATGCAGAACGGGTACCGCCTGGCTACCCGCGCCGGCATCTCGATCTGCTCCGACGACATGCTGGTGCCGGCGCAGAAACGCGAGATCATTGCGGCTGCCGAAGAAGAGGTCAAGGAAATCGAGAACCAGTACACCAACGGTCTGGTGACCAACGGTGAACGTTACAACAAGGTAGTCGACATCTGGGGGCGCACCGGTGACCAGGTCGCCAAGGTGATGATGGACCAGCTCGGGCACGTCGAAGTCACCAACCGCCACGGCGAGAAGGAGAAGCAGGAGTCCTTCAACTCCATCTTCATGATGGCCGATTCCGGTGCGCGCGGTTCCGCAGCGCAGATTCGACAGTTGGCTGGCATGCGTGGCCTGATGGCCAAGCCTGACGGGTCGATCATTGAAACACCGATCACTACCAACTTCCGCGAAGGGCTGAACGTTCTTCAATACTTCATCTCTACCCACGGTGCCCGCAAGGGCCTGGCCGATACCGCCCTGAAAACCGCCAACTCGGGTTACCTGACTCGGCGTCTGGTCGATGTCACGCAGGACCTCGTCGTGATCGAGGAAGATTGCGGAACCAGCAACGGCGTGACCATGAAAGCCTTGATTGAAGGTGGCGAAGTCATTGAGGCTTTGCGCGAGCGCATCCTCGGGCGCGTGACCGCCTCTGATGTGGTGAACCCGGATACTCAGGAGACGGTCATCGAGCAGGGCACGCTGATCAGCGAGGACCACTGCGACGTGATCGACCAGTTGGGGGTCGACGAAGTCAAGGCACGCACGCCGCTGACCTGCGAGACGCGCTATGGACTTTGTGCCAAGTGCTATGGTCGCGACCTTGGCCGTGGTACGCCGGTCAATGTTGGCGAAGCGGTCGGGGTGATCGCCGCGCAGTCGATTGGCGAGCCAGGCACGCAGTTGACCATGCGCACCTTCCACGTCGGTGGGGCAGCTTCACGGGCGGCGGTTGCCAGCCATGTCGAGACTCGCAGCGCCGGCGTGGTGCGCTTCACGGCAACGATGCGCTATGTCACCAGTGCCAAGGGAGAGAAGATCGTCATCACGCGCTCGGGCGAGGTGCTGATTACCGACGACAACGGTCGCGAGCGGGAGAAGCACAAGGTGCCCTACGGCGCAACCCTGCAAGTGGCCGACGCTCAGGCGGTCAAGGCCGGGGCGCGCCTGGCGAGCTGGGATCCACACACGCGTCCGATCATCGCCGAATACTCGGGTCTGGTGAAGTTCGAAAACGTCGAGGAAGGGGTGACCGTCGCCAAGCAGATCGACGAAGTGACGGGACTTTCGACGCTGGTGGTGATTGACCCGAAGCGCGGTGGCAAGGCGCCAAGCAAGGGGCTGCGCCCGCAGGTGCGGCTTTTTGACGCCGCTGGCGAAGAAGTCAAGATGCACGGCAGCGATCACGCGGTGACCATCACCTTCCAGGTTGGCGCGATTATCAACGTCCTGGATGGTCAACAGATCTCGGTCGGCGACGTGCTGGCGCGTCTGCCGCAGGAATCTGCAAAGACCCGCGACATTACCGGGGGGCTGCCGCGCGTCGCGGAACTTTTCGAGGCGCGTACGCCAAAGGATGCCGGCATGCTGGCGGAATACACCGGAACCATGTCCTTCGGCAAAGACACCAAGGGTAAGCAGCGGCTGGTCATTACCGACCTTGAAGGTGCGACACACGAATACCTCATTCTCAAGGACAAGCACGTTCTGGTGCATGATGGACAGGTGGTGAACAAGGGTGAGTCGATCGTCGATGGCGCGCCGGACCCGCACGACATTTTGCGGTTGTTGGGCGTCGAGGCTTTGGCCATCTACATCACTGATGAGGTCCAGGACGTGTACCGCCTGCAGGGTGTCAAGATCAACGACAAGCACATTGAAGTGATCGTTCGTCAGATGCTGCGCCGCGTCAATGTGGTGGACCCTGGCGACACCAAATTCATCAAGGGGGAGCAGGTCGAACGTGCGCATCTGCTCGACGAAAACGATCGCATGCATGCTGAAGGCAAACTCCCTGCGACCTACGAGCACGTGTTGCTGGGAATCACCAAAGCCTCCTTGTCTACGGATTCGTTCATCTCTGCGGCTTCTTTCCAGGAAACCACGCGCGTCCTGACCGAAGCGGCGATCATGGGCAAGCGCGACGAATTGCGTGGTCTCAAGGAGAATGTGATTGTCGGCCGACTGATACCGGCGGGTACCGGTCTTGCCTATCACACTACCCGCAAGAAGAACGTGGCTGGCGAGGATATTGCTGCTGGAAGCTCTCTGCTGGCCGATGACGAACCGCTGCCGAGCATGGAGAGCGCTCAGGATGCCCCAGTGGCTTGACTTGCAGCGTAATAGACCATAGAATCGCCGGTCTTTGTCGCCGACAGCCATGCGCTACGGTGGCCGATCATGAAAATCGCCAAGGCGGCCTTTGGTCCGCCTTGGTTTTTTGCAGATGCCGGGTGCCAGTCGCCACGGCCGCTGCGCTGAATAATAGGGTGGAAACATGCCAACCATTAACCAATTGGTGCGCAAGCCTCGCGAGGCCGTACGCAGCAAGAGCAAAGTTCCGGCTTTGGGCAATTGCCCTCAGAAGCGCGGAGTTTGCACCCGCGTCTACACCACCACGCCGAAGAAGCCGAACTCAGCGCTGCGAAAGGTGTGCAAGGTGCGCCTGACTAACGGATTCGAGGTCATTTCATATATTGGCGGTGAAGGTCACAACCTTCAGGAGCACTCCGTCGTTCTGATCCGTGGTGGTCGCGTGAAGGATTTGCCGGGTGTCCGCTACCACACGGTTCGAGGTTCTCTGGATACGCAGGGAGTCAAGAAGCGCAAACAGGGTCGTTCCAAGTACGGTACCAAGCGCCCGAAGGCTGCTTGACCGCTGTTTTAGCGTAAGGGCCGCTCGGGCGGCCAGGAAAGGCGGCGCTTTGGCCGACCTTTCGACTGAATTGTGACTATGAGAGGTTGCCATGCCCCGTCGCCGTGAAGTGCCAAAGCGCGATATCCTGCCGGATCCCAAGTTCGGCAATGTCGAGGTTTCGAAGTTCGTGAACACCATTATGAAATGCGGCAAGAAATCAGTCGCCGAGCGCATCGTCTATGGCGCTTTCGACCAGATCGTGACCAAGACTGGCAAGGATCCGCTGGAGGTTTTCGGTTTGGCTTTGGGTAATATCAAACCCTTGGTCGAAGTGAAAAGCCGTCGCGTCGGCGGTGCCAACTACCAGGTGCCCGTAGAAGTTCGGCCGAGTCGGCGGATGGCGCTGGCCATGCGCTGGCTGCGCGAATCGGCACGCAAGCGGTCCGAGAAGTCGATGGGTCAGCGCCTCGCGGCAGAAATGCTGGAGGCATCGGAAAGCCGTGGCGGTGCGGTCAAGAAGCGCGATGAAGTGCACCGTATGGCGGAAGCCAACAAAGCGTTTGCGCACTTCCGGTTCTAGGTACACCAGCAGCGGTCTGGGGCTGGCGATCGCTCTTTATTAGTGAAGGTTTACTACTGTGGCACGCAAAACACCCATTGAGCGTTACCGGAACATTGGTATCAGCGCTCACATTGACGCCGGTAAGACGACGGCGACCGAGCGTATCCTGTTTTATACGGGTATCAACCACAAGATCGGTGAGGTGCATGACGGCGCCGCAACCATGGACTGGATGGCGCAGGAGCAGGAGCGCGGTATCACCATTACCTCGGCAGCCACCACCTGTTTCTGGAAGGGCATGCAACTCGATCGCCCCGAGCACCGCATCAATATCATTGATACCCCGGGACACGTTGACTTCACTATTGAGGTCGAGCGCTCGATGCGGGTGCTTGACGGCGCGTGCATGATCTATTGCGCTGTTGGTGGTGTACAACCGCAGTCCGAGACGGTCTGGCGCCAGGCGACCAAGTACAAGGTTCCGCGCCTTGCTTTCGTGAACAAGATGGATCGCCAGGGTGCCGATTTTTTCAAGGTCGTCGACCAGATGCGCAGCCGCCTCAAGGCCAATCCTGTGCCGATCGTGATTCCGATCGGCAAGGAGGACTACTTCGAGGGCGTCGTGGATCTGATCAAGATGAAGGCCATCTATTGGGATGAAGCCTCCCTTGGAATGAAGTTCGACTATCGCGAGATTCCGGGCGAACTGCAGGCCGAAGCCGACGAGTGGCGCAGCAAGATGGTCGAAGCGGCGGCGGAATCCTCCGAAGAGTTGATGGACCGCTATCTGGAGCAAGGAGAACTCAGCGAGGCGGACGTCATCAGGGGGCTGCGCGACCGCACGATCGCCTGTGAAATTCAACCAGCGCTTTGCGGTACTGCCTTCAAGAATAAGGGCGTACAACGCATGCTCGACGCAGTGATCGACCTGCTGCCGTCACCGGTCGATATTCCCCCGGTCACTGGCGAGGATGAGAGTGGGGAGCCTGCGACGCGTGAGGCCTCGGACTCGGCCAAGTTTTCCGCCCTTGCTTTCAAGCTGATGACCGACCCCTATGTCGGCCAACTGACCTTCATTCGTGTCTATTCAGGCGTCCTCAAGTCGGGTGATACGATCTTCAACCCGACCAAAGGTCGCCGCGAGCGCATTGGGCGCGTGTTGCAGATGCACGCCAACAACCGTGAAGAACTCAAGGAAGTGCTAGCGGGGGATATCGCCGCCTGTGTCGGACTCAAGGAAGTGACCACCGGTGAAACGCTTTGCGATCCGGCGGCGGTCATCACGCTGGAAAAAATGGTCTTTCCGGAGCCGGTGATCCACGTGGCTGTAGAGCCGAAGACCAAGCCTGACCAGGAAAAGATGGGTATTGCTCTCGGCCGGCTGGCCCAGGAGGATCCCTCGTTCCGTGTGCGTACCGACGAGGAATCGGGGCAAACGATCATCTCCGGGATGGGCGAACTGCACCTGGAGATCATTGTTGACCGCCTGAAGCGCGAGTTCGGCGTGGACGCCAACGTCGGCGCGCCGCAGGTGGCTTACCGCGAGTGCATCAAGAAGTCGGTGGAACAGGAAGGCAAGTTCGTCAAGCAGTCGGGTGGGCGCGGCCAGTACGGTCACGTCTGGCTGAAGATCGAACCCAATGAGCCCGGCAAAGGTTACGAATTCATCGATGCAATCAAGGGTGGCACCGTGCCGCGCGAATACATTCCTGCGGTGGACAAGGGCTTGCAGGATTCGGTAACCAGTGGAGTGCTTGCGGGCTTCCCGGTGGTCGATATCAAGTTCACCCTCTTCGAGGGCTCGTATCACGACGTTGACTCGAACGAAAACGCTTTCCGCATGGCTGCGGCGATCGCCTTCAAGGAAGGGATGCGTCGTGCATCGCCAACCCTGCTGGAGCCGATGATGGCAGTGGAGGTCGAAACCCCCGAGGATTACATGGGCAACGTGATGGGCGACCTCTCCAGTCGCCGCGGCATGATTCAGGGTATGGAAGATCTGCCCGGCAACGTGAAGGCGATCAAGGCCGAAGTGCCGCTGGCGGAGATGTTCGGATATTCGACGACGCTGCGCTCGCTGAGCCAGGGGCGCGCGACCTATTCGATGGAATTCAAGCACTACGCCGAGGCGCCGAAAAACGTCGCCGAGGCAGTCATCAACAAAAAATGACTCTGTTTTGAGGATACGGTAATGGCCAAGGGAAAATTTGAACGGACGAAGCCGCACGTCAATGTGGGAACGATTGGGCACGTGGATCACGGGAAGACCACGCTGACGGCGGCGATCACGACCATTCTGGCGAAAAAGTATGGTGGTGTGGCCAAGGCCTACGACCAGATTGACGCGGCGCCGGAGGAAAAGGCGCGCGGGATCACGATCAATACCG
>JAKOZI010000093.1 GCA_029780075.1 Pseudomonadota bacterium
CGACCCCGGCGTGACGATGAGGACATTGCGCACCCCGGACTCGTAGAGATAGTCCAGCAGCCCGCCGGCGATGTACGTCTTGCCCACACCAGTTGCCAGGTCGGCGATGAACTCCGCGCCCGGCTCAGCAGTCCCCAGCGCCTTCGCCAACGCGTCCAGGGCCTGCTGGTTCGGCTCGCGCAGATCGAGGTTGTAGCCCACCTGCTCGACCAGCGCCGGGTCGTAATCGATGCTCACGACCCCGATCCTTCCGCCATTTCTGAGGTATGCCGTGGGCTTGCGTCGGTGCGTCGTCGCATCCGTCGCGCGCCACTCGTCAACAGATCGCGAGGGGCCTTGCGGATCCGCGAACCTGGACTGACTTCGGACAGGATCGTTTCCGCCTGTGGCAGAACCGATTTCGCGACGATGGTCACCCGCTCTTTCTCGCCCAGAGCGCCGACGATTTGCCGGATCTCCTCAGGCCCAACAGTGCCGTCGATCACGGCCAGACGCATCCGGCCCCGGACGCCGCACAAGGGCGCAGCGTCGGGCTGGAACTCGAAACCGAGCTGCCCGGCGACTGCGCGGGCGAATCGTCCGTTGGTCGCCCACTCCGCCAGCAATACCCCGAACGGCGTGTCCTCATACATCGACGGGCCTACCGTCACCGACTGGAAGCCGCCACCGCCCTCCCAGCCGACCGCCTTCGTGATGCCGCCCGGGTCCTCGCCGGCGACGACCTTCATCAGTCGAGGCAGCGTGAACTGCTCCACCGTCGATGACAGGATCTCCGAGGTCACCCAACGACGCCCCATCTTGTGTGCCACCGCCGCCGTAGTCCCCGATCCCGCGAAACAGTCGAGCACGATGTCGCCCTTATTTGAGGCGATGTGGACGACCCTCTGCAACAAACGCTCTGGCTTGGGAGTCGCAAATGGAATCACCCCGGGGAACAGCTTCCGCAAGTGATCCCTCTTCGCCTCCTGGTTGGATCCGACCTCGTCCGATGACCACCACGAGTGAGGCACCACTCCGTCTTTGATCTCGGCCAGGTACGTCTTGATGACCGGCATCGAGTCACCCTTGCGTCCGAAGTGGACCCGCCCTTCTTCAACGGCCGTCTCGAAGCGGCTTTGCGTGAAGCGCCAGAAATTCCCCTGAGGCGGTCGGACCACTCGCCCGGAGGGCAGCGTGATCGGGAATCGCAGGTCGTCACTCCCACTCTTGGCTGTCCCGTCAGCTCCCTGCCGCCATGGGCCGCGAGGATCGTTGTCAGGGTTGGCGTATCGGGCCTCTTGACTCTCGCTCCGTGGGAGCAGATTGCGCGTGCGCTTCCACAAGTCACGGTCGAGGGCGTACACGGCCAAGTAGTCCTGAGAGGTCGAAATGTGGGTATCGCCCTTAGCTCCCCGAGCCTTCTCCCAAACCACTGACGCGACGAAGCCGCGCGTCGCGAAGACCTCGTCCATCAGGCAGCGCATCCGATGCTGCTCTGCGTCATCGAGATGCACCCAGACGGACCCGTCTGGCGAGAGCAGGTCCCGGATGAGGAGCAGGCGCTCGCGCATGAACGACAACCAGGTCGAGTGCTCCATCCAGTCGTCGTAGTGCTCGAACGCCTGCCCGGTGTTGAAGGGCGGGTCAATGTAGACGAGCTTGACCTTGCCCCGATAGATCGCCCGGTACTCCGGCACCTCGCACAGGATGCGCAGCACGTCCAGCGAGTCGCCCGTGAACAGAAGATTCGCGGCATACGGGTCATCGGGGACTTTGCCAACCACCCCGGTGAGGTCAGCCAGCCGCACCTCGGACGCGGCCGGGTGATCGCGCTC
>JAKOZI010000095.1 GCA_029780075.1 Pseudomonadota bacterium
ATTGCTGGTGGTCATCGGCAGCACTCCATGGTACGCGCCGCAATATGCGATACCGTTGCTCGGCATGATTCTCGGCAACACCATGAACGGCATTGCGCTCGGGCTCGACCGCCTGACTCAGGATGCGGCACAGAAACGACAGATCATCGAGACCCGCCTGGCTCTCGGACAAACCTGGAAGCATGCGATTTCCGACTGCCGTCGCGAGGCCATTCGCGTCGGCATGATCCCGATCATCAATGCCATGTCGGCTGCCGGCGTCATCAGCCTGCCCGGGATGATGACTGGCCAGATCCTTGCCGGCACGCCGCCGGTCGAAGCGGTGAAATACCAGATTCTGGTGATGTTCCTGATTGCTGGCGGCACCGGATTTGGTACCGTGGTGGCCGTCAGTCTCGCCGCCCGCAGGCTGTTCGACGAACGTCAGCGCCTGCGCCTCGATCGGCTGGCCCTGCCCAAGAATTGATTCGGCGCCCCGGCACGCGGTCAGACGAAGAGATCGCCGAGATGTGCGGTAACCCGGTCCTGCAGATCACCGCACAGACAGTCGAAGGTCTGTGGTCGCAGGGTGTTGCCGAGCCAGGTGATTTGTCGCTTGGCCAACTGGCGGGTGGCGTAGATGCCCCGATCGCGCAATTCGCCGCGCGGCGCCTGGCCGTGCTGCACCTCCCAGACCTGTCGGTAACCGACGCAGCGCATCGAGGGGAGTTCGGCGTGCAGCGCGTACTTTCCGCGCAGGTCCTCGACTTCGCCTTCCAGCCCCGCGGCGAGCATGGCGTCGAAGCGCTCGGCGATGCGTCGATGCAGGACGCTACGGTCGGACGGCACGAGGCCTATGGACGTGAAGCGATATTGCGGTACCGCTTTTTCGCCGCTGGCAATAATTGCCGAGAGCCGGCGACCTGACAGACGCCAGACCTCCAGCGCGCGCTGGATACGCTGGGCGTCGGTGGGTTGCAGACGCGCGGCGGTGAGCGGATCGAGTTCAGCGAGCTCGGCGTGCAGCGCAGGCCAGCCGCGTGCAGCGGCTTCGCGGTCAATTGCCGCACGCGTGACCAGGTCGGCTGGTGGGAGGTCGACCAGTCCTTCGACGAGCGCCTTGAAGTAAAGCATGGTGCCGCCGACCAGCAGCGGCACGCGGCCACGCGCGGTGATTTCGGCCATCGCCGCCAACGCGTCGCTGCGGAAGCGCGCCGCCGAGTAGGCTTCCTGGGGACTGATCAGGTCGATCAAGTAATGCGGGAATGCGGCCAGTGTCGGCGCATCGGGCTTGGCCGTACCGATGTCCATGTCGCGAAAGACCTGCGCCGAATCGACGCTGATCAGTTCGACGGGGAAGCGGCGCGACAGATCCATCGCCACCGCGGTCTTGCCGCTGGCGGTCGGCCCCATCAGCAGGATGGCCGGTGGCAGCGGCGGTGCGGCGGCCGCACTCATCGGCCGCGCAGGAAGTGGCGGTCGAGGTCGACCATGCTGAACTCGGTCCAGGTCGGACGGCCGTGGTTGCAATGGCCGGAACGTTCGGTGTCTTCCATCTGCCGGAGCAAGGCGTTCATTTCCGCCACCGACAGCAGGCGACGAGCACGCACCGCTCCCTGGCAGGCCATGCTGGCGAGAAACTCGTTCTGCCTGGCGGTCATCAACTGGGTGACGCCATGCTCGCGCAGTTCGCCGAGCAGCGCGCGCGTCAGCGCAGCCGGGTCGGCGGCCTGCAGCAATGCCGGAACGCTGCGCACGGCGAGTTGCCGGGGCCCCACCGGGGCGACATCGAAACCGAGCTGACGCAAGCCCTCGGCGTGTTCTTCGGCGGTAGCCACGTCGACGGCATCGGCTGAAAACACCGCCGGAATCAGCAGCGACTGCGTGGCCACCTCCTGCGACTCGAGCGCGCGCTTGAGTTTCTCGTAAAGAATACGTTCGTGCGCCGCGTGCATGTCGATCACCACCAGCCCCTGGTTGTTTTGCGCCAGGATGTACACGCCGTGCAACTGGGCAAGGGCATAACCCAATGGCGGTGCCCGGCCATCGGCGCTGCTCGCCAACGCCGCGGGCTGCGGCGAATCCGGGGTGCGTGCCACCTACGCAAAAGCCAGGTACGCGTTACTGGCGGTCGGTTCTCCCACACGCAGTGACCCCTGGTACGCTGCCCGGTTGCCGAAGGTCGGGTATTCGGTACTGCCGGCTTCCGGGCTGGCCTGCGACTCCGGCCAGCCGGCGGTCTGGTGATCCGACGCCGGCCGTAGTTGCAGGTTGCCCACGTCGGATGAGGCCGGTACCGCCGTCAGCGGAGCGGCGAGCACGCGTTGCACGGCATGAAAAACGAACTGGTGCACCGCGCGCGCATCGCGGAACCGGACCTCGGTCTTCTGCGGGTGGACGTTGACGTCGATGCCGGCGGGATCGATCTCCAGGAACAGGCAGTAAGCCGGGTAACGGCTGCCATGCAGCAGGTCCTGGTAGGCCTCGCGCACGGCATGCCCGAGCAGCTTGTCGCGGACGAAACGGCCGTTCACATAGCAGTACTGGGCATCGCTGCGCGCGCGTGAATAGGCCGGCAACGCGCAGTAGCCGGCCACGCGCAGTGGACCGGCCTGGACGTCGAGACAGCGCGCTTCGGCCAGAAAGTCCTCGCCGAGGAGGCTCCCGGCACGCGTGCGTGCATCGCTCCTGGGCAGGTGCAGGTTGACCCGAGTATTGTGCGAGAGGGTGAAGGCGACTTCGGGATGGGCCAGCGCGATGCGCTTGACGGCCTCGGTGCAATGCGCGAATTCGGTATTGTCGGACTTGAGGAATTTCCGGCGGGCAGGCGTGTTGTAATAGAGGTCACGCATTTCGACCACCGTTCCGGCGAGCAAGGCGGCCGGTTCGGGCGTTGCCCCGGTTGCGGCCGCCAGACGCCAGGCGTGTTGCTTGCTTGCCTGCTCGCCCCTCTGGCGGCTGGTCAGCGTGACGCGGGCGACGGCGGCCACCGAAGCCAGCGCCTCGCCACGAAAGCCTAGGGTACCCACCCGTTCGAGGTCGTCCAGGGAATTGATTTTCGACGTCGCGTGCCGGAGCAGCGCCAGCGCCAGTTCGTCGCGGGCGATGCCAATACCATCGTCACTGACGCGGATCAGCTTGACGCCGCCTTCTTCGAGCTGGATCTGGATCGTCGAACTGTCGGCGTCAAGGGCGTTTTCAAGCAGTTCCTTGAGTACCGACGCCGGCCGATCGACGACTTCGCCGGCAGCGATCTGGCTGATCAGCAGGTCGGGCAGCAGGTGGATTCTCACGGATTCGGGCATCGTCCGATTATACCGGCCCGGCTTCCGGTAGAATCGCGCCTTGCCGATGGCCACCCCTTTTTCGCGACGATGGAATACCTGACCAGCTTTATCGACATCATCCTGCACCTCGACAAACACCTGGCGATGCTGGTGCAGCAATACGGGCCGTGGATCTACGCCATTCTCTTCGCCATCATCTTCAGCGAAACGGGTTTCGTGGTGACTCCCTTTCTGCCTGGAGACTCGCTGCTGTTCGTCGCCGGCGCGCTGGCTGCACTGGGAGGCATGGAGATCGGCCTGTTGCTCGCAGTGCTGAGTGCCGCCGCGGTACTCGGCAACATGCTCAACTACCAGATTGGTCGCTTTCTCGGACCGAAGGTCTTCCACTGGGAACAATCGCGTTTTTTCAACCGATCGGCGCTGGAAAAAACGCACGCCTTCTACGAGAAGCACGGCGGCAAGACGCTGGTGATTTCGCGCTTCCTGCCGCTGTTTCGGACTTTTGCGCCCTTTGTCGCCGGCATTGGCGCGATGAGTTATGCCAAGTTCACGGCTTTCAACCTGATCGGCGGCCTGGCCTGGGTCGGTTCGCTGACGCTGGCCGGATACTGGTTCGGCAACCTGCCCTGGATTCAGCAGAATCTGACGCTGGTGATCGTGGCCATCATCGTGATTTCCTTGCTGCCGGTGTTCATCGGCTGGCTGCAACACCGCAAGAGCAGCTGATGCTCGCCGCAGACCTCCAGCGCTCGGCCCATCGGGGCGGTCCGGCGAATGCATCAAGAGGCGCTGCCGTGAGGGCAGGGGTTCGTGCATGACGTCGGTGGTGATCCTGATCTCCGGGCGTGGCAGCAACATGGCTTCGCTGCTGGACGCGACGGCATCCGGCGCACTGCCGGTGCGCATCGTCGGCGTGCTCTCGAACCGGCCCGATGCCCAGGGTTTGCAGACGGCCGCCGCGCACGGCGTACTGACCGAGGTCGTTGATCATCGCTTGTTCGCCGAGCGCGAGGCATTCGATGCGGCGCTTGCCGAAACCATTGACCGCCTGGCGCCCGACCTGGTCGTACTGGCTGGCTTCATGCGCATCCTGGGCGACCGGTTCGTCCGCCGCTACGAAGGCCGGCTGATCAACATTCATCCCTCGCTGTTGCCGGCATTCCCGGGGTTGCACACGCATCGCCGCGCACTCGCCGAAGGCGTCCGGATTCATGGCTGCACGGTGCACTTCGTCACCCCGGATCTCGATCACGGCCCGGTGATTGTCCAGGCGGCGGTGCCGGTACTCGATCAGGACGACGAGGCTTCACTCGCTGCGCGGGTGCTGGTACAGGAGCACCAGATTTATCTCCTGGCGGTGCGCTGGTTTGCCGAAGGCCGCCTGCGCCTGCGTGACGGACGCGTGCGGCTCGATGCGCCGCAGGACGACAGTGGCAGGCTGATTGTTCCGCAGAGCCCTCTGGGGTAATCGGCCAGCCGATGCCCGTCGTCCTGATCATCGCTTTCGCGGCCTCGCTGGGCATCCATGCGCTGGCGTTGCTGGCGCCGGACATCGACCTGTCGGCCGGCGGCGAGCCGCCCGTGTTGGTCGCTGAACTCAAGGCCCCGCCCAAGGTGCTGCCCGCACCGGAAGCGAAGAGCGAAGAGACCGTCGTACCGCCGCGGCACAGCCGGGTGGTACGACGAAAGCCCTCTACCTTAAAGCGGTCTCCACAGCTTCTGGCGAGATCCGCTTCGCCGATCGCGCAGCCTGAAGCGGTGCCGGATGCCGTATCGTCGCTGGCCCCGGCAGCGCCGTCCGCGCCCGACGGCGAGCAGGAAAGCACGCCGCAAATTCCGGCAGCAGCGCCTGCACCGGCTGCCTCACGCTGGCCCGCACGCGGAATGATTCGTTATCGGGTCGACCGCGGTGACCAGGGTTTCGAGATCGGCTTCTCCATACACCGCTGGGAAGTCATCGACGGGGCATACCGGCTCACTGCCGTCACCGAGACGAACGGGCTGGTCGCGCTGTTCCGGCCGCTGCGCTTCGAAGTCGAAAGTCGGGGCCGGCTGACCGCGGCAGGCCTGCTCCCCGAACATGTCGTCACCCGCCAGGAGGGCCGCGAAACCGGCACCACGGCCGATTTCGACTGGGAAAAAATGGAGTTGCGCGTCGCCAATCGACCAGCGCGAGCCTTGCTCCCTGGTACTCAGGATGTCCTGTCGTTTGCCTACCAACTGGGTCTGATCGCCGACCTTGCCGCGCACGGCAGCCTGCCGATTGCCACCGGCAAGGCGTACGCCAACTATCGGATCGAGATCGTCGGCGACGAGGAGATCGATACGCCGGCCGGTACCTTTCGCTGCCTGCACCTGCGCGTACCGGGAGTGGCCACCACCGAACTCTGGCTGGCTTACGACCGCTCGCTGCTGCCGGTCAAGGTCCAGCATATCGACCGCAAGGGCGCTCTTTTCGTCCAGCTTGCGGTCACCATTGAAGTCAGCCCGGAACCATGATGAACGTGCGTTTTTCTCCTGCCCTTTTCCGCCATGCCGAAGTGCTGCTCTCCGAATTGCTGCGCTCGTCGTTCCCGGCCGACCTGGTCGTTTCGCACTATTTTCGACAGCATCGCGAACTCGGCCATGCCGATCGCGGCTTCGTTGCCGAAACGGTGTTCTCGGTGCTGCGTCGCAAGCGCTCGCTGTCTGCACGTTGTGCTGACGAGGTGACCTCGCGGCGACTGTTGCTCGCTGCCCTGGCGTGTCTGCACGGCATGAACCGGCGCGAACTGGCGGTGGTGCTCAGCGAATCGGAGAGCAAGTGGCTGGGACAGGCCAAGGCCGTGCGCCTGGACGACCTGCCGCCGGCGGTGCGCCTGGATTTGCCCGACTGGCTGCATGGCGAGCTGAGCCGGCAATTCGCCGCCGAAGCCGTCGAGCAACTGGCCGCCGCGCTCAATCAGCCGGCGCCGCTCGACCTGCGGGTCAATGCGCTGAAAGCCCATCGGCAGGAGGTCCTGGCGCGGCTGCTGGCCGACGGCCTGACGGCTGCGCCGTGCCCGTATTCGCCACTGGGCATCCGCCTGGCCGGCAAGCCGGCGCTGTCCAGACACCCCTTGTTTCTCGATGGCAGCATCGAAGTCCAGGATGAAGGCAGCCAGTTGCTGGGTTTCCTGCTGCAACCCAGACGCGGCGAAATGGTCGCCGACTTCTGTGCCGGTGCGGGTGGCAAGACGCTGCTGCTCGGGGCGATGATGCGCTCACAGGGCCGGCTCTATGCCTTCGACGTCGACGAACGGCGGCTGGCGCGACTGAAGCCCCGCCTGGCCCGCTCCGGTTTGTCGAACGTGCACCCGGTGCGCATCGACTCGGAGCGGGACACCAAGATCCGGCGCCTTGCCGGCAAGCTCGATCGGGTCCTGGTCGATGCGCCGTGTTCCGGGCTGGGAACCCTGCGTCGCAATCCGGACTTGAAGTGGCGGCAGACACCGGCGAGCGTTGCCGAATTGTGCATCAAGCAGGGCGCGATTCTCGCCGCCGCCGGTGGTCTGGTGAAGCCGGGCGGGCGCCTGGTTTACGCCACCTGCAGCGTGCTCGAAGCCGAGAACGAAGTCATCGTCCAGAATTTCCTGGCGAGCTTTCCCGAGTTCGTCCTGTGCTCGGCGCAGGAGATCCTGGCTCGACAGGAGATTGCGATTGACGTTGGCGAGCGGCTGCGGCTGTTGCCACAGCATCACGGGACCGATGCCTTTTATGGCGCAGTAATGGAGCGGAAATGAACGAGCAAGTCGTGTTTGCCCTGCTGTTCGAACTGTGGCGGGACATTCGGGAGCCGGCGTTCCTCTGGCAGGTGCTGGCCCTGGGCATGAGCCTGTTGCTCGCCTGGGGTCTGTCGCGCTACGGTCGGCAGCAGGAATTCGTCCGCTCGACGGCCGAACATGGCGCGCTGCGGACATTCAGCACAGGCAGCATCAAGCGCGTGGCCTTCCCGCTGTTGTCGCTGCTGTTGATCCTGATCGTGCGCAAGCTCTTCAAATACTGGCACCTCGGTCCGGTCAGCCTGTTCGACCTGGCGGTGCCCCTGCTGCTGTCGATGGCGCTGGTGCGGGCGGCGATCTACGTGCTGCGTCACGCCTTGACTGCGGGGAGCTGGCTGGCGACTTCCGAACGCTTCGTGGCCACCAGCATCTGGCTCTGCCTGGCGCTGTATCTGACCGGGCTGGCGGACCCGCTGATCGAGATGCTCGAACAGGTGAGCTTCCATGTCGGCAAACAGAAACTCGACCTGTGGACGCTCCTGAATGGTCTGGTGACCGTCGTCGCTACGGTTTTGCTCGCCCTCTGGCTGTCCGGCGTCATCGAGAGACGCCTGCTGGCAAGCGACGCGCTGGACTCCAATGTGCGGGTGGTGCTGGGCCGCCTGGTCAAGGCCGTGCTGTCGGTGGTTGCCCTGATGCTGAGCCTGTCGATTGTCGGCATCGACATCACCGCCCTGTCGGTGTTCAGCGGTGCGCTCGCCGTCGGCCTCGGCCTTGGACTGCAAAAGATCGCCAGCAATTACGTCAGTGGCTTCATCATTCTGCTCGACCGTTCGATTCGCATCGGCAATCTGGTGGCGCTGGACGCCACGACCTCCGGCATCGTGACCCAGATCACCGCCCGCTATACGGTCCTGCGCACCCTGGCCGGTACCGAGGTAATCATTCCCAACGAGTATCTGGTGTCGAATATCGTGCGCAACGAATCGTTCACCGATTCACGGCTGCGTCTGCAGGTGTCCGTGCAGGTGGCCTACGGCACCGACCTGGAGCAAGCGATGCGCCTGATGGTCGAGGCGGCGCGGGCACAACCGCGAGTGCTCGACGAGCCCGCGCCGCAAGCGCTGTTGACGGCTTTTGCCGACAGCGGCATCAATCTCGATCTCGGCTTCTGGATTGCCGACCCGCAGGAAGGAACAGGCGGCGTTCGTTCGGCGATCAACCTGTCGATCTGGCGCTCGTTTTGCGAGCAGGGTATCGAGATTCCCTTCCCGCAGCGCGAGGTTCGCCTGATCGGCGGGCTGCCGCCCGTGGCGACTGCGCCGGCGGAGCCGGCGGCTCCTCCAGTGGTTCCTGGATTACAGCCAGTGGCTTAGCCACGATCTTCAACCGCGATTCACGCCGAACGATTCGACCGGAAAAGTGCGAGATGAGCGCCAGCGCACGCTGCGCTCTGCCAAAATCCGGCCGCGCGTCAAGCGCCGCCCGCAGCGCGCTGACGGCCTGCTGCGGACGGCGCAGGCGGAACAGCAGCAGGCCGAGGTCGTACCAGGCGCCGGCGAGCGTCGATCCGTGGCCGCTCGCCGCTGGCAGGCACTGCGCCGAGGCTTGCAGACTGGCGTCGGTAGCAGCCGTCGGCTGCTCGCGGGGGAGATCACCGGCCGCCGCCGCAAAAACCTGCAGGGCCTGCGCGCGGCGCCTGGTGCGGTAATAGACCAGGCCGAGGAACTGCAGCGACACGCTGTCGTCCGGGATCGCCCGCAGGATGCTGCGCGCGATCCACTCCGCCTGCGCCAGATCGCCGCTTTGATAGAACGCTCCCAGAAGGTCGAACAGGGCATTGATCATCGCATCAACCGAGCTCGACCGGCACGAAGATCTTCACCTTGTCGCGCTCGATCAGCAAGGCTACGACGCGGCCGGCCTTGTCGAGCAGGGAGCGTACCTGCGATATCTCGCGTATCGCCTGTCCGTTGAGCGACACGATGATGTCGCCGGGCCGGATGCCGGCGCGCGCGGCGGGTCCGCTGACGTTTTCGACGAGCAGACCCTCAGGATTCTCGACCTGCCGACGCTCCTCGGGGCTCAGCGGGCGCAGCGCCAGGCCGAGTCGGGACTTGTCGGCCTCACCGCCGCGCGCCGACGCCAGCCGGGGTGCCGCAATCTCGCCGACCGACAGCGCCAGATCACGGCTTGCTCCCTTGCGCCAGACGTGCAGCCGGACCTGGGTGCCGGGTTTGAGCGCGGCGACCAGCGGCGGCAGTTCGGAAGAACGCCCGATCACCGTGTCGTTGAGCTTGAGAATGATGTCGCCGGGTTCAAGTCCCGCTGCCGCTGCCGGGCTGCCTTTTTCGACCGAACTCACCAGGGCGCCGGCGGTACTCTTCAGCGCAAAGGATTCGGCCAGCGACTGCGAAACCTCCTGGATCGTCACCCCCATGCGGCCATGGCTGACCTTGCCGTCCTTGAGCAGTTGCTGCTCGATGTTCATCGCCACATCGATCGGAATGGCGAACGACACGCCCTGATAGCCGCCGCTGCGGCTGTAGATCTGTGAGTTGATACCGATCACCTCGCCGTCCAGGTTGAGCAGCGGCCCCCCCGAGTTGCCGGGGTTGATCGCCACGTCGGTCTGGATGAACGGCACATAGCTGTCGCTGGCCAGCGAACGCGATTTTGCCGAGACGATGCCGGCGGTGACGCTGTTCTCGAAGCCGAACGGCGAGCCGATGGCGACGACCCATTCGCCAACCCGTGTGCGTGCCGGGTCACCGAGGCGCAGGGCCGGCAGATTGCTGGCCTCGATGCGCAGCACCGCGACATCGGTGAGCTTGTCCAGGCCGACGACCCGGGCCTTGAATTCGCGCTTGTCGGTCAGCTTGACGGTCACCTCGTCGGCATCGGCAACGACATGCGCATTGGTCAGGATCACCCCGTCGGCGCTGACGATGAAGCCGGAACCCATGCCGCGAGCCGGCCCGCGTTCCTGTGGGGTCGGCACCCCGAAGCGCCGAAAGAACTCGAACATCGGATCGTCGGGATCCATCGTCGCCGCCGTCTTTTGCCGCCCACTGACGCTGATATTGACCACCGCCGGCCCGGTGCCATCGACGATGGCACTGAAGTCGGGCAGCGTGACGCCGGAGCGGGGCAGGGCGGCAGGCGTCGCCGCGACCGGCGCGGCAAGCGCCTCGGTCGGGCTGATGGCGAGTCCGCCGAACTTCGCGTAACCCGCGCCGAGAGCGATGATCAGCGAAGCGGCGAGCAGGCTGCGTTTGAATGTCGTGGCTGGCATGGCAATCTCCTGTTTCGTTGCACCAAGGGAAGCACTGGGCTTCCGACGGGTAGACGATAGACGGCCGTGACTTAAGGCTGACTTAAAGCGGAGTCAGGGCAACCTCGGGCAACACACCGGGCAACCCTGCTGATCACTTGAATTGCACGCGCGCGCGCAGGCCGCCCAGCGGCGCCGTGTCCAGCACGACGCTTGCCCGATGGCGCTCGGCGATGCGCCGGACGATGGCCAGCCCCAGGCCGCTGCCGGCTTCGTCGTTCTGCGCGCGGCGATAGAAGCGGTCGAAGACGCGTTCGCGCTCGTCGACGGGAATGCCGGGGCCGCTGTCACTGACTTCGATGCACGGTCCGTCGGCGCCGTCTGCGACCGTGACGTCAACCTTGCCGCCGGGCGGGGTGTAGCGGACCGCGTTGCTGACCAGGTTGCCGACCAGAATGCGCAGCGCCTCTTCCTCGCCGTCGACCACCGGCTCGCCGGTCGTCGGCGTCGCCCCGAGGTCGATCCGCCGCGCTTCGGCCAGCGGCGAATGCTCGGCGATGACGCCGGCGACGAGGTCCGCAAGCTTCACCGCGGCCAGCGCGCGCTCGCCGCCGCCGGGCTCCTGGCGGGCCAGCGTCAGGAGTTGCTGCACCGCGTGCGTGGCGCGCTGCAGTCCGCCCTTGACTTCGGCGAAGGCCTCGGCACGTGACGCGCTGTCAGCGGCGCGTTCGGCGAGCTGCACCTGCAGGCTCAGCGCCGCCAGCGGCGTGCGCAGCTCGTGGGCGGCGTCGGCGATGAATTCCCGCTGCGCGTCGAGCGCGCGCTTGAGTCGGGCCAGCAGATCGTTCAGCGCCAGCAGCAGCGGCAGCACTTCGCTTGGGACACGCTCGTGCGGCAAGGGGTCGAGCGCGACCGGCGTGCGCGTGCTCACCGCCCGCGCCACGGCATCGAGCGGTCGCAGTCCACGTCCGACCACGACCCAGATCAGCACCCCGAGCATCGGCAGCATGAGCAGGAACGGCGCCACCGTCCGCAACGCGGCGGCGAGCGCCAACTGGTCACGCAGGAGCATCGGCTGCGCCACCTGGATCGTCTGTCCGCCCTGTTGCATCCCGAAAACTCGCCACTGGCCATGGCCGCTATCGATCGTCGCAAAGCCGATCGGCGTCTGCCGGGGAAGTTCCTGGCGGGGGTGCGAAAGGTAGATGCGGGTCCCGTCCGGGCTCCAGATCTGGACCGAGAAGTCCTGTGCGTCTTCTTCCATCCGGAAGTCGCGTCCCGGTCCGTTCTGGAAGACCTGATTGCGCAGCGACAAGGCCAGTTGCCGCAGGTGGTAATCGAACATCGCGTTGGCCTCCGCGCGCGCCGTCCGGTAGGTCGCCAGTGCGCCGAGCAGGGTGGTCAGGCTGATCGCCGACAACAGGGCGACCAGGAGCTGGTGGCGGATCGACTTCATGGGCTGGCGGGTACCAGGTAGCCCACACCGCGGATGTTCCGGATGCACTCGGCGCCGAGCTTGCGGCGCAGCGAGTGGATGTAGACCTCGACCGCGTTGCTTTCGACTTCCTCGCCCCAGCCGTACAAGCGCTCCTCGAGTCTTGCCCGCGACAGCGGCACGCCCGGCTGCTCGAGCAGCGCCTGCAGCAGGGCGAACTCACGCGCCGAGAGCACGACCGGTTGCCCGTTCTGCGTCAGCTCATGGGTCGCCGGATTCATCCGCAAATTGCCCAGCGCGATGACCGGATCGGCCCGCCCGGCGTGACGACGCAGCACCGCGCGCATGCGCGCGCCGAGTTCGTCGAGGTCGAATGGCTTGACCAGGTAATCGTCGGCACCACTGTCGAGTCCGAGGATCCGGTCGGCGACCGAATCGCGGGCGGTGATCACCAGTACCGGAATGCGATGGGCTGCCCGCCGGAGCTGGGCAAGCAGTTCGAGGCCGGATTTTCCGGGGAGGCCGAGATCGAGCAGCAGCATCTCGTAGCTGGTGGTGGCCAGAGCCAGTTCGGCGGCCCGGCTCTCGCGCACCCAGTCCACCGTGTGGCCATCCTGGCGCAGTCCCTGCTGAACGCTCTTGCCGATCATCGGATCGTCTTCGACGAGTAACACGCGCATCGTGGCTGGCTGACCGGAGGAGAGAACAGGCGAATGACGAATGGTGTTTATTTGCCGCCTAGAAGGCTCTTGATATCACAGCTTGTCCGGATCTCATTCTGTTGTCCTGCCTTGATCTTCTTCCCGCAAAGCTTCAGCGGCCAACTGAGCCAGGATGTCTTCCGACTCGGCAAAAAGCTCATCCCACCGCTTTTCGGATTTGATCTCGTCAAGAAGCGTCCGGGCAAGAATGTTTTGCTCCAAAGTCGGGAGCTTTGAAGCAACCTCAAAGGCTTTCTCAAGCAAGCTAGTCATGGTACTTTTCGCGCCCTGTTTCATATCTATATGTCGAAAGAAGAGGAAAAGGGATCTGACCTCTTTTCCGGTGAATATGTCGCTCAACGTGAAAGCTCAGGGATGCTGCGCGGCTTTCTCGCGCAGCATCCCTTGGAGCGCCGGGTTGGGTGTGCGCTTCTTGAAACACTGCAACCGGAACCGAGCGGTCGACAGCGACAGACTTCCGAAGAGCCTTGATACGTTCGATTGCGTGGAGTGTCTGAGCCGAGAAGTATGACTCTCCGCAGTGAGGATACGACCGCATGGGGATGTTCTCTATCACCAGAAGCGAAGCACCTCGACCGGAACTGCGAGTAACCCTGCGAAGTTGCACGCCTGGATGGCCGCATGCGGCACAGCGCATTTCAGACAAGGTGGACCGTGATGGCGAAGAGATTGCCGAGCGGGCCGAACTTGACGTTTGCCTCGGCCTGGAGTCCGCCGACTGTGGCGCTGCGGACGACGAACTTGCGCTCGTGCATCTTGCGCTCGCGCTGGCACTCGACGATTTCGCTGGTGAGAAGGAGTCTTTCGAGATCGAGGATCGTGAGGTTGTCATCGTCAAGTTCTTCTACAGCGTGGATGGTCACAACGTAGTTCAGTGAACGAACACCGTTGCGGGTTCAGACGATAGTAGATTGAGCCACTCCTCAATTGTAGCGGTTCAGCACCGTCAGCGTCCTACGTTAGCTCAGGGCCCACTGGAGCGCGAAGCGCGGAGGGAACCCAACAGCGCAGCTATTACCTGGGATGTGTTTCCTGAGCGGCCTCGCGGCGACGGCTACGCCGCCTCGGCGTGCAACTTGACACCAAGCGCACGTGCAACCTTGAGCACGGTGGCGAAGCTCGGGTTGCCGTCGGCGCTTAGGGCCCTGTAGAGACTCTCGCGGCTGAGGCCAGCATCCTTGGCAACCTGGCTCATGCCCTTGGCTCGGGCAATGTCTCCGAGTGCCTTTGTGATACCTGCAGCATCATCCGGCGCGTCATCGAGCCAGGCGTCAAGGTACGCCGCCATCTCTTCGGGCGTGCGCAGATGCTCCGCGACGTCGTAGGGCGTCGTCCGAGTCTTGGTGGTCTTGCTGGCGGCGCGGGGCATGGCGTACTACTCCTTGAAGTTCTTGGCCAGCTTGAGGGCCAACTGGATGTCCTTCGACTGGTTCGACTTGTCGCCCCCAGCCAGGAGAAGCAACAGCCTTGTTCCGCGCTGCGAGTAGTACACCCTGTACCCAGGGCCGAAGTCGATCTTTAGCTCAGATACGCCATCGGTCAGGTGGCGACACTGCCCAGGGTTGCCACCGATCAGCCGCTCGACGCGCACGAGAATGCGTGCTCGACCGGCCTGGTCCTTGAGGGTGTCGATCCAGTCTGCGTCCTCGTCGGTCTTGTCTACTCGCACGGTGCAAGAGTAGCTCAAGGGCTACACTTGTCAACGGCTGGTTGACTTCGAGGCGCTAATCGGGATAGGAAGAAGCATCGCGGCCCCTCACCATGCCCGGCGCACACGTGGAGGTCACCGACACTGCGCGGCTTTATCGCGCAGTGTCCGCTGGACTGCCGGGTTGGGGTGGACTACTAACGGCGACACCTATAGGAGCGATTTTCGCGGCATGCTCTTGGTCTTCCGCCATGTTCAGCCCTAAGCCGGCGAAGCCGGAACCAAACAGGATGAGGTTTCTGTCATAGCCGAAACGGGATAAGCGGAGGCGACCATGACACAGATGCTGACCGATCGCTATCACGAGCGGCTTTCCGGAACGCTCTCCTGCTATGACCGGATCGTGATTACGGGGACGTTGCCGGGCGCGTGCTACGCGGCGGGAATGACGAGTTTTCTC
>JAKOZI010000096.1 GCA_029780075.1 Pseudomonadota bacterium
GACGTGTATCTGAAGGGCTACGCCACGATGGGCGAGCTGATGGTTGGCCTGACCGAGTACTTCGCCTTCTACAACGGCGAGCGCCCGCACCAGTCGCTGGGCGACCAAACGCCCCAGGTGGTGTATCAAACCGGTATCGGTGGCGGGGCGATGATCGTGGATAAATTCGGCGGCGCGGGTGGAGGAACCCCAGTTCCGCTACGCTCCACAGGGGTTCCTCCACCCGCAGAAGCAAGATCAACAGCCACAGCACAAACCAAAGCAAAGGCAAAACCGGGGCAGCGCTGTCCAGCTGCAACTGAAGTCCAGTGCACAGCTTAAACAGACTTCATTCTTGTCTTGACTTCGGGGTCCACTTTACACCGCCAACCGTTGGGTCGGTTCACTTCGAACAAACTGTTTGCAGCGGATGGAGTATCAACCTTTGCACAGGAGGTAAGTTCCCTGCACATGTATGCGCCCTCCGACAGTATGAAGCACGAGACTAACCCTAGGTGCGAGGCAATGCGCTTGATTCCAACCAAGGTCGTTGGCAGACGGACTTACCTGCACACCGACTCTCTGTCCTGCCTTGCCGCAAACACCGCTGCGCGTGTGGTAGAGGCCGAGCGCCTAGCTGGTTTGAACCGGCACGTGCATTTCAACCTGGTGCGTATCGATAATTTGGGGCCATGCATCTCGCTGTTGCATTACCCCGACTTCGCTGAAGACCCCTTTCCCTCGCTACGTGAAAGTTGGCTGGTGGATCTCGATCGCTCGACCGTGAGCTATCGCACATATGCTGAGTCACTCAATCCGCCGATACTGCATCGCAAGGAACTGCTGTTGCCACTGGACGACTCACGGCGCGAGGCCTACGCAGCTTTGACCGCTACGGCCGAGTCCGTTGGGCTTTTCGACGAACCGAAGCGCATCGGTTACCGCCGTCAGTGGCTGGCTCTCGTACGGGAAAAGGGCTATCGCATCGAGGGTCACGCCCTGGTGCCGCTGGGCAACGATGAGTCAGACCCTGGCGCTGCCGACGAGCCAGCGCCGCGCCATACCGCTTGGCAGGCGTTGCGACACCTGACCGCGCTAGTGCGCCACGGCTTCTCGGCGCCGGTGCAGTCTCTGGCCCGCCATGGATTTCTCGATGGCAGTTATCGGCTATTCGACTACGGCTGTGGTCGCGGCGACGATGTGCGCGGTTTGCTGGAGAACGGCCTGACCGCTGCTGGTTGGGATCCGTACCATGCCGCGGACAACCCAATTCACGCGGCGGACATCGTCAATCTGGGCTTCGTGATCAACGTGATAGAGGACTTCGACGAGCGCATTGATGCGCTGACACGGGCCTGGTCGCTGGCGGAACACTTGCTCGTGGTATCCGTCATGCTGGCCAATCAGAACGAACCACGGGGTCAGCAGTTTCGCGACGGTGTCATGACGCAACGCGGAACTTTTCAGAAGTACTTCAGCCAGTCGGAAATCAAGGGATTTCTGGAGCAAGTCCTCGACGAGGAAGCCATTCCGATAGCGCCTGGTGTACTGTACGTCTTCCGTGACAAGGATGCGGAGCAGCGCTTCTTGCATGACCGCTACCGCAGCAAAATCAACCGGATGCGACAGCCATCCTCCTACTTGCTCGAAAAGGAAAAGAGCACACGTCGGGATCGTGCGGCAGAGCTCTGCGATGCCTACCGGGAACCGCTGGATCGATTATGGAATTTGTGGCTTACACTCGGGCGAAAGCCGGACAAGTCGGAAGTGGATGACTTGGTCGTGCTCACCGAAGGTTTTGGTGGATTGCCAAAGGCCCTGCGCTTCTTGGAGGAGCGCTGCGGCCCGGCTGCGATCGAACGCGCGGCCTCCTCACGCATCGCCGATCTGGAAGTCTTCTTCGCGCTGAATCAGTTCGCGCGGCGCAAACCTTATGGCCACCTGGAACGGGGGCTGCAAAAGGACGTCAAGCACTTCTTCGGCGATTTTGCCGCTGCCAAGGCCAGGGGAATGGCTTTGTTGTTCCAGATCGCCGACCTGGCAGCCATCGATCAGGCGTGCCGCGACGCAGCGGAACGTGGTCTGGGGTGGCTTGATCCGGGGCAGTCTCTACAACTGCATGTCTATCTCGTCGAGCAGCTTCCACCGCTGCTGCGTGTGTATATTGGGTGTGCATCAGTGCTCTATGGTGACTACCGCAACGCGGACCTGGTCAAAATTCACACCCGGTCCGGAAAACTCAGCCTGATGCGCTTTGACGACTTCGAAGGTCAAGCCCTGCCGCGCATGGTCGAGAGGACCAAGATCAAGCTCCGGCAGCAGGACATTGATTATTTCGCGTACGGTGAAGACTACGAGCCACCCTTTCTCTACCACAAGTCGCGCTACCTCAACGAGGAGTTTCCCAATTTCCCGGAACAGGTGGCCTTTGAACAGGCGATTGATGAGTTGAGGCTTTTCGATTGGACAGGCTACGGTCCGGCGCCCGCAGCTTTTCTTGCCAAGCTGGCCCGACATCGCTGGAATATCGACGGCTTCGCTATCGTCAGGTCACACACTATTCCAGACCTCGACGTTCCCTGCGGCCGGTATCTGACCTTTCGCCAAATCATTGAGTGCGGCGAAACCCAGGCTCGCACGGGGCTTGCCAACTTGCCGAGGCAACCCGAAAGCTACAACGCCCTTGTGGACTTGGCCGAGTACGTGCTGGACCCGGTAATCGACTATTTCGGCATGATCCGGTTGACCTACGGCTTCTGCTCCTCGCAACTCGCCAAGCAAATTCCGGGTCGCATTGCCCAAAAGCTCGACCAGCATGCTGCGCATGAAAAAAACTGCCTGGGAATGCCGATCTGTAGTCGCCTCGGTGCTGCCGTGGATTTCATCGTGGACGATGAGAATATGCTTGTGGTGGCGCAATGGCTTGTCGCCAACACGCCCTTCGACCGCTTATACTTCTACGCTGAGGATAGGCCAATTCACGTCAGTTACGGCCCAAACCATCATAGGCAAGTCGTTCGGATGACCTTCGGAAAGAGTGGGCGTTTGGTCCCGAGGGTTGTGGAAGGGCTTACCTAAGGAGCCAGTAACTGAATGAATAGCGCCATGAATAAACAGTACATCGTCGGTATCGATCTCGGGACCAGCAACACCGTCGTCGCTTACACCCCACCGGGCAAGCGCCAGGTCGAGTTGTTCGAGATCGAGCAACTGGTCGGGCCCGGCCAGGTGGCGGCGCGGCCGCTGCTGCCGTCGGTGCGTTACCATCCGGCCGCCGGTGAAATCGGCGCCGGTGAGTTGCAACTGCCGTGGCACACCCCGGATACGGAGGAACAGGTGATCACCGGCCGCCTGGCGCTCGATCTCGGCGCGCAGGTCCCCGGCCGGCTGGTAAGCAGCGCCAAGAGCTGGCTTTCGCACGCCTCGGTCGACCGCCTGGCGCCAATCCTGCCCTGGGGCGCCGACAGCGAGGTCGTCAAGGTTTCGCCGGTCGCGGCCAGCGCGAGCTATCTGGCGCATGTCCGCGCCGCCTGGCAGCACCGCTTCCCGAAGGCGCCACTCGAACAGCAGCAACTGATCCTGACCGTTCCTGCCTCCTTCGACGAAGGCGCACGCGCGCTGACGCTGGCCGCCGCCCGCCAGGCCGGCTTGCCGAATCTGCGCCTGCTCGAAGAACCGCAAGCCGCTTTCTACGACTGGCTCTTCCGACATCAGGAGCGACTCGCAGAAGAACTCGCCACCACGCGCTTGCTGATGGTCTGCGACGTCGGCGGCGGTACCACCGATCTGACGCTGATCCAGGTGTCGATCAAGGACGGCACGCCGATACTGACGCGTATCGGTGTCGGCGATCACCTGATGCTCGGTGGCGACAACATGGATCTCGCCCTCGCCCACCTCGTCGAAGGACGTCTGCCCGCCGGCGAGGGCCGCCTGTCGGCGGCGCGTTTTTCGCAACTGACGGCGCGTTGCCGTGCCGCCAAGGAACAACTACTGGCCGCCGGCGCGCCCGCGGCGGTGCAACTGACCCTGCTTGGCGGCGGTTCGCGGCTGATCGGCGGCGCGCGCAGCGTCGAACTGCAGCGCGACGAGGTGTTGCAGCTGATTGTCGATGGCTTCTTCCCGCGCGTCGCGCCGGATGAGCCAATCCACCAGCGGCGCGCGGCGATCGTCGAATTCGGCCTGCCCTACCCCGCCGACCCGGCGATCACGCGTCATGTCGCCGCTTTCCTGAGACGGCACGCGCAGGCGGCACGCCAGGCGCTGGGCGACGAGTTGAGCGCAGGCCAACTGCCGCTGCCGGATACGCTGCTGTTCAATGGCGGCGTCTTTCGCGCCGCGGCGCTCGCCGAACGCCTGCAGACCACACTCGGCGACTGGCGCGGCGCTGCCCTGCGCATCCTGCACAACGACAATCCCGATGTCGCCGTCGCACGCGGCGCGGTCGCCTACGCACTCGTCCGGCAAGGGCACGGGCAGCGCATCGGCGGCGGCTCGGCGCGCAGCTATTTTCTGGTGCTCGAAGAACAGGGGCAACGGCGGCAAGGCATCTGCGTGCTGCCGCGCGGCACCGAGGAAGGGTACGAAGTCCGGCTGCCGGAGCGCACCTTCAGCCTGCGCCTGGGACAACCGGTGCGCTTCCACCTCGCCTCGTCGGTGGCTGACGCCAGCTACCTGCCCGGCGAGATCGCCACTCTGGACGACGAGGACTTCGTCCGTCTGCCGCCGATCGCCACCGTCGTGCAGGTACCCGCCGGCAGCACCCAGCGGGACGTGCGGGTGCAACTGCTGGCTGCCATGACCGAGGTCGGCACGCTCGAAATTCACTGCGTCGGCAGCGAGGATGCGGCCCGACGCTGGTTGCTCGAATTCCAGTTGCGCGGCGACGACGGCATGCCAGCCGCAGCCGCGGAGGCCCTGCCGGCACGTTTCGCCGACGCCGTTCAGGCCATCGAGCGCATCTTCGGGGCCAGCTCGCAGCCGGTCGACAACAAGGAGGTCCGGCGCTTGCGTGCGCATCTCGAACACCTGCTGGGCAAACGCGACGACTGGGAGATGCCGTTGCTGCGCGCCCTGTTCGACGCCCTGATGCAGCGCTCACGCCGCCGCCGCCGCTCGGCGGAGCACGAACGCCTGTGGCTCAACCTCTGCGGCTATTGCCTGCGCCCCGGCCTGGGCGACCCGCTCGACGAATGGCGGATCGAGCAACTGTGCGAATTGCTGCCGCAGGGAATCCAGTATGTCCACGAGAGCCAGAACTGGTCCGAATGGTGGACCCTCTGGCGACGCGCTGCCGGCGGTCTGCCACCCGCCCAGCAGGAACAATTGCTGGGCGAAGTCACTCCGTGCCTGCGCAGCGAGGCGACCCGGACGCGTAGCCGCCTGGCGACGGCGATTGCCGGCAGTCACGACGACATGCTGCGCCTGGTCGCGTCGCTCGAACGGCTGGCGATCACCCGCAAGGTGGACATCGGCGACTGGCTGCTCGACCGGCTACGCAAGGCCTCCGAGAAGCCGCTGGGCTGGTGGGCACTCGGCCGCCTCGGCGCTCGGCAGTCGCTGTACGGCAGCGCGCATCAGGTGGTACCGCCCGAGGTCGCCGAGCGCTGGCTGCAGGCTCTGCTGGCGATCGACTGGAAGCGGGTCGAACCGGCGGCTTTTGCGGCCACGCAGATCGCCCGCCTGACCGGCGACCGCTCGCGCGACCTTGCCGACGCGTTGCGCGAGCAGGTCCTGGCGCGCCTGTCGGCGTGCAACGCCAGTGTCACCTGGATCAACCAGGTCCGGACCGTGATCGAACTCGACAAGGCCGATGAACGGCGCGCCTTCGGCGAGTCTCTGCCAGCGGGCTTGCGACTGTTGCCGGGAGGCCCGAAGCCCTGATTCCCCATTCCCCGGCAAGCGGCTGGTGACGCGGAAGGAACCGCCTTAACCAAGACGGGAAATCCCCCGGCTCTGCCGGGGTGGCGGTAGAAGTTTGACATTTCAGGGAGTCCATCAGGGAAACTTCAGGTCGTGAGCCGCCAAGCACATGACTGAGGAGAATCCCGATGGACGAGTTTGATAGCCTAAGCCGGCGAAGCCGGAACCAAACAGGATGAGGGTTCTGTCATAGCCAAAACGGGATGAGCGGAGGCGACCATGACACAGATGCTGACCGATCGCTATCACGAGCGGCTTGCCGGAACGCTCTCCTGCTACGACCGGATCGTGATTACAGGGACGTTGCCCGGTGCGTGCTACGCGGCGGGAATGACGAGTTTTCTC
>JAKOZI010000107.1 GCA_029780075.1 Pseudomonadota bacterium
ATCGAAGAAGCACGGCAAGCGGAGTTGGCGGATGCCATCGCCCGGACCAGGCAGTTGATTGCCGAGCATGGTTTGACGGCCACCGATCTCGGCTTCAAAATGACCGGCGCGGGCGCAGGAATCATTGCTGCAAAAATCAGGACGCCAGTAGCCATCAAGTACCGCGGCCCGAATGGCGAAACCTGGTCTGGTCGAGGAAAAGCCCCGAACTGGCTGACCAGCCTTGAAGCCCAGGGCCGGCAAAAGGACGAATTTCTCGTTTCCCCATAGCAGCGGATAGCGCGATTTCGCTAGTTTTCATAACTTCGAACGATTGTGCGACTGGCCTGCCAGGTATAAAGATGTGCGCCAGCTTGCTGCACGGGTTGATAATTGCACGACCGACATCAAGGCCGGCAGAATAATCGCTGCTGCTTGCTACGGATATTGCGGTATGCCGGCCATGCGTTCGCCGGAGATTATGTTGCCCACCGACCGGGTCGGTTCGGAATACACAAGGCAGTAAGGGAAGCCGGAAAATGAACGTCGTAGTCACCGGGGGTACAGGCTATATCGGCTCGCACGCCTGCGTTGCACTGCTGGCGGCGGGTCACGCTGTCGCGGTCGTCGACGACCTGTCGAACAGCCGTGTCGAGGTGCTCGATCGTGTAGCACGAATTACTGGGCAGCGGCCGGCATTCTTTCTTGGCGACGTCCGGGACCGAGCGCTACTGCGGCAGGTCTTCTCCACGTCGAAATTCGATGCCGTCATCCATTTTGCCGGGCTTAAAGCGGTCGGCGAATCGGTAGCGCAGCCTCTGCGCTATTATGATTGCAACGTCGGCGGGGCGATCGCCTTGTGCGAAGTCATGGCGGAAGTGGCGGTGAAGACGCTGATTTTCAGTTCCTCGGCCACGGTCTACGGCGACCCGGCCACGGTACCGATTCGGGAGGATTTCCCGCGCTCGGCGACCAATCCCTACGGCGCCAGCAAGTTGATGATTGAAGACATCCTTGCCGATCTGGCACACGCTGACAAGGAATGGCGGATTGCGCGCCTGCGTTATTTCAATCCGGTCGGCGCACACGAAAGCGGCCTGATTGGCGAGGAACCGAATGGCGTACCGAACAACCTCCTGCCTTACGTGGCACAGGTAGCCGACGGAACGCGCCAGCAGTTAAGCGTTTTCGGCAGCGATTATCCGACGCCCGACGGCACGGGAGTGCGTGATTACATCCATGTAATGGATCTTGTCGAAGGCCACCTTGCTGCACTCAATTATCTGCTTGCCAATGATGGGCTACTGACGGTTAACCTTGGCACCGGTTGTGGATACTCGGTACTCGACATGATTCGTGCCTTCAAGACCGCCAGTGGTCGGCCGATACCCTACGCCCTGGTACCACGTCGGGCAGGCGACGTCGCGACATGCTACGCAGACCCGCAACGGGCCGCAGATTTACTGGGATGGCAAGCACGACGAGATATCGACCAGATGTGCCGCGACGCCTGGCGCTGGCAACAACAGCGCGCAGAAATCTAGCTGGCATGGCGACCTACGCAATCGGCGACATTCAGGGCTGCTTCGACTCGCTGCAGCTTCTGCTTGAAAAATGCCGTTTCGACGCCACAAGCGATCGCCTGTGGCTGGTCGGCGATCTGGTCAACCGCGGCCCACGCTCCCTGGATACCCTGCGCTTCGTGCGGGATCTCGGCAGCGCCGCAATTACTGTCCTGGGAAATCACGACCTCTACCTGCTGATGACGGCAGCTGGACTTGGCAGGCGAAGTCGAGGTGATACGCTGGACGAGATCCTCAATGCAACGGACCGTGAAGACTTGCTCGACTGGCTGCGTCATCGCCCACTTTGCCACCACGAAGGCGAGTTCTGCATGGTTCATGCCGGATTGTTGCCGCAGTGGACGGTAGCCCAGGCACGCGCGCTGGCAGCGGAGGTTGAGGCGGCACTCAGCGGCCCCACGTATCTGGATTTTCTGGCCAACATGTGGGGTAGCGAACCAGCGGCGTGGAGCGAGGAGCTGGAGGGCTGGCCTCGCTTGCGAGTAATCGTCAACGCGATGACCAGGATGCGCTTCTGCTCGCCAGAAGGCGTGATGGAATTCAAGACCAAGGGCGAGTTGTCGGCGGCTCCCGACAATCACCTCCCATGGTTCGAGGTTCCAGGCCGACGCAGCGCCACCGACGTGCTCGTCATCGGCCACTGGTCGGCGCTCGGACTACGGGTCGAGCCCAACCTGCTGGCGCTCGATTCCGGTTGCTTCTGGGGCCGCCACCTGACCGCGATCCGCCTCGAAGACCGCATGTTGTTCCAGATTGACTGCTCGGCATGCGAAGCAGAAAACGCCTGAATCATCCGGCAAGCTGCAGATCAGAGGGTGGGCTCAATGCGATCGCGTAACCGGAGCTTCTGGATGTGGGCTGAGGCGTTCGACCTTCTCCAAGGTGCGGAGCAACTGCAACGGCGTTTTTTTACGCTCGAATCCCGGCACTCCGTACCCTCCTGGGAGCCATCGGTCGATCTGTTCGAGAACGGTGATGAACTCAGACTTCTGGTCGCTCTGCCCGGAGTCAGTTCGCGACAGGTGGAAGTCGTCCTTGACCAAGCGGGCCTGCTGGTGCGAGGTCAGCGCCCGCTGCCGCCAGCCTTCCATCGCGCCGCGATCCACCGCCTGGAGATCCCCTATGGGCGGTTCGAGCGCCGCATTTCGCTGCCTCCCGGTGACTTCCAACTGCACGAACAATTCCTCGAGGACGGATGCCTGGTGCTCGTCCTGCACCCCATTGAGTGAGCCAAGAGCATGCGAACTGACAGGACAGATGCCAACCGCGACACGCGCGCGGCCAGCACCGGTGTCCTGGTGATTCCCGACGATGCGATGGTCATCGTCCCGGTGCGCAATGTGGTTCTGTTTCCAGGCATGATCCTGCCGCTGACCATCGGCCGTGAGCAGTCGATACTGGCGGCGCAGCAGGCCGTGAAGACGGAGCGACCGGTTGGCATACTCCTGCAGCGGGACGCCGAGATCGAAACGCCAGGATCCGAAGATCTTTGCCTGGTCGGTTCCGTAGCCAACATTCTGCGTTACGTGACTCTCCCGGACAACACGCATGTCATCGTCTGCCAGGGGCTGCAGCGCTTTCGGGTCGACGAATACCTGCATGGCTATCCCTTCCCGGTTGCTCGGATCGAACGCATCGACGAACCGGAGGCAACCGACAGCGAGATTGAAGCGCGCCTGATCCAGCTTCGTGAGCGCGCGCTCAAAGTCCTGCAGTATCTGCCGCAAGTCTCACAGGAACTGGCCAACGCGGTCAAAGGGATTGCCCAGCCGGGCGCTCTTGCCGACCTGGTGGCCAGCGTTACCGAACTCAAGATCGCCGATCGCCAGCGAGTCCTTGAATCCATCGACCTGACACACCGGCTCGACATCGTTCTCGCCTGTCTGCTTGGGCGTCTCGAGGTGCTGCAGTTGTCACGCGAACTCGACGAGCGGACCAAGGCGAGTATCGACCAGCGGCAACGCGAATACCTCTTGCGTGAGCAGTTGAAGTCGATCCAGAAGGAACTCGGTGAGGGTGACTCGGGCAATGTGCTTGAAATGCAGGCGCTGCGCAAGGCGATCGCCGACGCACAGATGCCCGAAGAAGTCGCGACCCAGGCGAACAAGGAGTTGAAGCGCCTGGAGCACACGTCTGACGGTTCGGCCGAGTACTCGATGCTGCGCGCCTACCTCGATTGGCTGGTCGAGCTGCCTTGGCAGGAGCCTGGGCCAGATCGTATCGAGATTGCCGACGCCCGCCGCATCCTGGACGCCGACCACTTCGGTCTCGACCAGATCAAGAAACGCATCATCGAGTTTCTTGCGGTACGCAAGCTCAACCCGAGCGGCCACGGGCCAATTTTGTGCTTTGTCGGTCCGCCTGGCGTCGGCAAGACCTCGCTGGGACAGTCAATCGCCAAAGCGCTCGGGCGCAAGTTTGTGCGCGCCTCTCTCGGCGGCGTTCACGATGAGGCCGAAATACGCGGCCATCGACGCACCTATATTGGCGCCCTACCCGGGAACATCATTCAGGCCATCCGCAAGGCAGGAACGCGCGGGTGCGTGATGATGCTCGACGAAATCGACAAGCTCGGCAGCGGCATTCAGGGTGACCCGTCGGCCGCGCTGCTGGAGGTCCTCGACCCGGAACAGAACAGCACCTTCCGCGACAACTATCTCGCTTTGCCCTACGACCTGTCACGAATGTTGTTCATCACCACGGCCAACGTACTGGACGGCATTCCGGGACCACTTCGGGACCGCATGGAGATCATTCACCTGCCCGGCTACACGCAGGAGGAAAAGCTGCAGATCGCGCGACGTTACCTCGTCGGGCGCCAGATCGACCAGAATGGCCTCAAGCAAGGTCAGATCGAATGGTCTGATCCGGCGCTCGTGGCGCTGATCCGAGATTACACGCGCGAGGCCGGCGTGCGCTCGCTCGAACGGCAGATCGGTGCGGTCTGCCGACACGCCGCGGTGAATATCGCCGAGGGCACGGTATCGGCGATGCACGTCGAGGAAAGCGACCTGGCCGGGATACTTGGGCCCAGCAAATTCGACAACGAAGTCGCGCTGCGCACCGGCCTGGCCGGGGTAGCCACCGGTCTGGCATGGACACCGGTCGGTGGCGACATACTGTTCGTCGAAGCCAGCCGTACCAGCGGTGACGGCAAGCTGATCCTTACCGGGCAACTCGGCGAAGTGATGAAGGAATCCGCTCAGGCGGCGCTAACCCTGGTCAAGACGCATGCCGGCAGCCTCGGCATCGATGGCGGCTGCTTCGAGAGGAGCAACGTCCATGTGCACGTCCCGGCAGGTGCCATTCCAAAGGATGGCCCAAGTGCGGGCGTGGCGATGTTCGTCGCGCTGGCTTCGCTGTTCACCGATCACCCGGTACGCAACGACACCGCGATGACCGGCGAGATCAGCCTGCGCGGACTCGTCCTGCCGGTCGGCGGCATCAAGGACAAGGTATTGGCTGCGATGCGCGCCGGCATCGGGCGGGTGATGTTACCAGCCAGGAATCGCCGGGACCTTGAGGAGGTTCCAGAAGAGGCGAAAAAGCGGCTCGAATTCGTCTTCCTGGAAAACGTGGAGGACGCGGTGTACCATGCAATAGCACGCTAGCGTCGCGATGCCGGTGCCTCGACCGGCTTTGATCGGCGCGCGAGCAGCACCCCGGCGGGTGCCGCGCAGAATTCGGCGGCCAGTTGACCAATGCCCACACTCATACTGCTCTGGATGCCGATGAGCTTCCCACCCTTCCCGTGCGCAAATGCCATGCCGCCGAATCCAGTCCGACCAGTCTGGAGGTCGCCGCTGATGAGCGCTCAAGGGGTTTGGTCGAGCACGCTTGGCAAAACGACAGCCTGGAAATGGCGCCCTGCCGCCGGCGCACCGTTGGCCTGCTGGACGATGTGGGTGGGTTTGGGCTTCCACGCGTACTGGTTGACGACGTGTGGCCGACCAGAGCGGCGGGACGTGGCATGTGGTGACTTTTCGATGGCCGTTGCTGCAGCTGCAGCCACATTGACCCGCTGACTCACCCACGGCGGTTCAGGCCCTGAGCACGTCGTCGCGCAGGACCCAAGCCCTCAGACCCACCACACTCAGGTCACCATAGTTGGAGAGGAAGGCGACATCGGCAGCATCGCGCCCGTAAGCGACGACGATGCGCCCACCGCGCGGCTGGTCCTGCGTCGCATCGAAGGTGTACCACCGGCCACCAAGGTAGGCCTCGAACCAGGCGTGCAGGTCCATCGGATCGAGACCGTGGAGATAGCCAACGACCATCCGGGCCGGGATGCGGACGCTGCGGCAGAGTGCGATGCCAACATGTGCAAAGTCGCGACAAACACCGGCGCCGCGTTCGAGCGTGTCGATGGCGTCGGTCGTCGGACCGCTGACACCATACACGTAGCTGATGTAACGGTGTATCCAGACCCGGATCGCTTCGACCTGCGCATACCCCGGTGCCCAACCGGCCATCATCAGCTCGGCGCGCCCGGCCATCTTGTCGGAAGGACAATAGCGGCTCGGTAGCAGGAACAGCAGCACATCGTCCGGAACCGCAGCGATGGGCGTCGGTAGCGCGCCCCAATCGACGGCGATCGTATCCTCGGTCTCGACTGTCGCCTCAACCCTTAGACGCATCTGTCCGCGCGGTACAACGAAGCGTAGGCAGCGGTTGCCGTAGGTATCGACGTATTCGGTGTTGTGCACCTGCGGCTCAAAGAGATAGGTTTCGCTGGTGAGCCACTGTGCCACGCCGCTGCGCGGGCACAACATGCCCACCACCGGACAAGGGTCGGATGCTTCAAGGGTCATCTCGCAGCCCGCTTTGAGTCGCATGGAACCTGCTTTCTCCGAGGCGAAACCGACTTCGGTCGGTAAAGGTGACGTTGCAGCGTGGCGATGGGCAACGCCGCATTGATAAGCCGCAGGTCTTTGGCGCCTACGGAGCGCACAACTATACAGGGCTTCCGGCACGGCAGGGATGCATCCAGGCAGCGACGCGGCATGCTGGCGGACAACTACCATGCTCGTGTCTGAGACCTCTCCTCCAGACCGGACTGCGGTACTACCAGAACTCAAGTCGGGACGGCATGGACTTCGGCCTTCACTCCGCGCCACCCGCGCTCTCCACCGTACAGCCCGCTCTCCCCGCCAGGCATCGTCCCGGAACGTCGGAATGTTCGCTGCCGAACAGACCGACGCCTCCAGACCGGCAAGCGTGTGTGCTTGCCGCGAGAGAAGCCACCAGATCGCGCACCTCGCCATCGCGTTCTGCCGCTGCATGAACATACCGGCGCGCTATTGCACCGGCTATCTGGGCGATTACGGTACCGAGCCTCCCTACGGGAGCATGGATTTCGCAGGCTGGTTCGAGGCTTTTCTTGGCGACCGCTGGTACATACACCTTCGACGCGCGCAACAATACCCCGCGAGTCGGTCACGTGCTGATTGCTCGCGGCCGCGATGCCTGCGATGTCGGCACTGGCCAGCACCTTCGACCCGAACACGCTGGAGGGTTTCAGAGTCTGGGCCGACGTGACCTCAGAGCAATGACGTACTGCGTGAGTGTCAAGCTCGAAGACGGTCTCATCTTCGCCAGCGACTCACGCCAGCAAGTGCGTACTGGTCTCCTTCGACTCGACGATGCTCAGCAATCTGTCGGTGGGCATGCCGATCGACCGGCTTTGTTACGCGCGGAACAGCCTGAAGGTCACCATGAAGCGTCGCTTCGACACCGGCGACAGCTACTTCGAGACACTGAAGCAGCACTGGATTGCCGGCACACGCAAGGTCTTCAGCGAGTTGCCGCCATTGCAATGGTGACAACACCAGACGTCCCGCTCATACCGAGCGGTGTTCCCGCTCGATGCACAGCGCTGCGGCGAGTGACTCGACCAGGAAGCGACGCAGCGTCGTCCAGGCCGTTCCCCCGCGCTGCACAAAACGCTGGTTGACTTCGAGCTCGACGCCGATGTAGGCATTATCCGGATGGCGTTTGCGCAACAGCGATGCGAGGCCGTCGCTGCGACCCTGATAGGGATAGTTGCGACGCAACCGGAGCGCTGGCAGACGTTGCCCGAGTTCCGCCTGCCAACGTTGCGCCAGCGCGGATTCCCGGACTCGCCTGGGGTCGTACAGCCAGGCCACGTCGGCACGCCGGACAACACCGTTGAGCGTTGGCGTGAAACTGTGTGAGGCAATATGGATCACCTGCTCCCCCTCGGCAATGTGGCGGGCGATCTCGCATTCAACGGCGTCCCGGTGCGGCCGATAGTGTCTGGTGACGATCTCCTGTCGCTGCAGACGCGCAAGCCCACGCGTGACCTCGGAAAAGAGGTGGCGATGACCCATCGACCGGTTCAGGTCGACCAGCAGGCGGGTCGTCATCGAGGCGTAGAACGGAGCGGCGAATGCCTCGGCGATCTGCCGACCCAGTTGGAATGCGCCAGCATCCCAACCGCGGTGGCTTTCCAGCAATCCCTCGTGACCGGTAAAGAAGGCCGCGTAGGCCGCCGGCACTTCGCGTCCGCCGTGCTCGCAGCTGACCACAAGACAAGACCCGTTCACCGCTTGGTCGTCAACCCCAATCTGCAAACCGAAGGATGTCAAATGCGGCTCAACAATTCTGCCTTCTTGGCGGAGAACTCCTCGTCACTGAGGATGCCCTTGGCCCTGAGGTCGGCAAGTCTTTCAATCACCGCGAAGACATCCTGTTCTCGACCAGTCGGTGCCGCCGCCTGCGATGCGCTGCCCGGCTGCTGTGTGCTTGCCGGAGTCGCCGCTGACCGTGGTGACTGACCCGTGGCCCAGACCACCGGCAGGCTCGCGACATCGATCAAGCCATACTGGCTGGCGAAGCTCAGCGTGCCGCCGACCGACTGCTGCTGCGAGAAACCGCCGATCTGGTGATCGAGCGTGTCGTAGACGGTGACCGTGCCGCCGACGTCGATCGCCAACCGTTGCGCCTGCGCAAAGTAGGCATAGCGCACACCATTCTGTGCACCGGTACTGTTCGGTTCAAGCAGGTTTTCGGGCCACCAGTCACCGGAAGTGCCGGGCGCGGATGGCACGAACAGGCTCACCGGACCCATGGACCCTGCACCGCATGGCTGGCGCACGCCGGAGAAAGCGCCCGATGCTTGCGCAGGATTGCAAGCGCCCTGGCTGCCCTGGGTTTGCGACTGAAAGCTGCCGCCGCGGACCAGATCCGGCTGCGCCGCGACCAGGTTCGACAGTTCGTTGCACAAACCGTCGACGCGCGCTTTGAGGTAGTTGTCGAAGATATCCGACACCATGACCATGCCACCACGCATCCACTGACCCGAACCGGAGAATTCAGGATGAGAGAACTGCGCCATGCTGCCGTTGCCGTTGATCACTGCTTCGAGCATGCACAGCACGGCATGGGTGCTGAAGCCATGACGCTGTGAAATTTCGCTGATGGCGTGCTGGCCACTGGGGGAAAGCTGTCGCATCGAGAGCCCTTGACTTGTCGCCGACACGCTTGGAATGAACTCGGCGGCAAAGTGAAAACGGAGAGTACGTCACCACGAAGGTAAGCGTGCTGTAAATGGTGAAGCCGTGCGAACGGTAGGGTTCGAGTGTACGCCTTCGTCGCACACTGCGCAAAATTGCGCGCCGGGGTGTTCCCTGTACACCCGCGGCTCGACCCCTGCCTCGGGAGCATGCGGCCTGAACCTTCAATCCATAAGCTTCACAGCACACACAGACACCGGGCTGGATAATCGGCGCGAATCCAGCTGAATCGCCCCTTGATGACTGCCAGCGTGGGTGCGCCTTTGACCTGTCGACAGTTTGTCGGAAATCAATTGGGAACTCGACTACACTAGCCACAACTTCAGGGGCATGGCATGAGCGGGTTATCCTCAAGAGCACACCGAGAGTCAATGGCAAGTCGATCCCCAGACCTGCAGGAGGCCAGCAAATAGCATGTTCGACGGCCAAAGCCGAGCAGGCATATGCCTTGGGTGTGGATCTTTTTGGCCACGAAAGATCGTAGGCAGATCAAAGCGTGGGGGCATAAAGGGCCTGGTGAAGAGGTCTCTCGGGTGGTATGTAACCGGTTACGAGGCGATTACGTACCGCCACAGGAGACCCCTTCATATGGAAGCATACCCAAGCGACACGTATTTTGACGAGTTTGTTGGCGCGTGCGAGCAGTTTG
>JAKOZI010000116.1 GCA_029780075.1 Pseudomonadota bacterium
GTAGGTCCGCCGCGGCCGCCCGGGGCGGGGCAATCGGTTCCGGGCTACGCCCTCCACCGCTTTCCCCGCCCCGGTCAAAGTGGACCATTCATTTGCTACAAAACCGGACAGATCTATTTGTTGACAACAGACTGCCTTGCGCGGCGGATGTCCGTCCCGGCGCCGCGGCAGCGCGCTAGGAACACCCGGCCGGTGAATGCCTGGCCTCGCTGGCTGCAGCCAGTCGTTTGAGCACCATCTCGCGCGGAAAAATCGCGACCAGTGCATCGACCGACGGCGTTTGCTCAAGGCCAGTCAGCAGGATGCGCAGCGGCATCGCGAGCCTGGGCATCTTCAACCCGTGCCTGGCGACGCAGTCCTTGATCAATGCGCCGATGGCACCGCTCTCCCAGACGACATCGGGGAGGTGGGCAACGAAATCGCTCAGCACCGCGAAAGTTTCCGGCGTCAGGTGTTTCGCCAGGAGTTCGGCTTTGGGCTGCAGGTCGATATAGAAGACTTCAGCCACGTCGGCCAGTTCGTTGAGGTTGCCGACCCTGCCCTTGTGCAGCGCGATGATGGCGGCCAGCGACGGACTCGCCGCAACGGTAACACCGCGTGCCTCCAGGCGCCCCCGGAGCAACGACTCCAGCCGCTCCGCGTCGACGCTCCTGAGATAGTGGGCATTGAGCCAGTTCAGCTTTTCGGTATTGAACTGCGCTGCCGATGGCGTGATATGGTCGAGTTCGAACCATTCACAGAACTGCGACATCGAAAAAATCTCGTCGTCGCCGTGCGACCAGCCCAGGCGCGCCAGGTAATTGAGCACCGCTTCGGGCAGGTAGCCTGCGTCGTCGTATTGCATGACACTGACCGCACCGTGCCGCTTCGACAGTTTCTGGCCATCGCCGCCAAGAATCATCGACAGGTGCGCATAAAGCGGCACCTGCGCGCCAAGCGCCTGCAGGATGTTGATCTGGCGCGGCGTGTTGTTGACGTGGTCGTCGCCCCTGATGACGTGTGTGATGCCCATTTCCCAGTCATCGACGACAACGCAGAAGTTGTACGTCGGAGTACCATCGGCGCGCGCAATGATCAGGTCATCCAGTTCGGCGTTGGCGATTTCGATACGTCCCTTGACCAGATCGTCCCAGGCCACCACTCCCCCAGCGGGATTTCTGAAACGCACCACGGCCGGCGTCCCGGCTGGCGGCGTTGGCAGCGTCTTGCCCGGCTCGGGCCGCCAGCGGCCGTCATAGCGTGGCTTGAGGCCCTGCGCACGTTGCTCCTCGCGCAGACGATCGAGTTCATCCGGCGTCATGTAGCAGCGATAGGCGCTGCCAGCGGCGAGCATCTCCTCGATCACGGCGCGGTAACGGGGCATCCGCTGCATCTGGTAGAACGGCCCCTCATCGTAGTTCAGACCCAACCACTGCATCCCGTCCAGGATCGCCTGCACTGCCTCGGGTGTGGATCGGGCGAGGTCGGTATCCTCGATGCGCAGGATGAAGCTGCCCGCGTGGCGGCGGGCGTAAGCCCAGGAAAAAAGTGCAGTGCGCGCACCGCCGATATGCAGGAAACCGGTAGGAGAAGGCGCAAAACGGGTGCGGATCATCATCGCTGGTCGCAGTCTGGCAAAGCGCCCATTCTAGTGGAAGCGGGCGGCAGGAGTGCGGCTCCCACGCGGGTTCTCGACAGGACGTGGGCGACAGCGGACACCAACTGAAACGCCCGTGTCTTGAGTTCAGCGTAAAGGTGCATACACGCCCTCCCCGGTGAGGTGAAGCACAAGCGTATTCGCAGTCATCCACCTTGCCTCCCTTGTCTGGCCGAGTCTGAATCCAAGCCCGCCCAGTTCCAGTCGACCCGAATTGCTGCCTGCTGACTGCGGAGGGTTGGCCCTATTTCCCCTATATTGCGAATGGCCAATTCAAGTTAGACTTGCAAGCTGTAATCATACGTCTTGGAATTGATGCATCATGGGTAATGTCTTCGGCGTTCTCCAGGCTTTACCTCGGTTAACCCGCCATCGATCCTTGGCTCTGGCCATCAGAAACCGTAGCCCTCTGCATGAAAGATGTCAGCCATGAGACTTTCGGTGGTAATCGTCGACGATTCTGACATCAACCTGATGCTGTTCAAGAATCTGGTAGCACGCTGCGGCGATATTGAGCCCTTGACCTTCAAACACTCCATAGCCGGGCTCGAATGGTGCAAGGCGCATGGCGCGGATATCGTCGTGGTAGACTACATGATGCCGGCGCCGGATGGCATTGAGTTCATTCAGCGATTTCGCCAGCTACCGGAAATGGGCGACATCCCTGTCGTCATGGTTACTGCCAACAATCTCGTGGAAGTTCGCTACAAGGCACTGCAGGCGGGGGCTACCGATTTCCTGACGAAGCCTGTTGACAAGAACGAATTCATTGCCCGAATCCGCAACATGGCTGCCCTGCGCCGCAGCCAGAAACTGCTGGCTGATCGGGCAGCACTGCTCGCCAGCGAGGTGGCCGCTGCGACAAAAATGATCGCGGCAAGAGAGCGCGAAACCATCTTCTGTCTTGCCAAAGCAGCCGAGTATCGCGACCCGGAAACGGGGGCCCATATCATGCGTATGGCACACTATTCACGCTTGATTGCCGCCGGACTGAAGCTGCCGGTCCAGGAGCAAGAACTCATCTTTGAGGCCGCGCCGATGCACGACCTGGGAAAAGTCGGAACTCGTGACGAGATTCTCCTGAAACCAGGACGGCTGACCGAAGACGAATTCGAAATCATGAAAACACATGCCACCATCGGCTACCAAATCCTTCTCGGCAGCAGTTCGCCAAAACTGCAAGCTGCGGCGGTCATTGCCTGTAGCCATCATGAGAAGTTCGACGGCAGCGGTTATCCCAAGGGACTCGCCGGCAATGAAATTCCGCTTTATGGACGCATCGTAGCGCTAGCCGACGTTTTCGACGCCCTGACCTCGTGTCGCCCCTACAAGAAAGCCTGGGATATTTCGCGTGCAGCCGCGTATATCCGGGAACAGTCCGGATCGCATTTCGATCCAGCATGCGTCAAGGCCTTTTTCGAAGCATGGGACCAGGTTCTCGCGATACGGGAGAACTACGGCGACAAGGAAGAGTAATCCAGCCGGCAATCCTGTCCTTGTGTTCTGCAATTCTGACCGTTCGGAGGCATGTCCATGAAACGGCACAAAATGGTTTTCAACTTTCTCCTCTGCGGCTTCCTGACCATGGTAGTCGCAAGCCAGGTCTGGGCCGCCGATCTCAAGGAAATTCAGGCACGCGGCGAAATTCGGCACCTCGGCATCAGGTATGCCAATTTCGTTACCGGCGACGGGGACGGATTTGATGTGGACCTGGTGAAGGGCTTCGCCAGGCATATTGGTGTCAAGTATCAGTTGGTCTATACCGACTTCTACAACGTCATTCGCGATTTGCTGGGCAAGAATGTCGTGCGCAAAGACGGTGACGTCTTGCTGGATGGGGACTTCCCGGTGCTCGGTGACATGATTGCAACGGGATTCACCGTACTGCCCTGGCGCGAAAAGGTTCTCTTGTATTCGGAACCGACATTCCCTTCACAAGTGCTCCTGGTCGCCCGAGCCGAATCGCCTTACACGCCGATCAAGGACAGTGGCAGTCTCGAAAAGGACATCCACGAAACCAAGGCGATGATCGGCAAGAAAAGCCTCCTGGTCATGGAAAGAACCTGCCTCGACCCGGCAAACTATGGCCTGAAGGGAACGGGTATCGATCTGCGCGCCTATACCAGGAGTACCAATCTCAACGAGATGATTCCGGCACTGTTGAACAAGGATGCGGAACTCACCCTGCTGGACGTTCCGGATGCCATCCTCGACCTGCAAAAATGGGCTGGCAAGATCAAGGTTCTGGGTCCGATCTCGGAAGAACAACAATTGGCGGCAGCATTCCCCAGGTCCTCGCCGGAACTGCGAGCCGCGTTCAACGACTACCTCCGCAAGATCAAGGCTGACGGAACCTACGACAAGCTGGTCAACAAATATTACCCGGGCATCCGGCGCTATTTCCCGAGTTTCTTCGCCAGGAAAGGCTGAGATCAGAGTCGAAGCCGGTCGTGCTTTCGTCGATTCGCTCCCGATGGCCGCTGATTGTTGCGGCCGCTTTCTGCATTTATGCGTGGTTGCTACTCTGGCACGCATTCAGTTCTCAGGAGCAACTACGAGCGGCGGCCGAGGTGCGCATTGTCGCTGACAGCAAGCGGCGTGCGGCGGCACTTGCCGACTTCGCTGTCGATCGACTGAACGGTGCCGCAGAACTCGCGGAAGTACCCGAAATCCAGAACTTTCTGGTCAATAAAGCCCTGGGAATGTCGCTCAAGTACGGGCTCAACGCCAACCTTGATGCGATCGATGTTCGCTTCCGGCGGCAGATGGAAAAGAAGATTCGCGGGGAGCCCATTTACAGCCGCATCCTGCTCTATGGCGATGACGGCGAAATCCTGGTAGACATCCCCCCCGGCGACGACCCTCCCGGACTGCCAAGTTCATCCCAAGACGCATTGGTGCTGGACATTACCCCGGCGAACAGGCAGATCGTCGCCACCGCGCCGGTGCACTACAAAGAGAGCCAGGCCGGTACTGTCGTGACCATTGGTGACCTGGGACAGCTTTCGAGATATCTGATTTCCCCTTCACCCGGAACCGGGTATGAGGAACTGTTGCTTACCGATCAAGGCCAGCCACTCCAGCTTGTCGGGCAAGGTTCGGCCATTGCAGGGATTGCTCAGTCATTGGTGAACTTACCCGAGGACAAACTGACGGCGATCAGCGAAAACCCGTTTTCGTCACTTCAGGGTGACCCGAGATCGCATGATTCGGCACTGCTGGCCCTGAGGACCAAGATCTCGGGAATGCCCTTGTCGCTGGTCACGATCCTGTCCGAAGAAGATATTTATGGTCACATCACCCCCCGCCTGTTCCTTTATCTGGCGAGCGCCGTTCCGCTACTGGTCCTGTTCGGTGCGGTCATGTACGACCGCATGCGGCAACGTACCGCCAAGCTGCAGGAGGACATGCTTGAGTCCAGCCTGCGAAGTTCTGTGCTGCAGGAACTCAATGCTTCACTGACCGGCGAAATTCAGCGACGCGAAATGGTGGAGAGTGAGCTGCGTGAGAAAAGCAGGCAGCTCGAGGAGATGGCCGGTAACCTCAGGGTCAGTGTGGTGCGCGCGGAGGATGCCAGTAGAGCGAAATCGGAGTTCCTGGCAAGCATGAGCCACGAAATTCGGACACCAATGAATGGTGTCATCGGAATGACCGAGCTGGTGCTTGAAACGGAACTCGATGACGAGCAACGCGAGTTCCTGAACATCGTGAAATCCTCGGCCGCCGGATTGCTGACCATCATCAACGATATCCTGGACTTCTCCAAGATCGAGGCCGGCAAGCTCAGCGTCGAAACGATTTCGTTTGACCTGATCGGATTGATTGGCAGTGTCCTGAAACCCATTGCGATCCGTGCCAACGAGAAAAATCTTGAACTGTTGAGCGACGTGGCCCCCGATGTGCCGCGTCAGTTGCTCGGCGACCCGGGACGGCTGCGGCAGGTACTGATCAACCTGCTCAACAACGCGATAAAGTTCACCGAACAGGGTGAGATCCTGCTCAGTGTCGGGCTGGAACGTAGCTGTGGCAGCCAAGCCGAGGTGCATTTTGCCGTGCGTGATACCGGCATCGGGATCCCGCCAGACAAGCAGGCAGAAATCTTTGAAGCGTTCACCCAGCAGGACACCTCGACGACCCGTCGTTATGGCGGAACCGGGCTTGGCCTGACCATCTCCAGACGCCTGCTTGGGTTGATGGGCGGACGTATTTGGGTCGATAGCGAGCTTGATCGTGGGAGTACCTTCCACGCTGTCATCGGCTTTGGCATCGCACCAGACAGGCAGAGTACTCCGGTAACTGAAAACCTGCTTGGCAAACGGGTTCTGATCGTCGATGACAATGCGGCAAACCGACGGATCCTCTCCCGCAATCTGGGCAATTGGGGAATGGAGGTCGTCGAAGCTGCCGACGGTCCGACTGCGCTCATGATGCGTGCCGCAAGCCTTGCCGAGGGCAAGGCTTTTGAACTGATTGTTCTGGACTGCAACATGCCGGGAATGGATGGCTTTGAAGTTGCCGAGAGACTCCATGAACTCGAACAGAAACCCAGCCCAGTGCTGATGATGCTTTCTTCCGTCGGCGTGCGGGGAGACGGGACCCGCTGCAACGAGGTCGGCATCGGAGCCTACCTGACAAAACCCGTCGATCGGGATGAACTCAGGGCATCGATAAATGCCTTGCTCGGTCTTTCGCAGGATGCCGGTGTTTGTGGGCAACTCATTACGAGGCATTGGCTGAGAGAGAGTGTCACATCGCTACACATCCTCGTTGCTGAAGACAATCCGGTCAATCAGAAGTTGATGATCGAGTTGCTGGGCAAGTGGGGACACCGTGTCACCATCGCCGGTGACGGCCGTGAAGCCATAGCCCTGTGGGAGGCTGATCGCTTCGACATCATCTTGATGGACATTCAAATGCCCAAAGTAGATGGATTTGCAGCGACTCAGCAAATACGTTCTCTCGAAAGGAGCAGGGGTGTGAGTCGCATCCCCATCTATGCGCTCAGCGCCGCCGTCTTGCCGGAAGACCGGCAGCGAGGCCTCTCAGCCGGCGTCGATGGCTACTTGACGAAGCCGTTACACCGCGAAGAGTTGCAGGATATTCGGTCCCGCCTGAGCCGCGATCCAGTTCCGGACGCGTTGCCAGCGTCCGACTACCGTGCCGCTCTTGCGGAGGCCGACGCCGAGATCATTGACATCATTGGCGAAGCATTCCTGGCGCAAGTACCAGGCGACCTGGCTGCGTTGCACGACGCAGCCGACAGATCCGACTGGACACAATTGGCCCAGTTGGCCCACCAGTTGCGAGGGCTGGTCGCCAACTTTGGGGCCGTCCGCCTTGAAAAGCAGCTTGCTGCCCTTGAGCAGCAGCAAGGGGCAACGGACGCAAAGGAAATCAACCTGTCTGCGGTTGATGAAGAAACCAAGGCGTTGTGCGCATCGCTGGAGTCGTATCTGAAGGAAAGGTGTCGGCATCACGAGAGCTAGGAGCGGCGCCCTGGCAGCTTCTCTTAGCACGCCAGAGACCGTGAGAGAAACCCGGGAATATGCTCCACCGACCTGGCCACATGTCGTTCACGGGCATTCGCCGGGAATTTTGCCGACTCGCCGTTGCCGCCCCAAGTTGCCGCGCAGCAGGGCAATTCGCAGCAATAGTCAGGACATACCCGCAATGGCATATCAACAATGCTTATAAAACATTACCCTAGGTGCACATGCAATTTGGTGCGGCGCAACAAAAAATGCTTGACAAGTCTTTTCGGACGACTATAATGCAGCCCATGGTGCAGTGCAACAAAACATCTGGGCGCACGCAGAGTGCGGCAATCGGTGAGGTAGACATTGCACATGTATGTTGTGTTGTGCCCCCATTTTTTCCTGAGGAGATTGACCATGTTTAATACGCCCGAGCAATTCGCCGCCGCCAACAAGGCTTCCGTTGATGCCCTGCTGACTCTTGCCAACACCGCCTTGGCCAGCGCTGAACGCATCGCCGCGTTGAACCTGAATACCGCTCGCTCGGTTCTGGAAGACGGTGTTGCCAACGCCAAAGCCCTGCTGGGCGCCAAAGACCCGCAAGAGTTCTTCTCCGTGCAGGCTTCGCTGGCTCAACCCAGCCTCGAAAAGGCCGTGGCCTACTCGCGCAGCGTTTATGAAATTTCGGCTCAGTCGAAGGAAGAGTTCGCCAAGCTGCTCGAAGCACAGTTCGCCGACTTCCAGAAGCAGTCTCTCTCCCTGCTCGAGAAGGCCACCAAGAATGCGCCAGCCGGTTCCGATATCGCCGTCTCCGCCGTCAAGTCCGCAATCGCATCCGCCAGTTCCGCTTTCGACAGCTTGAACAAGGCTGCCAAGCAGGTTGCCGATATCGCCGAAGCGAACGTCGCCGCAGCGACCAACGCCACCGTCAAGGCTGTCGGCGCCACTGCCGCAAACGTCAAGAAATAGGTCGCGACCTGTCCTGTTCCAAGGCCTGAACGACATCTGAGCACACAGCCTGCGGCAAGCCCCCGACTTGGTTTGAGGGCTTCGCCTCACGAAGGTTTGACACGGCAGCATGCTTCAGTAAGTATCCGCCACGAATTTCACCAGTTTCACCATTGCCATTCTCGGAGATATCCATGAGCACCATCGATCTCGAACAACTCGCCCAGAGCCAAAAAGCCAGTGCCCAAGTGTTGCTGACTCTCGCTCGCACTGCTTTCCACGGACTGGAGCAGTTGTCCGCCCTTAACCTCGCCGCCAGCCGCGACCTGTTCAATACCGGCACCACCGGCACGCAACAGCTTCTCGGCGTCAGGGACCCACAGCAGTTGAAGGACGTTGCCGCCTCGCTGGCGCGCCCGAACGTAGACAAGCTCCTGGAGTACTCGCGGAGCCTTTACGATCTGTCGGCCAATCTGCAGCGCGAAGTCACATCCGTGCTGGAAGAGCAGTACAGCAACATCCGCCACAATGCAGCGGGCCTGATTGAGAAAACCGGCGCCACCCCGATCGCCGGCGACGTTTTCGGCGCCGCGGTGAAGCAGTTACTGAACGCTTCGAATACGGCCTTCGAGAACATGTCGCAGATGGCCAAGCAGGTGACCGACATCGTCGACACCAACGTCAAGGCAGCCAGCAGCGCCACCGCCCAGGCCGCCGCCGCACTCAGCCCAAAGAAATGATCAGATTCTGCCGCACCTGATCGGCGCGAAACCCCGGCTCTGGTCGGGGTTTTTTGTTTTCCGGCGGGTTTACTGTGGTCGCGACCGCCAGGTGATCCCGCGCCGCTCGACCTCCTGGCGGATCGTCGCCATCGCCCGCTCAACGAGGGTCGGATCGCCTTCGACGCCCAGTTCCAGGTGCCGCCGCTGCCCGTCGTCGGAGATCGACGGCAGGCTGAACAGCCGTAGCGTTGGAAACTCGGCAACGATACGTTCCATCAGGCCGAGCAGCGCGCTCTCATACGCATTCGTACCGGTCAGCAGGAAAGCCTCTTCGACCGTTGGCCGCTGGTTGAAGAGATGCCCATAGAAGGTGTCGAGCACCCACTCGGCCATCGGGTGAGCCATCTGTGGAAAACCCGGGAGAAAATGGTGATCGCGTACGCGGAAACCGGGAATGCGGTTGAACGGGTTCGGAATGATGTCCACGCCGCGCGGAAAGGTGCCGAGCAGCAGGCGAACGTCGTTGATCTCAGCGCCGAAACGAGCACGGATCTCGCGTTCGGCATCGGGATGCAGGACCAGGTCGACGCCCAGCGCCGCCGCCACCGCCTGGCGGGTATGGTCGTCGGGTGTATTGCCGATACCGCCAAAGCAGAACACCACCTCACCGGCGGCCAGGCTGCGCTGCAGCGCCGCGGTGATGCGCGGGCGCTCGTCGCCGAGGTATTCGGCCCACGCCAGGCGCAAGCCGCGCACTCGCAACAGCTCGGCGATTCTCGTGAAGTGCCGGTCGATACGTTTCCCCGACAGGATCTCGTCGCCGATAATGATCGCTCCAAAACTCATCGCAGCTCCTTCAATAGGGGTTGCTTGCCGATCACCGTGACCACGGCTCCCTGCCGCAGTCGACGCAGCGCCTCCAGGCAGTAGTGAGTATAAGCCAGAGCCGCCAGCGTCGGCGTCAGCAGGCCAATGACCGGAATGTGCGCGAGCAGCGCCAGGATGACGCCGAGCAGCAACATCGGGAAGCCGTGCTGGCGGCGCAGCAGGCACCACTCGTCAACCGTCGCGTGCACGGACAGCGCGTCGTAAGCAAAGGTGCGACGGGTCAGCCAGGCCATCCAGAGCACCGGCAGCAGCAGCGCCAGCCCGGGGATCAGCCACAACGGCAGGGTCAGCAGCCAGCCGACAGTAAACACCAGCACCGCCACCAGGCTGTTCACAACCGCTCCAGCCAGACTGTCCTTGCCGAGGCGTGCCAACTCCGGATAGTCGGTCGATGACACGACCTCCAGCAGCAAGGGCATCACGAAGATCGCCGCCAGCAGCATTGCGGTAACGAAGGCCGCGGCGAGGATCAGCAGCCAGCCGCCGAGCGCGGCCGCGAGCTTGGCCAGCCAGAGTACCCCCCAACCGGCCAGCCAGCTCAGCGGGGGCTGCTCGACCAGGCTGGCAATCAGCCATTCGAGAGAAAAAACCGCCAACCCGACCCAGACCAGCAACCCCAACACCGCCGGTCCAAACACCAGCAGCCACACCCGCCCCTGTCCGAGGGTCTTGATACTGCGCAGCAATGCCAGTCCAACCTCAGTCATGGTCCGTCTCCTCTGGCCCGCGTGGGTACAGGTTCAAATGCCTTCCCACATCTTCTGCAAACGCTTGCTCGATACCGGCACCGGCGTGCGTAATTCCTGAGCGAACAACTGCACGCGCAACTCTTCGAGCAGCCAACGAAATTGTTCCAGCTGAGCGTCGCGCACTCCCTGCCGGGCAAGCACACTGGCGCGTCGCTGGTAATTGCCCCACAGCGGCGCCAGTTCGGCCAGCAGGCGGGCATCGCGCAAGGCACCCGCACTACCTCCCGCCTTGAGCTTGTCCAGGCGCAGGAAGATCGCCTTGAGATAACGCGGATAATGCTGCAGACGCTCGAACGGTGTGTCGATAATGAAACGCTTGCCGATCAACCGCCCCAATTGTCCTTCGACATCCTGTACGGTGGAATCGAAGGCCTTGAAGGCCGGGAGTTTCTTCTGCAGGGCCAGCCAATCGCTGAGGATCTGCCCGACCAGACGACAGATTTCCTGCGCCAGCAGGCCCAGCCGTGGTCTTGCCTCGGCGCAACGCGTCTTGAAGCCAGCCGCATCGGTCGGCCAGGAGTCGAGCAGACAGGCCCGCGCAACGGTCAGATCAAGCAACTGCCGACGCAGTTCGTCGAGCGTTCCGAGCGTCATGAACTGCATCGCCATCTGGGTGAGCCCCGGCAAGTTCTTTTCGAGGTATTTCAGCGGTTCGCGAAACTGCAGCATGAACAGCCGCAACAGCCCCGCCCGGTGTGCCTGGCGCGCCTCTTCAGGGGAGTCGAAAACGGTCAAAGAGACGCTGTCGCCGTCGTCAACCAGCCCTGGGTGACCGAGCACGCGCTGACCACCGCTCAGTCCGACCTCCATCAGTTCCGGCAAGGCACCAAAAGTCCAGTCCCGCATCCCCACATACTCGCCAGGGGTTTCGTGCAACTCGGAGAATTCCTGTTTCGCCTCGCGCCCCCACTCGGCGCGCAGTTCACTCAGGCTGCGGCTCATCGCCAGCTGGCGCCCATTCTCGTCCAGCAGACGAAAATTGAACGCGAGGTGCGCCGGCAGAGCGTCCGGGCGAAACGCATCCGGCGTGATCTCCCAGCCACGCGCGTTCAGCCCTCGCGATTGCAGAATGAAGGCGATCAGCGCCATCACCAGCGGTTTGTCCGCCGGTTGCACCTGCGCGACAAATTCCGCGGCGAAATCGGGTACCGGTACCAGTTTGGCACGCAAGCGCTGCGGCAGCGTTTTCACCAATTGCAGCACTTTTTCCTTGAGCAGCCCCGGCACCAGCCACTCGCAACGTGCGGCGGGGATCTGGTTCAGTTGTGCCAGCGGCACGGTCAGGGTCACGCCGTCGCGCGCGCTGCCGGGTTCGAAGTGGTAACCCAGTTCGTAATCGACACCAGCGAGCCGCAACTGATGCGGAAAGGCCTCGCTGGTGACGCCGGCGGCTTCGTGCCGCATCAGGTCTTCGCGCTGCAGGTAGAGCAGGCGCGGAGTTTCGCGTTCGCTCTCACGCCGCCACTTGTCGAAGCTCGCACCGCTGAAGATGCCCTCGGGAACAATCCCGTCGTAGAACGCAAAGATCAACTCGTCGTCAACCAGCACGTCAGGCCGGCGCGACTTGTGCTCCAGCGTTTCGATTTCCAGCATCAACTGCTGGTTGTGGGTAAAGAACCCCCAGCGCCGTTCGAACTCGTCGCTGACTTCGCCGCCGACCAGCGCCTGGCGGATGAACAACTCGCGCGCCGCCTGCGGGTCCAGCGGCCCGAAGTTCACCCGCCGGCGAGGATCGACGACGATCCCGTACAAGGTCATCCGCTCGAAAGCGATCGCCTGCATCGCCTTCTTCTCCCAGTGCGGGTCGAACCAGCTTCGCTTGAGCAGGTGCGCGCCTACCCGCTCCAGCCATTCAGGTTCGATGCGCGCGACGCAGCGGGCAAACAGGCGGGTCGTTTCACTGATTTCAGCGGCGACGAGCCACTTGCCGGCCTTTTTCTGCAGTGCCGATCCCGGATGGATCAGAAACTTGATGCCGCGCGCACCCAGGTAATACGCCGACTCTTCCGATTTGCAGCCGATGTTGCCGAGCAAGCCGGCAAGCAGTGCACGATGAACCGCGTCGTAAGTCGCCGGCAACTGGTTCTCGTGCCACTGCTGCTCGACGACCAGCGCGTGCAACTGGCTGTGGATGTCCCGCCACTCGCGCATGCGCAGCGCGGAGAGGTAGTTCTCATGACACGCGTCGACGAGTTTGCGTTGCGACTTGCGGTGCTCGAATTCGGCCTGATACCAGTCCCAGAGCCGCAGCCAGGAGAGAAATTCCGACTTCTCGTCGGCAAACTTCCGGTGTGCCGCGTCGGCCGTACCCTGCCGCTCCTGCGGCCGCTCGCGCGGGTCCTGCACCGAAAGCGCGGCAGCGATCACCAGCACCTCGCGCAGACACCCTTCGTCGCGCGCGGCGACGATCATCCTGCCCAGGCGCGGATCGAGCGGCATTTTCGCCAGTTCCTGTCCGATTGCGGTCAACGCATGCTCGGCGCTGACCGCGCCGAGTTCGAGCAGCAACTGGTAACCATCGCTGACCGCCTTGCGCGGTGGCGCGTCGAGAAACGGAAAATCCTCGATGTCGCCGAGGCGCAGGGCTTTCATGCGCAGGATCACCCCGGCCAGCGAGGCGCGCATGATTTCCGGATCGGCGTAGGCCGGTCGCAGCGCGAAATCCTGCTCGGCGTAGAGGCGGATGCAGACGCCCGCGGCCACCCGGCCGCAGCGCCCTGCCCGCTGGTTGGCTGAAGCCTGGGCGATTCTCTCGATCTGTAGTTGCTCGACCTTGTTGCGGTACGAATAACGCTTGACGCGCGCCAGGCCCGAATCGACGACGTAGCGGATGCCGGGCACGGTCAGCGAGGTTTCGGCGACGTTGGTCGCCAGAACGATCCGGCTGCCGACATGCGGTTTGAAAATCCGTCCCTGTTCCTCGGCCGAGAGCCGGGCAAACAGGGGCAGGATCTCGGTGTGCGGTGGGTGGTGCCTGCGCAGCGCCTCGGCCGCCTCGCGAATCTCGCGTTCACCCGGCAGAAAGACCAAGACATCGCCCGGCCCGACACGATGCAACTCGTCGCAGGCGTCGGCGATCGCGTCATAAAGGTCGCGTTCGTCGTCCGGGGCGGTTTCCTCCTTTTCGGTCTGCAGCGGGCGATAACGCACTTCAACCGGATACAGCCGGCCCGACACCTCGATCACCGGCGCACCGTCAAAGTGCTGCGAAAAGCGTTCGGCGTCGATCGTCGCCGAGGTGATGATCAATTTCAGGTCACGCCGCTTTGGCAGCAATTGTTTGAGGAAGCCGAGCAGGAAGTCGATGTTCAGGCTGCGCTCGTGCGCCTCGTCGATGATCAGCGTGTCGTACTGCTCCAGCCAGGGGTCGCCCTGCGTTTCGGCGAGCAGAATGCCGTCGGTCATCAGCTTGATGAAGGCGTCTGGCGAAGTACGATCGCTGAAGCGAATCTTGTATCCGACCAGACGTCCCAACTCGCCCCGCAGCTCCTGCGCGAGGCGTGCCGCGGTGGCACGTGCGGCGATGCGTCGCGGCTGTGTATGGCCGATCAGACCCGTCGTGCCGCGCCCGATTTCGAGACAGATCTTCGGAATCTGCGTGGTTTTTCCCGAACCCGTTTCACCGCAGACGATCACCACCGGGTTCTTGTCGATCAGCGCCGCAATTTCCTCGCGGCGCAAGTTGACCGGCAGATCGTCGGCAAACTCCGGCGTCGGCAAGCGCGCGCGGCGCGCGGCGACGGCGGCACGCGACTGCCCCAGGAGGCGCTCGTGCTCGGCCGACAGCGCCTCACGTTTGCCGCCAAAAAGGTGCCTGAGATCGCGCGCCAGGGAGCGCAGGCGGCGCTGGTCGACGGCCAGACAATCGGCGAAAGGGCTGCTCGAGGCACGCGCGGGAACCGACCCGGAAGGCTTGGCGATCATCGGTCAGAAACTACGGGCGCGCGCCAGCGCGCCATTAGCCACAGACACTTACGAGCTGGTCGCAGCGACGTCCTGAATCAGTTGCAGATCGTTGTCCTGAGCAAAGTGAAGGACAAAACGATAAGCCATCGGCTCAACTTCGTACAACCGACCGTCCACGTAAACCGCCTTCTCACCTTTGTAGTTCCGCGGACCGACATAAGGGGAATAGCGCATTTTCTTCTCGGCGCCAAAAGCCGACAGAACACCACAGAGTCTCTCCGCCCAGTCGCTCGGCCGAAACTTCTTGCCCGCGATGGTCAGACCAACGATGATGAAAGAGGAGTGCGGCGTAGTGGTCATATCTCGGTGGTGAGGTAGCGAGGTTAACCGCGAATTACTCTCTTGGATTGTCGTTGAACGCCTGCCAGGACGGTCGACAGCCCGATATCAACAGCTGTGATGGTGGGCGATAGTGGGTTCGAACCACTGACTTCCACCGTGTGAAGGTGGCACTCTACCACTGAGTTAATCGCCCAAGTTCCTGTTTTATTGATGCCCGGATAGCGAAGGCAGGACTGGCAAGCAGCCAGACGCAGCAACGGGCGCTCCTGCCCACTCCATGCTGTTTAGCTCCAGTGCCACCATCAAACTGAAAGCGCTGCACCGCATCTCCAACGCAAACCACAGGAGAAGAGATTACATCACAAGTCGCTACTCCGGTCAATCGAGCACGCCGGCACCCGGATACCGACAGCGGCGCAAGAACAGGCCAGTCCAGTGGAAACACGGCGAAAGTGCCGCGCCCTGATCGAGGAGCTTGAGAGTAGCCCGCCGAACCGATCCCGCACCAGAACGCCAGCACTCACAGCCACTCCTCACCCAATACCTCGGCCTGCTGCAGCACCAGCTCGATTGCCGCCTCCTGCTGATCCGGCGGGTACCTGTACTTGCGCAGGATGCGCTTGACCATCAGCCGTAGTCTGGCGCGGATGCTCTCCCGCGCCGACCAGTCCACGGTGATGTTCTGGCGCAGGCTCTCGGTCAGTTCGTGGGCGATCTTCTTCAGGGTTTCATCGGACAGTTCGCGCACCGCCGATTCATTGTCGGCCAGCGCATCGTAGAAGCGCACCTCGTCCTCGGTCAGGCCCAGCGCCTCGCCCCGGTTCGCCGCCGCGCGGAACTTCCTGGCCATCTCGATCAGTTCCTCGATGACCTGCGCGGTTTCGATGGCCCGATTCTGGTAACGCTTGATCACGTGCGTCAGCAACTCGGAGAACTTCTTCGCCTGCACCACGTTGCCGGCAAAACGGCTCCTGATCTCGCCTTCGAGCAGGCGCTCCAGCAGTTCGACGGCCAGATTGCGCTCGGGCAGGTTGCGCACCTCGGCGAGAAAGGCATCGTCGAGAATCCCGATGTTCGGTTTGTCGAGGCCGACCGCGTCGAACACATCGACGACTTCCTCGGAAACGATCGCCGAACTGATGATCTGCCGGATGGCCCGTTCGCGCTGCGCATCGGTCTGGCGCTGCTGACTGAGGTCGCGCTTGGTCAGGATGACCTTCACCGCCTGCAGGAAAGCCACCTCGTCGCGCACCGCTTTGGCTGCATCGAGCGTGCAGCAGAGGGTGAATGCCTGGCTCATCGCCAGCGCGGTATCGGCAAAGCGCTTCTTGCCGTCCTTCTGCCCGAGCACGTGGTTGGCGGCGCCGGCCAGCCGCCGGTGGCCGGCGGTCAGGAAGTCGCTGTAATCGAAGCCGTGCAACATCCCGCGCAGGATGTCGAGCTTTTCCTCCAGCACCGCGCAGGCTTCGGCGACATCGACCGTCGGCCGGCCGCGCCCCTGGCTGGCGGTGTATTCCTTGAGCGCGCTCTTGAGTTCGTTGGCGATGCCGATGTAGTCGACCACCAGGCCGCCCTGCTTGTCCTTGAACACGCGATTGACGCGGGCGATGGCCTGCATCAGGGTATGGCCGTGCATCGGCTTGTCGATGTACATCGTATGCACGCAGGGGGCGTCGAAGCCGGTCAGCCACATGTCGCGGACGATGACGATGCGCAGGGGGTCCGCGGGGTCCTTGAAGCGTTTTTCAAGGCGCTTCCTGACCTGGGCGCTGTAGATGTGCGGCCGAAGCAGGGCCTTGTCGCTGGCCGAACCGGTCATCACGATCTTGATCGTCCCCTTTTCCGGATCGGCGTCCTGCCACCCGGGGCGCAACCGGGTGATCTCGTGGTAGAGATGGACGCAGATTTCGCGGCTCATGGCGACGACCATCGCCTTGCCGGTCTGGGCCCGGCTGCGTTCCTCGAAGTGCGCGACCAGATCGGCGGCGACGCTGGCGATACGGGGCTCGGCACCGACGACCTTTTCGAGCGCCGCCCACTGGCTCTTCAGCCGGGCCTGCTGCCCTTCCTCTTCGTCCTCGGCGAGTTCATCGACCGCGTCGTCGAGGTGCGGCAGCTCGGCCTCGTTCAGCGACAGTCTGGCGAGGCGCGACTCGAAGTAGATGGCGACGGTCGCCCCATCGTCCTTCGCCTGCTGCATGTCGTAGACGTGGATGTAGTCGCCGAACACGGCACGCGTGTCGCGGTCCTCGCACGACACCGGGGTGCCGGTGAAGGCGACGAAGGTCGCATTCGGCAGGGCGTCGCGCAGGTGCTGGGCGTAGCCGACCTGGTAGCGTGACAGGTACGACGCGGCGGGCTCGGCGGCGAGCAGCACGTTGGCGTCGTTGACGCCGTCGCCGGCCGTGTTCCGGGGCGCCCGGACGGTCCTGAGCCTGGCTTCGAAGCCATACTGGGTGCGGTGCGCCTCATCGGCGATCACCACGATGTTGTGGCGGTCGGAGAGTACCGGGTAGCTGTCCTCGTCCTCGCCGGGCATGAACTTCTGGATGGTGGCGAAGACGATGCCGCCCGAAGGACGGTTGCCGAGCTTGGCGCGCAGGTCCTGCCGGGTGTGGGCCTGCACCGGTTCTTCGCGCAGCAGGTCCTGCGCCAGTGAAAAGACGCCGAACAGTTGCCCGTCAAGGTCGTTGCGGTCGGTGATGACGACGATGGTCGGGTTCTCCATCAGCGCGTCCTGCATGACGCGCGCGGCAAAGCAGGTCATGGTGATGCTCTTGCCGCTGCCCTGCGTATGCCAGACGACGCCGCCCTTGTGCGTACCGCCGGGACGCGACGCGGTGACCACCTGATCGATCGCCGCGCGCACCGCATGGAACTGGTGATAGCCGGCGATCTTCTTGACCAGGGCCCCATCATCTTCGAAGAGGACGAAGTAGCGCAGATAGTCGAGCAGAATGGCCGGGGCGAGCAGGCCGCGTACCAGCGTTTCCAGTTCGTTGAACTCGCCGAGCGGGTCGAGCGCCAGCCCGTCGATGGTGCGCCACTGCATGAATCGCTCGGCATTGGCCGAGAGCGATCCGAAGCGTGCCTGGCTGCCGTCGGAGATGACCAGCACCTCGTTGTACTGGAAGGCGTCCGGAATCTGTTCCTTGTAGGTCTGAAGCTGATCGTACGCCCGCCAGATGTCGGCGTTTTCGTCGGCGGGGTTCTTCAGTTCGATCAGCACCAGCGGCAGGCCGTTGAGGAACAGGATAATGTCCGGCCGGCGGGTATGGCGCGGCCCCTTGATCGAGTATTGGTTGACCGCCAGCCACTGGTTCCTGGCGGGGGTGGTCCAGTCGATCAGGCGGACCCGGTCACCGCGGGTTTCGCCGTCCTTCTGGTATTGCACCGGCACGCCGCCGACCAGCAGCTGGTGAAAGTGGCGGTTTGCCGGGAGCAAGGCCGGGATGCCGAGGTCGAGCACCTGTTTGAGCGCGTCCTCGCGGGCGGCGACCGGGATGGTGGGGTTCAGGCGGTGGATGGCCTCGCGCAGACGGAAGGGCAGCAGCACCTGCTGGTAGCGAGCACGCTCCGGGCTCGCGCCATCCGGGGCGATGTCGGGGCCGTGGAGGGTGTCGTAGCCGACTGCGGCCAGCCAGCCGAGGGTTTCCTGTTCGAGTTGGTCTTCGGTCATGCAGCGACTTCTTCAAGCACGGCTTCTACCTCTGGAAGGCGCAGCTTGCCGGAGATCAGGCGGGGGAGCAGGGTGTCGCGGAGGGTGGCGAGGGTTTGGGCTTGTTGCTGGTTTTCTGCTACGCTGGCCAGCAACGGCGCGGTTACATCGTGAAATGCTTGGATGATCGTGCTTCCGGGTAAAACGCACTCTATGCCTGAGACCACTTCGGGGCGCACCGCTGGATATGCGCCGCCATCTGCCACATGGGCCAGATGTTCAATGCTTGAATCTTGCGTGGCCGCCAAATAGACGAACTCGGTGTTTTCAATATCTCGGGGCCGCAATACTGCGAACCCTGTGCTGGCAGTCAGGTTGCTCACTGCTTGATGGATAAATGCAAAGGAGCGATTCCCCGGCCTCACGGTGCCAACAATCGTATCTCCATCACGCAATACTCGCCGCGCTCGGCTGGGCGCCTCATCGAATGCGTAGTTTGTTACCTCGGCGATCTCATTGTCCTTTGCATTTGCCAAATCAATGTATCCCACCATGTCCGGGTGCTTTTTCGCCGTCCATGATTCTGGGTTGAGGATCGCCAACTCGGCCAGGGAACCGACCCGCCACCCCCTCGGCACCAACCCCAGATCCGATTCCTCGAACCCATCCGGAAACAGCGCGGCGGTGGCTTCGTCCATCCCTTCCGGGGCGAGACCTACCTGCTTGGCGCGGACGGGGTCGAAATCGACGAACCACGACTTGAACAGCGCCTGCGCGATGGCTTCGAGCGTGGCGTTGGTTTCGCGCAGGAGGGTGATGCGGTCGGATAGCGCCTGAGAAAAGGCCGACAGGGCTATTATGGTTGCGCGCGGCGGGATTGGTATCGGGAGTCGCTTTACATCCTTCAGATTCAGGGTTTTCTGGACAGTTGTGTTCAATACTGCATCAATTAAATGCTTCCCAGCTGAACTTTCGAGGATCGTCTTCAGATAGATGCGCAGGCTTGAATCACTGAGACGTACGACGGCGATGGCACGAGCAGGATTCCAACCTGCCATATGAGGAGTCACAACCACGCATTCACCGGGATTGCCGACAAGCGTAATCAGGAGTTCGTCGCCTCTTATCCGGGTGCTCTTGTATGCGTCGTCTGTTTCTTGGGAAATGCAATAACGGGGCGCAAGAGGGACAGATCCTTGTTTGACATCGCCAACCCTTATTAATGGAGTGCCCCCCGGTGTGTCAGGGCCGGGGTACATCACACCAACAGTTATGCTCTTGTTGTCGCGAAGCAGAGTTTCGAGAGGCACGATTTCCCAGTCATCAGGGATGGTTCCACCAGCATGCTCCCAGCGCGTGCGAAGCTCAGAACTCAAACCCCAGCCCCCCCAACTTCTGCCGGATCAACTGATCGAGTTCCGCCCCCTTCGCCATCTGCTCGCCGAGCTTCTCGGTCAGCTTCTGCATCTTCTCGGCGAAGGCTTCATCGTCGTCCTCGACCTCTTTCGCTCCAACGTAGCGGCCCGGCGTCAGCACATGCCCGTGCTCGCCGATTTCCGCCAGCTTGACGCTGCGGCAGTATCCGGGGGTATCGGAATACTCGCCTGCGCCGAGTTGTCCGCGCCACGCAGCTACGATGCCTCCGATGCGCTCGATCACTTGGTCAGTGAATTCCGCCTGTACCCGGCTGATCATGCTGCCGAGCTTGCGAGCATCGATGAACAGCACTTCGCCTCGCCGCGTCGTCTTCTGCTTGCTCAGGAACCACAGACACGCGGGGATCTGCGTGTTGAAGAAAAGCTGTCCCGGCAGCGCGATCATCACCTCGACCACATCGGCATCGACCATCGCCCGGCGGATGTCGCCCTCGCTGTTCTGGCTGGAACTCATCGAGCCATTCGCCA
>JAKOZI010000119.1 GCA_029780075.1 Pseudomonadota bacterium
AGGAAATCAAAAAGAAGAGCGTTTGATAGCTAATGCCGCCTTCAGGCAAGCCTTGAGGTGGTGGAACTCTGACGTCCATTGAGGAGATCAGCAATGCTTCACCAAGCTGAGGCGATTCCCGCAAGAAGCCATACCAGGAGTCATGACGGCAAGCTTGGCTGACTGGATATGGTTTCTTGCTGATAGTGTTGCATGCGATAGTTCGAGTTCGATGACTATTCGCGGCAATCACCTTAGAATCTGGCGGTTCAACGCAAGGAGCAGGTCATGACCATCAAACAATTCTGGCTTGACCCCTATCGGTCGCGGCACGCGACCGGCGTTGTCTCGGTCGCCGGCAGCGACGTCACGTTGCGGTCTACGATCTTCTTCGCCTTTTCGGGCGGGCAGGAGAGCGACCACGGCACGATCGCGGGCTACCCGGTTCTGCGGGCGCGGGCGGAAGGCAGCGCCATCGTCCATACGCTGCCAGAGGCGCACGGTCTGACCACGGGTCAAGCGGTGGAGGTGGTGATCGACTGGACACGCCGCTATCGGCTGATGCGACTGCATTTCGCCGCGGAACTGGTGCTCGAACTGTTCTACCGTGCCCTGCCCGGCGTCAACAAGATCGGCGCGCACATCGCGCAGGACAAGGCGCGCATCGATTTTGCGTGGCCGGAAAGCATTTCGCCGCTGCTCGCGGGCATCGCCAGCGCGGCCAACGCCATCGTGCAGAGCGACCTGGTGATTACCAGTGCTTTCGAGAACGAGGCCGACGAGCGCCGCTACTGGCAGATCGACGGCTTTGCGCGCGTGCCGTGCGGCGGTACGCACGTGCGGCGCACCGGCGAGATCGGCAGCATCCGGCTCAAGCGCAACAACATCGGGCGGGGCAAGGAACGGGTCGAAATCCTGCTCGACGCATGAGCGGGAAGTTCGACCCGCGCTGGCCATCCGCGACACCCACTGGGCACGACGAATGAATCCACTCGTGGAGGGCTGGACGAGAGCCGACGCCGAGGCAGTGCTCGAACGCGGCGATGTACGCGAGATCCGTTATGTCCCGGTCAGCGTCGGCCTCGAGGCCCCGGCCTGTGGGCCGGAGTGGGCGGAGAACATCTGCCTGGCCCTGGCGCGGCACGCCGACGAGTACGTCCGCGGCAACGCCCTGCTCGGTCTCGCGCATCTTGCCCGGACCTGCCGCGCGGTATCCAGTCGTCAGGCCGTCGTCGAGGCCGTCACCGCCGGGCTGTGCGATCACAGCCGATACGTTCGCGGCCATGCGCTGGATGCGGCCGACGATCTCCAGCTCTTCGCCGGCATCGTGCTGCCGCGCTGACGCCGGCGGCGCACTGCGGTTTCAGGCCGGCGGCGGGCGCAGCCACTTGTCCAGCAAGCCCTGCAGCGCATCCCGATTGACCGGCTTGGTGAGAAAGTCGTCCATGCCCGCCGCGAGACTGCGCACCCGGTCTTCGTCGAAGGCGCCGGCGGTGAAGGCAATGATCGGCAGGCGCGGGCGGTGGTTTTCCGCCTCCCAGCGCCGGATTTGCTCGGTCGCGCCGCAACCGTCCAGCACCGGCATCGAGAGATCCATCAACACCAGGTCGAAGCGCTCGTCATTGACGATGGCGCCGACTGCCTCCTGGCCATTCTCCTTCAGACTGACCTGGAAGCCGAGCTTGCCCAGCATCGCCTTGATGACCAGACGATTGATCGCGTTGTCCTCGGCCACCAGCACGTGACCGCGCCGTAGCGGGCGCGCCATCGCCTCCTCGGCGCGATTGGCGACGACGACAGTGTTATCGAGGCCGGCACCAACGACCTCGACGCGCACGCGGAACCAGAAGCGCGAACCCTGGCCGGGAACGCTGTCGACGCCAACGTCGCCACCGATCAGTTTGGCCAGGCTGTTCACGATCGAGAGACCCAGGCCGGTGCCGCCGAATTCGCGCGTCGTCGAGCTGTCGGCCTGCGAGAACGGCTTGAACAGCAGATCGATCTTCTCGGCGGGAATACCGATGCCGGTATCGCTGACCGAGAATTCGAGCAGCGCGACGTCGTCCGCACGTTCGACCTCGCCGCCCTCGATGCGAACGCCACCCTGCGCGGTGAACTTGATGGCGTTGCCGACCAGGTTGCTGAGCATCTGGCGCAGGCGGTGGGCGTCGGAACGGTAACGCTGCGTGGGCGCGGCGCGCCAGTGAGCATGCAACTCCAGACCCTTGTCCCTGGCCGATCCGGCGAACAGGGCCTGTGTTTCCTGCAGCAGTTGCGCGGGCGCGAAGACGGTGTTTTCGAGTTCGATCTTGCCGGCTTCGATTTTCGACAGATCGAGGATGTCGTTGAGCAGGGCGAGCAGGGTCCGGCCGGAGGTCAGGATGGTGCGCGCGTAATCCGTGCGCTCAGCCGCTGTCGTGTTCGGCATCAGGAGCATCTGCGCCATGCCCAGGATGCCGTTCATCGGCGTGCGAATCTCATGCGACATGGCCGCCAGAAAGCGGCTCTTGGCGATGTTGGCCGCTTCGGCCGACAGCTTGGCCTGCTGCAGTTCGCTTTCGTAGGCCATGTTCCGGGTGATGTCGCGGCTGATCGCGAACACGCCGGTCACGGTTCCGTCATGATCCGTCAGCGGCCATTTGTTGGTGCTGATCCATCCCGGGTTGCCATCCGCATCCTGGTAGGCCTCGATCCTGTTCAGCAGTGGTCGGCCCTGGCGGACGATCTGCCATTCGTCTTCCTGGTGAATCCGCGCGATGTCTGCGGAAAAGACGTCGAGGTCGCGCTTGCCGACCATGTCACGCCAACTGGCATGCCCGGTGACCCTGGCGAGGGCCTGGCTGCAAAAACGGAAGCGGCTGTCGCCATCCTTGAAGTAGATGAAATCCGTAGTGTTTTCCAGAAACGACACAAAGTCGCGATTCAGTTCGCCGATTTCCTGTTCGGCCAGCTTGCGGGCGGTGATGTCCTCCTTGACCGCGACGAAATGGACCAGCTCGCCGTCCTCGTTATGTACGGGCGAAATCGACGCCAGTTCCCAAAACAGCGTGCCATCCTTGCGGCGGTTGTGAAATTCTCCGTGCCAGGTGTTGCCGGCCATCAGCACGGCCCACATTTCCGCGTATTCCGCCGCCGACCTTTCGCCCGCGCCAAGGATCCTTGGATTCTTCCCGACCACCTCGGCGAAGGGATAGCCGGTGGTTTCCTCGAAGATCGGATTGACGTACTTGATGTTGGCGTCGGAATCGGTAATGACGATACATGCCCGGCTTTGCTCGACCGCCCGCGAGAGGGTCAGCAGGGATTCCTCGGCCAGCTTGCGCTCGCTGATGTCGGTCAAGGCGCCAACGTAATGCGAGACGCGTCCATCGTCGCCGGGGACCGCGGTGATGCGCAGGAAGTGCGGATGCAGCGTGCCATCCTTGTGCCGGTTGATGATCTCACCGGCGTAGACGCCGGTTCTTTGCACGCTCGCGCGCATGGCGGCGTAGAAGGCGGCACCGTGTTTGCCCGACTTGAGAAAACTCATGTCCTGGCCTACCGCCTCGTCGGCCGCGTAACCGGTCATTTCCGTGAAGGCCCGGTTGACCTGCAGAATGACCGCGTCGGCGTTGGTCACCAGCAGGCCTTCCTGGGACTCGAAGGCCGTGGCGGCGATACGCAGCCGCTGCTGGTCGAGCGCCTGGGCGCGGCTGAGCCGTTCGAAACGCGCATAATACAGCGCGGCGACGGCCAGGGCAGCAAGCAGGATGGCGCCGACGATGCCGAAGGCGTTGATCGCCTCCTCGCGCCAGCCGGCCAACGCCCGTTCCTGGTCCAGGCGCACCACCAGCACAAAGGGGTAAGCGAGGGAGACTCGATAAGCGGTCAATACCGCCCGGCCATTTTCCGCCACCGCCTGGAACTGGCCTGCTTCCCTTTCGGCCATGCGCGCCAGCACCTGCTCGCTGCCGCCCGGCGTCCCCGGTCGCTCGCTTTCATCGGTACTCAACAGCAGACTTCCGTCGTAACGCAGGAGTTGCACCAGTCCCTCGCCGGCGGCAAGGTGGTTGCTGTAGAAATTCAGGAAGTAGTCGGCGTTCACCGCCGCTACAACCGTCGTCCAGCCGTCACCGGCGACGCGCACGTCACGTGCGACCGGAATGAAGCTGACGCCAGGGCTGGCGCGGTCAAGCGCGATCGGGCGGGCGTCGTGAAGGTCACGCCCCTCCTGCGGCACACCGATGCGCAGCACCTCGACCGGAGCGGCCGTTTGCGGCAGGAAATCGGCCCGCGTCAGCCGCACGCCGACATTGCCGGCGGTGGAACTGGCGACCACCTGCTCGGCCTTTCCCAGCAAGGCCACGGAACGGAGATAGGGGGCCTGGCGCAGCGCGCTCGCGAGGTCGTCGGCGGCCCGGTATTCCTCGGCCGCATTCAGCAGCGTGCGCTCGATGATGTTGAAGCTCTGGGTCAGGTGGTCTTCCAGCGCACGCGTGGTGAGGGCCGCCGTGGCGAGCTGCTGGTCGACGGTTTTCGCGCGCAACCGCCAGACCACATAGGCGGTGGTGGCGAACGCCCCGAGCGCCACCAGCATCGCGATCAGCACGAAGGTCGTAAAGCGGCGGGGATTCCCTGGCATGGGCACGCGCGGCTTGCCGGTCGGCTCTTCGCGTCAGTTGCCCGGCGCGGCGGGGTGGCACCGCGGAATGGCCGCGCGCGCTTGCCGGTGGTGCGCGACTCTGGTCGGCGGGCGCCCGCCGCGGACCTGCCGAAATAGTTTGCAGCGACAAGGATCCATCACTGGCCTTCCGAATTTTCGAGTTGCTTGACCACGCCTTCGCGGACGCGATCCGCCGGCGGCGATGATCACGACGCCGCGCAGTCTACCCGCTCCCCGGCCATCTGGCCACCACCGGCGGACGGTCGACGACAAGCGCGCCTTACGCTACCGGCTTGACGGCACGCACGGGCGCCTTGCGCCCGTTCTTCTTCAGTCCCAGCGCCGCTAGTTCGTCGGAGTTCAGGCCATATTGGGCGACGACCTGGCTTTTGACGCCGGGAATCCAGTCGTGATGGCCTTTCGTCGTCGCGTGCCGCGAACACCAGCGGCCCATGGCCTTTGCCGAGGTGCCGGGTACCGGCGCTTCAGTCGACAGTCGAGCGCTGCCGGTTCAAGGCCAGCAGCCGGCGCAGGATTTCCTCGTCGGGCATCGCCGGGGTGTATTCGCTCCAGCCATAGGCGGCGGCGACGGCGGCGTCGAGTTCCTGATGCGCGAGCGCGAGCCAGGCCGGGCGGGCGTTGTAGAGGTTGGTCAGGGTGCGTTTCTTCAGTTCGGCAGCGTGACCGGGCCGGGCGACCGGGCGCTTCGGGAAGCCGGCTTGCTCTTCTTCGGGGGTGATCACCCATTCGACCCATTCGGCGGGGTTGAGCCAGTTGTCGCGCAGGGTGTTGAGGCGCCGGGCGGCTTGCGCGATGCGCTCGGCAAGCGGGCCGGCGGGAGCGCCGGCCGCCGTGTCGCGCGGCGTCAGGTGCGCGGGGAATGGGAAGGTTTCGAAGCAGGTGGTCGGGGTGTAGCGCGGCCGATCTTCGAGTGAGGTACCGAGGCGCAGCGACCACAGCTCGTGAAAACGTGAGTGCAGGATGCCAAAGGTGGTGTCGTCGGCGCGGGCGATGAGCGTGAGGTTCTTGTCCGGCACTGTCGGCGAGCACATCCAGGCGAAAACGCGGTGTTTGGCGACTTCCGGTGTCACCATGAAACGTGACAGCCCCTGGATGGCCTTGCGCATGACTGGCCGGGACCATTGAAACAACCACCACATTTCGTTGGTTCTCGCTTCGCGCTTGCCGACCCGCGTCGGCTGAACATGTTTTTTGGCGTAGGCAAACGGCAGTTCGTACAGGCAAGCCTCGGCTTCCGGCATCTCCGTGCCGAAATCGACAATCCACATGTCGCGATTGCGGCGAGTAATGTCGAGACCGTTGAACCAGGGTTTGAGAATTTCAGCGTTTGGGCGGCCGTTGGGGTTCGGCTGGTCGAGCCAGCTGCGGGCCAGTTCGCCGGGCAAGTCAAAGGGGCCGGTTTTCTGAATGCCGAGGTAGGCCGTGTTGGCGTTTTCGGCGAGCGCTCTGGCTTGCGTAAGGTCATGCTCTGACCCACAGGTCAGATCGGCGTGGATGGCGCTCACCGGGTGTCCATCGAGGCGCGCCGCAGCGTTTGGCGGCGCGCCTGAAAACGCCCCGAAACCCAGCAGCGAAACGCGTACCGCCGCCCCTTCATTGACCCACGCCTCATCGCTCCAGGCTTCGAAGATGCGTGTCGTGTCGACGATGCGGTCCAGCACCTTGCGATTGGCGCCGCCGCGTATCGAGTTGGTGGCGACGAGCCCGGCCCGTTCGCAGCCGCCGGCCGCGATCTGCGCGCGACTTTTTTCGAACCAGTACGTCACCAGGTCGGCGCCGCCGGGAACGCGGCCTGCGTAGCGCCGGCGCAGACTTTCAACATAGTCGCCACCGAGTTCGCCGCGCATCATCTTGTCGCCGAGAAATGGCGGATTGCCGACGATGACATCGGCCCGTGGCCACGCCGCTTCGCCGCCGTCGTCGTCGAGCAGCGCGTCGCGGTGCTCGATGTGGTCGAGCGGTGCCAGGATCGGGTTGCGCCGGAAGTCGTAGCCGTTCTTCAGCATCCACTGGATTTCGCCGACCCACACCGTCACGCGCGCCAGTTCGGCGGCGTAGGCGTTGATCTCGATGCCGAGCACGTTGGCCGGGCTGGTTTCGATGGTCAGTTGCCGTTGCAGGCCGAGCGCTTCGGCGTCGAGGTTGGCGCGGTGTTCGAGGTCCTTGAGCGCGCGCAGGCTGAGGTACAGGAAGTTGCCCGAGCCGCAGGCGGGGTCGAGCACACGGAAGTTTTTCAGGCGTTCGATGTAGCCGAGGAACAGTGCCTGCGCTTCCTTCCAGGCGCTCTGCGAGCCTTTGCCGCCCGCGTGATACCTGGCGACCAGCGGGCCTATGCGTGCGCTCGCCTGCGCCCATTCACGCGCCAGCGGTTCGACGATGACCGGATTGACGAGCTTCATGATCGTCCCCGGGTCGGTGTAGTTGGCGCCGAGCGGGGCGCGGATTTTCGGGTCGAGGCCGCGTTCGAAGAGCGTGCCGAGGATCGACGGCTCGATGGCGCTCCAGTCCATCTTGCTGGCGGCGTGCAGCGCAGCGACCTCGCCGGGCGTCAGCTCAATCAGGTCGACGCGGGCAAAGAGTCCACCGTTGAACCAGGCGATGTCTTCGAGCAGGAAGTCGCCGCCGCTCTGCATGGCGCGGAACAGTTCGCCGAGCGCGGCCATGAGCTTGCCGGTTTCGGCGCCGCGCTTGGCCATCACCCGCTCGAAGAGCTGCTTCGGCAGCAGCTCGATGTCTTCGGCGAACATGCAGAACAGGCACTGGATCAGGAAGTGCGCGACCTGCTGCGGGTCGTGGCCGCGACCGGTCATCGACTGGGCGATGGCCGCGAAGCGGCCGGCGGCGTCGGCGGTGATGTCCTGCACCGTGCGACCCGGCCGGAACCGCTCGGGATCGGTGAACAGCCAGCGCAGCTTCTGCAGGTTGTCGGGCGTGCCGATGTCTTCGAGGCGGATGGTGTGCGTCTCCGACGGCGTGCCGGTGAAATGGGTGTGGATCTGCGTCACGTCGCGGTTGCTGACGACGAGCAGCGGCGGGTTGTCGAGCGCCAGCGCGTAGGTCATCAGTTGCTTGAGGGCGCCGCCGAGGTCGCCGCCCGGACCCTTGTTCTCCCAGCCGAAATGCCCGCGCTTCCAGACATCGGCCCAGCCCTGCCCGGCGCCAGTGCGCGTCGCACCGCGTTCGAAGCAATACTGATCGGGATCGTTCGGCGCCGCGACGCCGAGCAAGGCGCACAGGTCGAGGAAGAAGGCTTGCGCGCCGGCGCGCTCGGACAGCGGGTTGTCGCGCCATTTGGCGATGAACTGGTGCGGGGTCATGGGCAGGGCTGTGCGCGTCGGTAAAGCATGCAAGCATAGCCGATGGCCAGGGCGGGGAGTGGACCGTTCAGCCGCGGGCCTGCAGCGGCCGCGACGGCGCGTAACGCCGTCGCCTGTTCGGGATCGTGGCGCCTGGCTCTTGGCGCGCCGATCTGCAAGAATGGCGTTCTCGCAATTTCACGGGTGTCCCTTCCATGTCTCAGAGAATCCCCCAGGCGATGGCCGAAAAGTTCGCTGCCGTCACGGCGCTGACCGACGCCTTCTGCGAGCACGCGCTCAACGACGAATACCGTCAGTTGATCCATCGCCTGGTCGGCACCCTGGCCAGGAAACGGCCATCGCCGCTGTTGCGCGGCACGGAGAAGGTCTGGGCGGCGGCGGCAGTGCACGCGGTCGGGCGGATCAATTTTCTCGATGACCCGGCACAGACGCCGCACTGCCGACCGGGTGCGATCTTCCAGTTCTTTGGTGTTGCCGAGAGCACCGGGCAGAACAAATCGAGGGAAATCCGGGAAATGCTCAAGATGGGCCCGCTTTCACCGGACTGGACGCTGCCCAGCCGACTCGCCCGGAATCCTCTGGTGTGGATGCTGAACATCGATGGTGTGCTGGTCGACATCCGTCACGCACCCGTCGAATTGCAGCGGCTGGCCTTCGCGAAGGGTCTGATTCCCTTCATTCCTGCCGAGCAGGCGGAGCCGACGGCGTAAGATCAGCAGCGACGCCACACGGAATTCCCTCGCGGACAAGGCCGGAGAACTTTTCCGGGTCCGCTTGCCGGGCAGGAGAAAGCATATAAACTGCACGCTTGGCGATGGTAATCAATCGGCAACCGGTGGCGGGAGAACATGGGCAAGATCGAACAACTGCGGATCAGCGGCCAACTGCCCAGCCCGAAGGGGGTGGCGCTGGCGGTGATGGAGATGAGCCGGCGCGAGGCGACGACTCTCGATGAGGTGGCGCGGGTGGTGCAGACCGATCCCGCCCTGTCGAGCCGGCTGTTGCACCTGTGCAATGCGGCAGCGGCCGGCGGCCGGCCCGTGGCCTCGATCCGCGAGGCCGTGCTGCGCCTGGGCATGACTGCCGTTCGCCAACTGGCGATGGGGTTTTCCCTGGTCGACCAGCACCTGCAGGGCCCATGCGAAGCCTTCGACTATCCCACGTTCTGGTCGCATTCGCTGTTCATGGCGGTCGCCGGCCAGGAGTTGGGGCAACTGGTGCGGGCGGCGGCGCCCGACGAGCTGTTCGCCTGTGGTCTGTTGGCCCAGATCGGTCGCCTGGCGCTGGTCACCCTGCACCCCGCCGAGTACGCGACGATACTGGCGGAGGACCGCCACGGTGAGGCGCTGCTGGAACTCGAGCGCGCGCGGCTGGGCCTCGATCACACCGAAGTCACTACCGCCATCCTGGCCGATTGCGGCATCCCCAAGGCGCTGGCCGAACCGCTCCATTACCACGAGCAACCGGAAGCCGCAGGCTTATCCGACGGATCGCGGCCTTGCCAACTGGCCCACCTGTTCTTCCAGGCGCGACGGATGGCGGATCTTGGACTGTCGGACGAGACGCAACGGCATGGGAATGTCTCTGAACTGTTGCTTCTGGGCGGCAAGATCGGGCTGGATGCTGCGGCCCTTGGGGAAGTGTTCGACCGGGTGGTTCGGCAATGGCGCGACTGGGCAGACTTGCTGAAAATCCCGGCCAGCCACCTGCCGTCGTTCGACGCCATGACCAGGGCCCCGGTGCCGCGCCCCGAGCAGGAGACCGGGAAGGCCCACAGCCGCACGCGGGTACTCTTGGTGGAAGACGACCCGGAGACGTTGATGATGACCCAGGGCGTGCTGACCCACCTGCTCGGTGGCATCGTGCACACCGCCGGGAATGGCCGGGAGGCGCTGGCGCTGGCGCTGGAAGTGATGCCGCAGATCGTCATCACCGACTGGCTGATGCCGGCCATGGACGGTCTGGAGTTCTGCCGTGCGCTGCGTGCCACCGACTGGGGCGAGTCGATGTACGTCATCATGCTGACCGGCGAGGACACCGAAGAAAAGATCATCGCCGCCTTCGAGGCCGGGGTCGACGATTACGTGGTCAAACCAGTGAATGGGCGTGCCCTGGGTGCACGGCTGCGGGCAGCCCTGCACTATGTGAAGCTGCTCGAAGCCTGGGAGGGCGACCGGGCACAACTCAAGGAGTTCGCCACGGAACTGGCGATCAGCAACCGGCGACTGGAACATGCGGCGATGACCGACGTGTTGACCGGCCTGCCCAATCGACGCGCCGGCATGGCGGCGCTCAGCAGGTTCTGGAGCGCCTCCCAGCGGACTACTCAGCCGGTGGCGGCGCTGATGATCGACGTGGATCGCTTCAAGTCGATCAACGACCAGCACGGGCATGCGGTGGGCGATCAGGTCCTCCAGGAAGTCGCCAGGGCGATCCAGAGCGCCGCCCGCAAGGACGACAGCGTCAGCCGCATCGGTGGCGAGGAGTTCCTGCTGGTGTGTCACAACGCGGATGCGCGGGTTGCCCTCCTGGCCGCCGAACGCCTGCGCCGAATCGTCAAGGCGCTGCGCATCATCATTGCCGGCGTGGAGATCCAGACCACGGTCAGCATCGGCGTCGCCAGCCGCGAGGCGGGCATGGCAAGTGAGGAAAACATGCTGCTGGCGGCGGACAAGGCACTCTACGCCGCCAAGAACAACGGCCGGGACCGGGTCTGCCTGTATGTGCAGGGCCGGACGCATTGTCCCTGAGCTGCCCTTCCGGCGCTGCTGATTGACACGGTGAATCAGGCACCGCCTGCGAGGCGCCACCTGCGGTATCTGCGGCGAGCACTTAATCGAGCAACTTCTGGAAGAAGCCCTTCTGATCCCATTCGCACAGTTTCTTGCCGATGGGGTAGAGCGCCTCGCCGGCGAGCACCCGGGCGGGCGGTGTGGCCTGGCCTTCGGTGATGACGGCGGCCTCCCGGGTCTTGCAATCGATCTGGAACTTGTCCAGCGCATCCGGGGTCTCGGGAACGGCGGATCGGTAGAGCGTAAAACTGACCCTGTCGCCTTCGCGCTGAACACGTTCCGGTTCGTAGTATGAGCGCATGCCGGGAATGTACTCGCGCGCGGCAGGCCTGGTGGGATTGCCCGGTGCCCCGGTCGGCTGGGCGGTGGCCGCGGACGGCAACACCAGGGCCAGGGCAAGGGCCAGCAAGGGCTTGTGGATCATCTCTAGGGACTCCTCGGGTAGGGATGTCGGTGCGGTTCTCGAAACATTGACCATTTTACTGTGATCACGATGCCCGCAAGCCTCCGGCGCGTCGATCAATGCCCGTCGCCGACCGCCGGCGGGACCGCTGGTGCATGCGGCGGCCCGGCTGCGATTGACTGCTGCGGCTACGGCCGGCGATACTCCCGGCCGTAGCCTTGAATCCCGCACCCGAATCCCGCACCCTTTGGCGCGCAGCAAACCCATGACCGACGAGCAGTTCGAATCCCTGGTTGCCCGCCTGGAAGCCGAGCAGGCGCGCCATCCTGCCGGCTACCGGCGCAAGGTGCTGTTGCTGGCCTTCGCCGGCTATGCCTATATTGCCCTGGTGCTGGCGGGTTCGGCCTTGTTGCTGCTGGCCTCGCTGGCACTGATCACCAAGGCGGCGGCCGCCGGCATCAAGCTGGCGATCGTCTTCGGCGCGTTCTTCTGGCTGGTGGTGCGGGCGATGTGGGTCAGGCTCGACCCGCCCGCGGGCCGCGAGGTTTCGCGCGCCGAGGCGCCGGAACTCTTTGCTCTGCTCGACGACCTGCAGCGCGCGTTGCAGGTCAGCGGCGGCTTCGACCATGTGCGGATCAGCGACGATTTCAACGCCGCGGTCGTGCAGATTCCGCGGCTGGGCGTCCTCGGATGGCACCGCAACTATTTGTTGATCGGCTTGCCGCTGATGAAGGCGCTGAGCCGCGAACAATTCGCTGCCGTGCTCGCGCACGAACTCGGTCATCTGGCGGGCGGCCACGCGGCACTCGGCAACTGGGTCTACCGTCTGCGGTTCGGCTGGGCACAACTGGCGGCGCAACTGCAGCAGGCCCAGTCGGCAGCCGGCTTCGTGTTTCGCCCGTTCTTCAGCCGCTACGTGCCGTACTTCAGCGCGGTATCCTTTCCGTTGGCGCGTGCCAACGAGTACGAGGCCGACCGGAATTCCGCGCGTCTGACCTCACCGACCGCGGCGGCGGCGGCGCTGACCACGGTCAATGTGCTGGGGTACTTCCTGGAGAACCGCTTCTGGCCCGATCTGCACAAGCAGGCCAAAGATCACGCGCAACCCCGGTTCTCGCCGTTTGCCGCGATGGGCGGCGCAATGACCGGCGGCGTTAACGAAGCCGACCTGGCTCGCTGGCTGAGCGAGGCCCTGGCCCGCAGGACGTCGGTGGCCGACACGCATCCCGCGCTCGTCGACCGGCTGCGCGCCCTCGCCGAGCAGGCTCGCCTGGCGCTGCCACAGCCGGGCCAAGCGGCCGATCTGCTGCTGGGTCCGGCTCTCGCGCCGATTACCGAGGCGTTCGACCGCCATTGGCAGGAGGCGATCCGCAGCGCCTGGGAACAGCGCCATCAGCAAGTCCAGGAACAGCGCCGGTCACTCGACGCGCTCGACGCGCGCGCCGCGGCCGGCGAGTTGAACTTCGACGAGCGTTACCAGCGTGCCTGGCTGACCGACGAGGTCGGCAGCGGCGAAGTCGCCGCACGCGAACAGTTGCAGGCGTTGCACGCGGAGGATCCCGCGCACGCGCCGGTGGCTTACGCGCTCGGCCTGCACCTGCTGCAGGTTGACGACGATGCCGGCGTCGCGCTCGTCGAGTCGGCGATGGCGGGCGACCCCGAGGCCATCGCCCCCGGCGCGGCACGACTGCGCGACTATCACCTCAGACACGGCCGCGAGGTCGAGGCCGCACGCTGGCAGCAGCGCTGGCGCGAGCGCCAGGAACTGCTCCACCGCGCGCGCGAGGAGCGCCGGCAGATCAGCGCGCAGGACACTTTCGAGGCGCACGGCCTCGGCGACGCGGCAGTCGAGGCGCTGCGCCGGCAACTCGCCGGCGTGCCCGGCGTGCGCAAGGCCTGGCTGGTGCGCAAGCGCGTGCAACACCTGCCGGAACTGCCTCACCTGGTGCTCGGCTTCACGACGACGCCGTGGTACCTGCCCAGAACCGCGAAGCGGATCCGGCAGACGCAGGACAGCATCGCCGAGGGGGTCGTGTTTCCCGGACCGGCCGGAGTGATAGCCGTCGAGGGCGGGAACGCGGGAGTTCGCCGGAAAATGCAGAAGGTCGCCGGTGGGCGGCTACTCTAGGCCGACGCGAGGATAAACGACGGATGCGCCACTTTCTGCTGGGCCTGATTGGTCGCCTCAGTGTCGGCCGCAAGCTGATCCTGATCTACGCCCTTGATTTGTCGGCGGTGATCTTCATCTCGACGATCCTGATCAACGAGAAGTTCATTGCCATCGATTTCGCTCGCAAGGAGATCGTCGGCAACGCGTACATCGCGGCGGTGCGCGCGGCGACCCTGGGTACCTTGACCGACGTTTCGGAAGCTCCTGCAGCGGCCGCGATACTGGCTGCCGAAGCGCGCTACGGCAAGGCACGCGGCGATCTCGGCAGTCGCACGCTGGCGCAGGCGCTGGCGCAAGGGCTCGATGCGCACGCGGCCGGCCTGGCCACGCGCATCGGCAGTAGCCATTCCGTGGCTTTGGCGATGCAGGCGCTGATCACGCGCATCGGCAATCAGTCCAACCTCATCCTCGACCCGGACCTGGACAGCTACTACACGATGTCCATCGTCGTGCTGCGCTTACCAGAGTTGCTGGATCTGATCGGCCGCGTCCGCGAGCAGGCCCAGGCAGCCGGCATGGCGACGCCGCGCGAGCGGGCGCGGCAGCAAACCGAGTACCTGATCCTCGAAGGGCGTCTCGATGCCGTCGCCAGCGGCATCGACGCCGATTATGCCGAGGCCCTGGCCGCCGGCACGCCGGCCCTCGGCGCGGCGCTGCAACCTTCGCGTCGCAGCCTGCTGGCGGCGGTCGATATGCTGCGCACGGGTGCGCGCCAGATCGCGATCGAGCAGGAGCATGGGCCGGACAAGCCTGATCTCGAACACATGGCCGGCGAGGCACGGCAGCAGCTCAACCAGGCGTGGGCAGACGCCGGGGTGGCTCTCGACGATCTGCTGCAGGGCCGCATCGACACGCTGTTCGAGCGCATGTGGCTGCATCTGGGAACCGCTACGGCGCTGCTGCTGGTTCTGCTGAGCGTGGTGTTCTTCGTCGCCCGCCAGATCGCGTTGCCGATTCGCCGTCTCGCTGCGGTCGCCGACAACGTCCGCAGTTCGGGCGACTACACGCTGCGTGCGGCGTGGCAGTCCAGCGACGAGATCGGACGCCTGATCACCGCCTTCAACGACATGCTCGACCAGCTCGACCACAGCCGCCGCATCGAACAGGAACTCGCCGCGCAATCACGCGCAGCCGCGGCACAACGGCAAGTGCTCGAAGCCGTGCCCATTCCACTGATGGTCACCGCCACGCCGCATCACGA
>JAKOZI010000135.1 GCA_029780075.1 Pseudomonadota bacterium
TGCGAGCGCTTGGCGGCGGCGTTCTTGATCGCCTGCGCTTCATCGACGATGAGGGTGTGCCAGGTGCGGCCGGCGAAGCGCTCCTGTGCCAGTTGCAGTAGCGTATAGGAAACGATCAGGAGATCCTGCGGCCCGACACTGCTGACCAGTTCCTCCCGTTCGCTGTCGCTCGCTTCGGCGTAGATGCGGGCGTTGAGTGTCGGTGCGAAGCGCTGCGTCTCGGCGAGCCAGTTGCCGCAGACCGAGGTCGGGGCAATGACCAGGGCCGCGCCGCCGGCGGCGCGTTCGAGCAGGACGCCGAGGGCCTGCAGCGTCTTGCCCAGGCCCATGTCGTCGGCCAGACAGCCGCCCATCCCGGCGGTGGCCAGACGCACCGCCCATTGATAGCCGTCCTCCTGATACGGCCGCAGGTTAGCCTGCAACAGCGTCGGCAGCTTCGGCTCGGTGGCCTGGGCTTTGCGCAGGCGCTCGATGGCCTGGCGGAAATCGCGGCTGGCGCTGAGTTCGGTACCGTCGAGAACTTCGTCGAGCCAGGCTGCGGCAATGGTCGGTGCCTTGCCGCCACCCTTCTCGGGTTCGAGCACGGCGGCCAGGTCGCTGAGTTTCTGTTTCAGCGAACGGGTCAATGCCGCGTAGACGCCGTTCCCCATCGGCACGAAGCGTGACTTGTCGCGTGCCGCCGAGAGCAGCGTTTCGAGTTGTATGACCAGGCCTTCGTCGAAACTGGCCTGCCCGGAGAGATGAAACCAGTCGCGCTCGCGCTTGACCGTCACCCCGAGTTGCCGCGAATCGATGGTGAGCACGCGCACGCTCTTGCCCTTGGGCCATTCGACGGCGGCCACCGCAGCCAGGGTCGGCAGCGTTTCAACCAGGCCGAGAGCCTCCTCGGGGTCTTCGATCAGCCATTCGCTGAGGCCTTCGCTACCATCGAGGCAGGGCAGGGCGTCGAGCACCGTTTCGAGATGCCGGCGCTCGGCGTTGAGGTCGCGTTGAGTGCCGACCGATTCGCCTTGGAGCATGACCATCAGCCGCAGCCGGCCGCTTGCCGGTGGCAGCCGGGGGCCATCGGATCCCAGCGGTGCGACGACGAGACGGAGCATGAGATGGTCGCCGACCGGTGACAGTTCGGCGCGCAGGCGCGAATCACTGCCGACCTCACGGGCCGCCTGGGCGGCGTCGGCATGCACCTGGAAATGCCCGGCCAGCGCCTGCAGGGCCTTGTCGATCTCGGCCTGGACTCCGGGCTCGTCGGCGGGAACGGCAAAGCGTCCCGAAACGAGCTGGGCGGCCTGCTGCTGTGCTGCGGAGAAGCGCACCAGTCGCAGCCGTTGCGGGGCGTCCTTGATGAGCGTCATGGTGCGTAGTGTGGCGGCCTCGCGGCGCCATTCGGCGTCCATGCTGTCATGGTCGTCGCGCTCGCGGACCGCGCGCAGCGGTGGCTCGACGCGCATCACGAAGTGCTCCCCCTGCCGAAGCAGTTCGAGTTCCGGGTTGCTTTCGGTCAGCTCGATCAATTGCTCCGGCGCTTCAGCGAGAACGATGCCGGGGTGGCCGACCAGAGCGACGAGGGCTGCCGCGAGATCGAGGTGGTAACGATTGCTGTAGCCGCGTAGCGGGCGCAGGGCGCGCGCTACTTTGGCGTCGTGCGGTGCGAGTTGCTGGTTGCCGGCGATTCTCGTCAGGCTCACGGTGCGCGGCTTGCCCCAGCCGCGCTGGGTTCGCTTCTGTTCGAGCGGGCAAATGTCGAGCGGTTCGCCGTCGCTGGCGATCGCCAGTTCCCAGAGCAGACGTGTCGATTGGTCGTTGCTGTCGCCACTCGGTTGCTCGCCGAGCGCCTGCAGCGCGCTGAGCACCTCTCGCCATTTCTGATCGGCGCCGGCGATGAAAAAACGGCTCGGCGGCGGCCGGCCATGCAGCACGCCTTCGGCGCCAGCCAGCAGGTGGAGCAGTGCTGGCAGCCGACAGGCCTGCAGACGTCTGCGCAGTTCGGCGATGCTGTCACCCCAGGCGACCGCCGGCCCTGGATCGCCGGCCTTGGAGATGGCCTCGCTGCCCAGCCAGGCCGAAAGCAATATGGCCCATAGCGCGTCGAGCTGCGGCCGCTGCAGCTCGTCGCGCCGGGGCCGGAAGGCGTCGACGGTGACCTGCACGCGGCCGAGGCGAGCGTCGATGGCATGAACCCAGCGTCCCCATTCGAAATAGGGGCTGGGGTTGCGGCTACCGGATTCGCCGAGGCAGAATCTGCGCGCCAGATCGAAGTGCTTCGGCGTCTTCTGGGCGAGCAGCGATAGCGGATAGAGCCAGGCAAGTCGGTCGGGCAGAAATCGCTTGGTGCCGCCGATTTCGCTCTTGCGCAGCTTGAACGCCGCTTCGAAAGCGGCTTGCCCGGCCGCCCACTCGCCGTCGATGACCAGCATGACGGCGTGCAGGCTGGCGCTCATGCCGTCATCAAGATCAGCCAGCAGCGCTTCGAGCCGAACACCGTCGGCGCGCCACACGGCGAGCTCGGCGAGCGCGCAACGCAGTTGCTTGCTGACCCCGGCGGGATCCCTGGTGAATTGCTGGTAGGCCCATTCGGCTAGCGGTTCGTATTCCGGCAGCCAGAACACGCAGACGTGAGCAATGGCCTCCTGCGTCACGATGGTGCGGCAGCCCGGGTCGAGGTATTCGAAACTGGGACCGTCGAACGGCTGCAGGACGGCCTGGGTGAGGACGCTGTGCCAGTCGAACGAACGCGCAAGAATGCTGCGGAGACGCTGCAGCTCTTCGTACGGTGCCCCCGAGTAGGCTTTGGCGCGGAGGTAGGCGATGGCCGTCGGCAGATTGTTGCTTGGCCAGTAGAAGGGTAATCGCGAGGAATCGAGATGGTCGAGTGCGGCGACCGCCTGCAGCAGTGCCGATCCCGGTTGTGTCTGCAGCAGATCGCGGTATAGCGTCAAACGCAGCGCGTCGACGAGCTGGACGCCCGTCCCACGTTGTTGATCGCTGTTCAGCAGGCCCTTCTCGCGCAGCTGGCTGATCGCCAGTTTCACGTCGCTGGCGGTGAAGGTCTTGCGGGCGCTGGTTTTCAGGGCGCACAGACCGAGCAGGCGGTGCAGATCCGTGGGTGTCCGGTAGCTCCAGGCCAGAGCACTGACCACTGCGACCCGGTGCGCGTCGGCAGTCAGGCCGTGCGTATCGAGGTTTTCGATGGCGTCGGTGTTGAAGGGCGTCGAAGTCATGGACGGTCCGTGTCAGGAAGTGGTGGGCGCAGAACCTGGCTCGCGGGTCAGCAGCATCGCGTCGCCGTAGCTGAAGAAGCGATAGCGCTGGCTGATCGCGTGCCGATAGGCGTTGCGGATGGTGTCGATACCGGCGAAAGCCGAAACCAGCATCAGTAGCGTGGATTTTGGCAGGTGGAAGTTGGTGACCAGGCGGTCGACGACACGAAACTGGTAGCCCGGCGTGATGAAAATGTCGGTTTCGGCCGGGCCCGGCTGCAACTCGCCGTGCTGTGCCGCCGCTTCCAGCGCACGCAGGCTGGTCGTCCCGACGGCGACGACCCGGCCGCCGCGTGCGCGCGTGCGGGAGATGGCGGCAATGGTGGCGGGCGGGATCTCGAAGCGCTCGGCGTGCATTCGGTGCTCGGCCAATTGCTGCACGCGCACCGGCTGAAAGGTTCCGGCACCGACGTGCAGCGTCAGCCAGGCGATGTCAACGCCGCCTGCGGAGAGTTTCGCCAGCAGCGCCTCGTCGAAATGCAGGCCGGCGGTGGGCGCGGCGACTGCGCCGGGCTGGCGGGCAAAGACGGTCTGATAACGGGCCTCGTCGTCCCTGCCGGCGGCGTGGTTGATGTAAGGAGGCAGCGGCAGGCGGCCGTATCGATCGATCAAGTCCCACAGGTTGCCGGCGCCGGCCAGTTCCAGCTCGAAAAATTCGTCTTGCTGGCCGCTGCGTCCGCGCACGATCAACGGGATCGTCTCTTCAAGGACCATCCGGCTGCCCGGTTTCGGCGATTTGCTGGCGCGGATTTGAGCCAGAGCGGAGCGGGCATCGACGATGCGCTCGATCAGCACCTCGATTTGCCCACCGCTGTCCTTGCGCCCCAAAAGGCGCGCCCGGATGACGCGCGTGTCGTTGAAAACCAGGAGATCACCGGCTTCGATCAGTTCCGCCAGATCGCCGAAGCGGTGGTCATGCAGGACACCGTCGGCGAGTTGCAGCAGGCGGCTGCCGGTGCGTTCGCTGGTCGGGTGCTGGGCGATCAGTTCGCCGGGTAGATCGAAGTCGAAATCGTCGAGCGTGAGCATGCGAAGAGTGGTCAGCGAAGGAAGGCACAAGGTCCGGAGGGGGCCGTCCAGGGAATCCAGGAATGTTGATCGGTGCGCTTGTCGCCTGCGGGAGAATCGGTGATAATCGCTACTGCTTCGGGCTCGCTTTCCGTGATCCCAAGCCGAGATGGCGGAATCGGTAGACGCAGCGGACTCAAAATCCGCCGGTGGAAACATCGTGGGGGTTCGATTCCCCCTCTCGGCACCATGACAGTGACGGCACGTGTCTGCAAAGCGCCGGATTATATCACACCGCCTGCGCAAGCCTTGGTTCGGCCAGCTGAGCAGTTGCCGGTTCGCCGTGCTGCACGTTATTTCGCCTTGAATGCCCGGCCCTCGCCGATGGGCGCCTGGTGGTTCGCGGTGCGCCCGCAGACCCTGACAGTCTCGCTGGTCCCGGTGATTCTGGGGCATGCCTTGGCGTGGTCGCAGCAAGGCGTCCTGCACGGATGGCTGGCGCTCCTCGCGCTGCTGGGGGCGCTGCTGATCCAGATCGGGACCAATCTGCACAACGATGTGGCCGACTTCGAGCGCGGGATCGATACGCCGGAGCGTCTGGGACCGCCGCGTGCCACGGCGATGGGTTGGCTGCCGGCCGCCGCCGTACGGCGGGGGGCGTGGGTCGCCTTTGCTTTGGCCTGCAACTTCGGGGTCTACCTTGCCTATCACGGTGGCTGGCCGATTGTCCTGATTGGTCTGGCTTCGCTGCTTGCCGGCTGGGCCTATACCGGCGGGCCGCGGCCGATCGGCTATACGCCGCTCGGGGAAGTGTTCGTGCTGTTGTTCTTCGGCCTGGTGGCGGTCGGTGGCAGCTATTATCTGCAGACCCTGAAGATCAGCCTTGCTGCGCTCCTCGCCGGAGCGATGGTCGGGCTGTTCGCGGCTGCGGTGCTCACGGTGAACAACACCCGTGATCTCGATAACGATCGCCGGGCCGGCAGGAGGACTCTGGCCGTCGTGCTAGGCCGGCGCGCTGCAGGTTGGGTCTATGGCGGCGAACTGCTGCTCCCGTTTGTGCTGTTGCCCTGCCTGGCGCTGCTCATCGGACGAGGTGTCTGGCTGGTCTTGCCGCTGCTGACGCTGCCGCTCGTACTGCGGTTGACCGAACGTTTCCGACAGGCAGCGCCGGGGCCAGCCTTCAACCCGTTGCTGGTCGCTACCGCTCGCCTGCAGTTCCTTTTTGGCGTCCTGCTGGCGCTGGCTGTGCTCCTGTAGAAACGGAATTCAGTCGGGTTCGTCGGGCAGCCGCGGGCTAAACCAGGCGAGCTTCCTGTGCAGGCGTACTACTGTACCAACGATGATCAGTGCCGGCGCCGTGACTCCGGCGGCTGCGACTTTCCCGGGCAGGGTCACGAGATCGGCGGTCAACACCCGCTGCCGCTGGGTTGTGCCATTTTGCACCACCGCCGCGGGGTGATCGGGTGGCAGACCGTGCGCGATCATCTGGCGGCAGATCTCGGCAAGGGTGCCGACGCCCATGTAGAACACGACGGTCAATCGCGGCCGCGCCAGGGAAGGCCAGTCGAGGTTGATTGTTCCGTCCTTGAGGTGTCCGGTAGCGAAGGCGACAGCCTGTGCGTGCTCGCGATGGGTCAGCGGAATGCCGGCGTAGGCGGCGCAGCCGACGGCGGACGTTACTCCCGGAACCACCTCGAAGGGTATTCCCGAGTCGACCAGGGTTTCGATCTCCTCTCCACCACGTCCGAAGACAAAAGGGTCGCCGCCCTTGAGACGGACGACATTCCGGCCCGCGCGCGCAAGGCTCACAAGTAACCGGTTGAGTTCGTGCTGCGGCACGCTGTGCTTCGAGCTTTCCTTGCCGGCGTAGATCTTTTCGGCTTCCGGCCGAGCCAGTCCGAGCACGCCTTCGGCAATGAGATGGTCGTAGACAATGGCATCGGCCTCGCCAATAAGACGGGCGGCGCGTAGTGTCAGCAGGTCGAGGTCACCCGGGCCGCTGCCGACGATATAGACCGTTCCGACTGTTGGTGACGTGGGCTTTTGAGTCATACCTGTTTTCCGATCACTGGATCCGAGGTGCAAGCATAAGCGCCCCGGCAGGCACATTTCAACCCGCGTGCAGACTCATTCGTGCATTTCCTCGGGGGCTCGCAATATTTGACGAAGGTCAAGGAACCGAGCCGTGCAGGCATGCCATCCTGAGCGATATCTGAAAGGGGCCCGCGCGCGGGCAATAGTCGAGCAATTTCAAGAAAAAAGGGAGCAAGGCATGCAGAAGGGAGTTCGTGGGGTCGTGATGCTGGCGGCACTGCCGTTCGCGATGAGTGTGGCTTTTGCGGCGACTGCCGAGAAGGTCGCGACACCAGCCCCGTCAACTGGCGGAGTGACGGCGGCGCCGACCTTGTCGGCCGAGGACAAGGCGGCAGCGGGCAAGACCTATTTCGAACGTTGCGCCGGATGTCACGGCATGTTGCGCAAGGGCGCCACCGGCAAGAACCTCGAACCGGCCAATACCAGCAAGCTCGGCAGTTCGCGTCTCGAAAAGATCATGTCCTACGGCACCGAAGGCGGCATGCCCAACTTCGACGACATCCTGACCAAGAAGGAAATCGCCAACATGGCGGCCTATGTCCAGATGCCGGCCGAAGCCCCGCCCGAGTGGAGCCTGGCGGACATCAAGGGAAGCTGGAAGCTGCTGATCCCGGTGGACAAGCGTCCCACCAGACAGATGAACAAGGTCAACCTGGCCAACGTCTTCGCGGTCACGCTGCGCGATTCCGGTGAGGTGGCTTTGATCGACGGCGACAGGAAGACCATCTGGGCGATCATCAAGACCGGCTACGCCGTCCATATCTCGCGCATGTCGACTTCTGGACGCTACCTGCACGTCATTGGTCGTGACGGCCGCTATGACCTCATCGACCTCTGGAGCGAAGTACCGACGACGGTTGCCACGCTGAAAGCCGGCTTTGAGGCACGCTCGATCGAAACCACGAAGTTCAGGGGTTATGAAGACAAGTATGCCGTGGTCGGTTCCTACTGGCCGCCGCAGTACACGATTCTCGATGGTCTGACCCTCGAACCACTGAAGAACGTTTCGACGCGCGGCAATACGGTTGACGGCAACTACCACCCAGAACCGCGTGTGGCCTCGATCGTGGCTTCCGAGAGCAAGCCCGAGTGGGTGATCAACATCAAGGAAACGGGCATGATCCGCCTGGTCAACTACTCGGACCTTGCCAACCTGAAGGAAACGACGATCAACTCTGCCAAGTTCCTGCATGACGGCGGCTGGGATTCGAGCAAGCGCTACTTTCTGGTCGCTGCCAACGCTTCCAACAAGGTGGCGGTGGTGGATACCCAGGAAGGCAAACTGGCTGCTCTGGTTGATACCGCAAAGATTCCCCATCCTGGTCGTGGCGCCAATTTCAAACATCCCAAATTTGGCCCGGTATGGGCGACATCGCACCTGGGTGCGGACGTGATCAGCATCATCGGTACCGATCCGGCCGGCAATCCGCAGAACGCCTGGAAGGTCGTTCAGGAACTCAGGAATCACGGTGCCAACTCCTTGTTCGTGAAGACGCATCCGAAGTCCGAAAACCTGTGGGCCGATGCGCCGCTCAATCCCGATCCCAAACTGGCCGGTTCGGTAACCGTTTATCGCATCGCGGACCTCGGCAGTCCCGATCCCAAACCTGAAGTACTTGACCTCGCTGCGGCGGCCGATCTCGGCAAGACCAAGGGCGTGCAGCGCGTGGTGCATGGCGAGTACAACGAGAAAGGCGACGAGATCTGGTTTTCCGTGTGGACCGGCAACAAGACCGAGCCGTCGGCGATCGTCGTCGTCGACGACAAGGCTCGCAAGGTCAAGACGGTGATCAAGGATCCACGCCTGGTGACGCCGACCGGCAAGTTCAACGTCTATAACACGATGCACGATATCTACTGATCGCGGAGCATCGTCTGCGGCCATACGGGGAGCCTTGGCTCCCCGTTTTTGCGCCGGTCGTAGATGGTCCGCATCTGTAGATCTCTATCAAGGATGGCAAGATGAAGCCACAGGTTCTGTTCATGGTCGGGGTCATTGCCTCGCCGCTGGCGATCGCCGCACCGCCACCCGTCGATCCGGCGATGCTCAACCTTGCCGACAGAAGCCGCTGCCTGAGCTGCCATGACGTCGATGAAACCGTCCGCGGGCCCGCCTGGCGCGATGTCGCCAAACGTTATCGTGGCAGGCCGGAGGTCGAGGATGCTCTGGTGACCAAGGTTCATGATGGTGGCGGTGGCGCCTGGGGCAACGATTACATGTCGGCCAACAAGCGCGCTGGGCTCGATAACATCCGCACCCTGGTGCGCTGGATTCTTTCGCTACCCTGAGCCAGCGACGCTTGAAGGCCGTTCTCTGCTCCAGAGCAGACGCCTCAAAGGCCCGCCTGACCGAGAACTTCGGCTAGAATGGCCTGACCTGCGGTCTGCCGTTGCAACGGATTGTTGGTCGCCTCCTGTTGTGCCCGTGGAACCCTCGCCGATTGACGAAACATGCCATTTCGCCTTGCACTTGCCCTTCTCCTGTCCGCGCCAGCGGTGATGGCGGAGAGTACGGCACCGGTGCCGAGCGCCGAACGCCAGCAGCAACTCGTTCACCTCGTTCGCCAGGATTGCGGTTCGTGTCACGGGATGACGTTGCAGGGCGGCCTCGGTCCGTCGCTGCGACCTGAAGCCCTGCGCGACAAGCCGGTCGATTCGCTGGTCGCGACGATTTACGGCGGGCGGCCCGGTACACCGATGCCGCCGTGGCATCGCTTTCTCAGCGAGGCTGAGGTGCGCTGGATCGTCGAACGGTTATTGGCGGGGTTCCCGGAGTAGTGTGTGCCTTGTGTTTTCCTGTATCGGATCGTTCCCCGTATCGCCGCCGTGCTTACGAAGGCAAGGCCTGCGGCTCGGCGCCACTGATGCCGAATACCTGCTTGCGGATACGGAACAGTTCGTCACGCGCCGCGGCGGCCTTCTCGAATTCGAGGTTGCGAGCGTACTCCAGCATTTCCTTTTCCAGTCGTCGCAGTTCGCGGGCGAGTTGCTTTTCGCTCATCGCCTGGTAGTTGGCCTGCTGCTGCGCAACCTTGAGATCCCGCTGCGCATTCTCCGGATCGTAAACGCCGTCAATGATGTCGGTAATGCGTTTGCTGATGCCTGTCGGGACGATGCCATGCGCGGCGTTGAAGGCGATTTGCTTGAGCCGCCGGCGCTCGGTTTCGGCGATTGCGCGTTGCATCGAGCCGGTGACCCGGTCGGCATAGAGAATGGCGGTGCCGTGGAGATGGCGCGCAGCGCGGCCGATGGTCTGGATCAACGAGCGCTCGGAGCGCAGGAAACCTTCCTTGTCGGCATCGAGAATGGCCACCAGCGAAACCTCCGGAATGTCCAGGCCTTCGCGCAACAGGTTGATGCCGACCAGAACGTCGAACTTGCCGAGGCGCAGGTCGCGAATGATCTCGACGCGCTCGACGGTATCGATGTCGGAATGCAGATAACGCACCCGGACTTCGTTTTCGTTGAGGTAGTCGGTCAGATCCTCGGCCATGCGCTTGGTCAGCGTCGTCACCAGGACTCGCTCCTCGCTTGCGACGCGCAGCCTGATCTCCGACAACAGGTCGTCGATCTGTGTCGAGGCAGGGCGGACGATCAGCACCGGGTCGACCAGCCCGGTTGGGCGGACGACCTGTTCGACCACCTGCCCCTGGTGAGCCTGTTCGTAGTCGGCGGGGGTGGCCGAAACGAAGATGGTCTGGCGCATCAGCGCCTCGAACTCGGCGAACTTCAGCGGCCGGTTATCGAGGGCCGACGGCAGACGAAAGCCATAATTGACCAGATTTTCCTTGCGCGAACGATCACCCTTGTACATGCCGCCGACCTGAGAAACCGAGACATGTGACTCGTCAATGAACATCAGGGCGTCGTCGGCAAGGTAGTCGAGCAGGGTTGGCGGCGGGTCGCCCGCCTGCCGGCCCGAAAGATGCCGGGAATAGTTTTCGATACCCTTGCAGAAGCCGAGCTGGTCGAGCATTTCGAGGTCGAAGCGGGTACGCTGCTCGATGCGCTGCGCTTCGACGAGGCGACCTTCGGCGTGGAATAGGGCGCTGCGCTCGGACAGCTCCGTTTTGATCGCCTCGATCGCCCGCAGTACCGTCGCGCGCGGGGTGACGTAGTGTGAGGACGGGAAGACGGTGAAGCGCAGCAGCCGGTTCTGGAGGTGGCCGGTCAGCGGGTCGAAAAGCTGCAACCCCTCGATTTCATCGTCGAACAGCGAAATGCGAATCGCCTGCTCGGCGTGCTCGGCGGGAAAGATGTCGATGACGTCGCCGCGAACGCGAAAGGTGCCGCGGTGAAAGTCGGTCTCGTTGCGCTCGTACTGCATGTTGCTGAGTCGCTTGATGACCTCGCGCTGGCCGATGCGGTCGCCGACGCGCATGGTGAGGATCATCTTCTGATATTCCTCGCGGTCACCGAGACCGTAGATGCACGACACCGTGGCGACGATCACGCAGTCGCGACGTTCGAGCAGGCTCTTGGTCGCCGAAAGGCGCATCTGCTCGATGTGCTCGTTGATCGACGAGTCCTTCTCGATGAACAGGTCGCGAGCCGGAACATAGGCCTCCGGCTGATAGTAGTCGTAGTAGGAAACGAAATACTCGACGGCATTGTCGGGGAAAAACTCCCGGAATTCGGCGTAGAGCTGCGCCGCCAGCGTCTTGTTGGGCGCCAGGACCAGCGCTGGCCGACCCGTGCGGGCGATGACGTTGGCCATGGTGTAGGTCTTGCCCGAGCCGGTGACGCCGAGCAGGGTCTGGAACGAGAGTCCATCCTGCAGGCCCTCGACCAGCTTGTCGATTGCTGCCGGTTGATCGCCGGCCGGCAGGAACGGCTGGTAGAGCCGAAACGGACTGCCTTCGAAGGTGACAAAGGCAGGCTTTTCGAGAGATTGTGCATGATTCGTCATGCTAGAATTCTACGTTGTTTCGTGGCGGTCGGTCGCCTTGCGCGGCAGGTGACTGCCAGCGGAACAATCTTCCGCCGATCTCGTGGGTGGTGGCTTCAGCCATGAGTTGCCAAGCTCGCTGGCTTCGACAAGAGGCACCATTCCACTGACCAACTTAGGAAACACCCATGACCGCTTCGCTCTTCGCTGCCGTGGAACTGGCCCCACGCGACCCAATCCTTGGCCTGACCGAGTCCTTCAACGCGGATCCCCGTGCCAGCAAGGTCAATCTCGGTGTTGGCGTGTATTTCGACGACAGCGGCAAGGTGCCGCTGCTGGCTGCGGTCAAGGGGGCCGAGAAGGCACGCCTGGAAGCCGCGCCTTCGCGTGGCTATCAACCGATCGAAGGTCTGGCCGCCTACAACCAGATCGTGCAGAAAATGCTCTTCGGAGAGGGCTCGCCGTTGCTTGCCGAAGGCCGGGTAGTGACCTTCGAGGCACTGGGTGGCACCGGGGCACTCAAGGTCGGTGCCGATTTCCTGCGCAGGTTGCTGCCCGGCGCCACGGTATTTCTCAGCGATCCGAGTTGGGAGAATCACCGCGCGTTGTTCGAATACGCGGGATTTCCGGTGCAGACCTATCCCTATTACGATGCCGCGACGCGTGGCGTCGACTTCTCCAGCATGCAGGCCGGACTCAACCGCTTGCCGGCCGGCTCGATCGTGGTGCTGCATGCCTGTTGCCACAATCCGACCGGCGCCGATCTTGATGAAGCGCAGTGGCGCGAAGTGATCGAAGCCATGCGCGCGCGCGACCTGGTGGCCTTCATCGACATCGCCTACCAGGGTTTTGCCGACGGGATCAGTGAGGATGCTCTGGCGCTCAGGTTGTTTGCGGAATCCGGTTTGTCTTTCCTGGTGGCAAGTTCATTTTCCAAGTCCTTCTCAATGTACGGAGAGCGGGTCGGCGCGTTGTCGGTAGTCGCCGCCAACCGCGATGAAGCGGCGCGTGTGCTGTCGCAGATCAAGCGCATCGTCAGGACCAACTACTCGAGCCCGCCGACCCATGGCGGTGCGGTTGTCGCTGCCGTGCTGTCGAGCCCGGAATTGCGCCGGATGTGGGAAAACGAACTGGGTGAAATGCGCGCGCGCATTCGCCGCATGCGTGTGAGCCTGGTGGACAAGCTCAAAGAGCGTGGGGCTGGCCAGGACTTCTCGTTTGTTGTCCGCCAGCGCGGCATGTTTTCCTACACGGGCTTGAATAGCGAGCAGGTCGACCGGATGCGCGACGAGTTTGGCATCTACGCGGTGAGTACCGGCCGGATCTGTCTGGCGGCACTCAACACGCGCAACATCGACTATGTCGCTGACGCCATCGCGGCGGTTCTCTAGCCCCCCGGGATGTGCGCTGGCCGCTGGTGTGGACGGTCAGCGTCCAGCAGTCTGCAGCAGTGGCGACTTGAGGGTGCCGCTGATCAGTATCGGTACGGCGGTATGGTCTGCGTGCCCGCGCATCTGCACCTCCATCCGGCCATGTAGCTGCAATTCCCGGTTGACTTCGATCTGACCACTGGACTGCATCAGGCCGGCGCTCAAGGCCAGTCGGGAGAAACGGGTCGTGCCTGGTGTCAGCACGATGCCGCCAGACAAGTCCTCGAAGCGGGTTCGGCCGCCCAGCGTCGCAGGGGTGGTCGAAACCCGGCGCACCGCTTCGGGAAGGTCGATACCCCCCAGGCTGCCCCGATGCATGCTGAACTCGCCAGTGGCCTGCAATGACGTGAGCACGGTCGACCACGCTTCCGACGTCGCCACGAAGCGCAGCTTGCCCGTCGCATCGCCCTCGAACTGGCCACCAATTCCCAGCGCCTCACCCAGTTTTCCGACGTTGATCCGATCGAAGGCGATCTCACCAGTCATGCCGGGTTGTGGGTCTGCGTGCAGGATCGTCGCTCCACGTACCAGTCCATCGAAGATTCGCAACTCCAGGGTGTCGATGGTGAAAACCGTGCCGACGACGTCTCCCTGCACGTTCAGCGAGCTGAAGAAAAACGGCGAGCGCTCGGAAGGCCGCCAGCCGATGCCCTCCAGACGAACCGTCACACCTCTGGCGCTGGGTTTCAGCTCGACCTGCAGGCTGCGGTCCGTTGACTGCAGCGCGAGCGCGTGCAGGGTGCCATCGGCTGTGAGTTCGAGGCTCCCATGCATTTCGCCCAGCGCCAGTCCGGCGAATGAGAGCTCGGCGTTCGCGGCTGCGACACGCCTTACTCCCGGCGCGTTCGGCTCTCGCGCGGTGGATTCAAGCATCCTTGACAGACTGGCGATGGTCTCTGCCGACAGCGTGAAACCGCGCAATTCTGCTTCACGAAAGATCAGCCTGGCCGATAGCAGTGTGCCGAGTTCGGGCTGCAGACGGAGTTCGCTGACCCGGAGCACATCCTTGGCGGTCTCTTCGCCGAGGTGGACATTGCGCAGCAGCAAACCGGGCCTGGGGTAGAAGCTGACGTGCATTTCTTCCACACTGACCGGCCGGCCCGTGCTCTTGGCCAGGGCGGCTTCCACCGCAGGCAGATAATGGGCGTAGGGGAAGACCAGCGCGGCCAGAAAGACAACGACGCACAGCAGCGCGACGCCGAGCATGCTGGTCAACGGCCAGGTCATTGTCCAGCGCCGTCCGCTACGGCGTATGGGTTTGATCTCGACCGGCATTGCTGCCGGGCGCCGCCTGACGAGCGCCTGCAGGCGCTCCAGAAGGGATGGCGGCTTCTCGCCGGTGTCGGTCGAGGGTTCTGAAGGAAGCAGCGCAGCGCTCTCACCGCCTGGCGGGAAGGTCGTGCGCGATTCCGGACCTGTCGGCGGCAAGGCAGGCGTTGCGATGCCTGCCGAGTCGGGGGGCGGGACCGTTGGCCTGCTGTCGCGATTGCCAGGGAACGGGATGACGCGTCTGGCCCGGCTGCCCGGCAAGGTGGACTTGACCGGCGCGGATTCGGCGGTTTCTCCATACGTGGAAAACTCGGAAACCGGCTGGGGGGGGGCTGCCTTGCTGCGCCTGGCCGCATTTCTGTCCTGACGCCATACCGAGTTCTTCTCGATTCGCCGCTCGATGAAACCGTCGTTCTCCAGTTCCAGTAGGGCGTTCTCGGTGAGTTGCGCGTTGCCCGTCTTGTCGCACAACTCGGCGACGGTGGCGTTGCCGTCGACCAGAATCAGGACCATGCGGGTGTTTCTCTGCACGACCCGTGTTCGTTGCAGCATCGCTTCCTCGCCGGAAGGTGTCTTGGCGAAGATCAGATCGGGGTCAAGCAGATCAGGGTCCATTTTTCTCGCTTGGCTTTGGGGTCAACGAATCGCTGTCTTCGGAGTTCGGCAAAACCGGATTGTGCTCCTTGTTGGGATGCGGGAAAAGCGGAAACGGAACTGATCCGGCACCGCCGCCCATTATGCACTGCAAACGCCGTTGTACTCCGCACGCCTGGTCGTATCGTCCTGGCTGTAACGACATTACCCGGCCGGTCAATCCGCCGGCAGCAGTGAACCGCAATGAACGGCAAGCCAGATGGTGTCCTCGTCAGGCCGGGTCCAATCGACCCGGTGTCGCCGATGCGGCGCGATGAAGAGGTAGTCACCGGCCCTGAGTCTGCGCGCGTGTGGTTCGTCGTCGAAACGCAAGGACGCTTCTCCCTGGACCAGAAGGACCCATTCACCCTGCGGCTGGTCGTACCAGAATCCCGGCGGACTGGCGTGACCGTGCGAAACGATACGTTCGATCCGCAGGCCTGGTCGGGCCAGCAATTGCGAGAACTGCTCTTCAGGAGCGTCCGGCGGTGGCAGGTGAGCGAAAAGATTGTCCAACAGGCGTGCTCCAGTTGCCGCCATCGATCAGGGCCGACTGGGCGGCCATCATACAACGCCAGACAGCGCCGGCGAAAGCAGGGTGTGTGGCCGCGGTGGACCTGCGGCAGTCCCCGTACCGACAGGGACTGGCGCAAAGTCCTGAGTAGCCGGTATCCTTGGACTTTTTCCGATCCCTTGAGCTGCCCGCCAGGCGCCATCCCAACATTCCCCCAAGGAAACTCCTATGACCATCAACAAGGCGGCGCTCCTGCTGTTGATCGTGGTATTGAGCGGCTGCGCCGCGCTTGCCCGGCATACGCTCAACGAACAGTTCGGTCGACCCGATCCCGCGCGCTTTGACACGCCGCGCCCGCCGGCTTCAGGGCTTTCCTACCGCGCCGACGTGCAGCCGATCCTGGAACGTCGCTGCGTCGTCTGCCATGCCTGCTACGACGCGCCCTGTCAGCTCAAACTCGGCGCCTGGGAGGGCGTGGCCCGCGGCACCAGCAAGGATCTGGTCTACGACGGCGGACGCCTCGACGAGGCCCCGCCATCGCGCCTGTTTACGGATGCGCAGCTGGCGTCGCAATGGCGCGAGCGAGGGTTCTCGCCAGTGCTCAACGAGCGCGAGCAGACGCCGGTCGCGAACCTTGCGGCGAGCGTCATGTATCGCGCGCTGCAGCTGAAACAGAGTCATCCCCTGCCAGAGGCCAGCGTGCTGCCAGGCACCTTCGATTTTTCCCTGGACCGCGAGCAGAGCTGTCCGCGGATCGAGGAGTATGACGATTTCGAGCGCCGGAATCCTTTGTGGGGAATGCCCTTTGGCCTGCCGGGACTGAGCCGTGGCGAGTGGAGCACGCTGCGCCGCTGGCTGGAGCAGGGCGCACCTTTCGAGGGCCTGCCGCCACTGCCCGCACACGTTGAAAGGCAGATTCGCGACTGGGAAGCTTTTCTGAACGGTGACTCGTTGAAGGAGCGACTGGTCAGTCGTTACCTCTTCGAGCATCTGTTTCTGGCGCACCTGTATTTCGATAGCGACACCGAACATCATTACTTCCGCCTGCTCAGGTCGCGCACCCCGCCGGGCCAGCCGATCGATCTGGTCGCCAGCCGACGGCCGTTTGACGACCCCGGCGTAGAGCGCATCTACTATCGGCTGGAGCGCGAAAAGGAAACCATCGTCGACAAGACACACATGCCCTATGCGCTTGGACAGGCGCGTATGGCGCGTTGGCGCGAACTCTTCCTGGCGCCGGATTATCGGGTAGACGAACTGCCGTCCTACGCTCTCGATGTGGCCGCCAATCCCTTCATTGCGTTCCGCGCGCTGCCGACCACGGCGCGATATCAGTTCATGCTTGATGAAGCACAATTCACGATCATGGGTTTTATCAAGGGCCCGGTCTGTCGTGGTCAGGTCGCGCTGAACGTGATCGAGGATCAGTTCTGGGTTTTTTTCGAGGCCAACGCCGACGATGCACAGCAGCAGTTCGGCGATTTCCTGGCGCGCGAGGCCAGTCTGCTGAAACTCCCGGCGGAACTGGGAAGCGACGCGGGGATCATCAGGCCCTGGCGCGAGTACGCGCGACGGGAGGCCAGCTACCTGCAGAAGAAGTCTGCTTTTCTGAAGCGTTTTACCGCGACCAACCGCCGGCCGGACCTGAACTGGATCTGGGATGGCGATGGTCGCAACCCGAACGCGGCGTTGACGGTGTTTCGTCACTTCGATAGTGCGTCGGTGGTCAAGGGGCTGGTGGGTCAGCCGCCGAAAACCGCCTGGGTGATCGGTTACGGCTTGCTGGAGCGTATCCACTATCTCCTGGTGGCCGGCTTCGATGTTTACGGAAACGTGGGTCATCAGTTGCTGACCCGGCTGTATATGGACTTCATGCGCATGGAGGGCGAGTTCAACTTCATCGCCTTTCTGCCTCGCGACCGGCGCATGGCTGTGCGTGATTACTGGTATCAAGGTGCCAGCGAGGAGGTCAAGGAGCACGTCTATGGGCGTCTGGCGAGCCTCGACAGCGAGACCGGCATCCGCTTCCAGGGCGACGATCCACAGCAGGAGTTCTACACGCTGCTCAGAAAACGCCTGGGGCCCGTGCTGGATCACCGCTACGACCTCCCGGCTCTGGGCGATGTCGGCCTGCAGAACGATCTCGCGGCGCTGGCGGAACTGCGCGGCCCGCCGCTGTCCTGGTTGCCGGAGCTGGTCTACCTGCGCATCGATGAGGGCGAGCGCGCGCCGCGCTATGTCACCTTGTTGCGCAACACCGGCCACAGCAATGTATCAAGCCTGCTGCGCGAAGGGCAGGAGTTGCGACCCGAGGAGAATACCCTGACCGTCGCGGCAGGTTTCATCGGCGCCTACCCGAACGCCATCTATCGCGTCCAGCGATCAGAAATTCGGGCGCTGGCCCAGGCGATCAGGGGTCTGTCGTCGGAAAGCGACTACCATGCCCTGGCGGACCGCTTTGTCGTTCGCCGCAGCAACCCACGCTTCTGGGAGTACGGTGACCACCTGCAGCAGGCGCACCGGAGCCGGGCACCGATCACGGCGGGTCTGCTCGACTACAACCGCCTGGACAACCGCTGATTGCCGAGGGCGTAGCGCAACGCAACGACAATGCTCCCGCTCGGCAGTCCGGGAGAGTCGCCCGCACGCGCTGCCGGTGGGACCGACATTTTTCTTCGACGAGATTTAACCCCGTTGCGCATTGGCCGGCGTTTACCGCTGCGAACCCTAGCTGAAAGGACTGCCATGACTCGCATGCTCGTCAATTGCTTTGTTGTCGCCGCGCTGAGCGCGTTCGTTTCCTCACCGGCAAGGGCCGCAATGCCTGGAGACCCTGCCGCGCCTCGCAAGACGCTCAGCGCCTTTGCCAACGAACAGGAACTCGCGGGCCTGTTCAAGCGCTGGACTGACGAGGCACAGCGTCGCCGCGACGAGCAACGCGCTCGCCGCGACAAGTCTTCGGAATTTGCGGCTAGCCAGGCGCTTCCCGTGCCGGCTCCGGCAGCGGCCGCGCCCGCGGCGGTGGCCAAGGAAGCGGCGGGTGCCAAGAACGAGTCGGTGACCAACGTGCAACACGCTGGCGTCGACGAAGGCGGCATCGTCAAGGTGCACGGGGAGCATCTGGTGATCCTGCGTCGCGGACGTTTATTCACCATCCGCATCGGAGACAACCAACTGCGACCGGTTGCGGCGATTGAAGCATACGGGCGCGACGTTGACCCCGGTGGTGCGTGGTACGACGAGATGCTGATTGCCGAGAACACCATCGTCGTCATTGGTTACAGCTACGCGCGTGGCGGCACCGAAGTCGGCGTGTTCGACATTTCGCGCACGGGGCAACTGGCCTATCGGGCGACCTATCACCTACGTTCCAACGACTACTATTCGTCGCGCAACTACGCGAGCCGGCTGATCGGCAGCAAGCTGATCGTCTATTCGCCACATATCCTCAGTCCATGGGGTGACCCCTATGCGGCATTCCCGGCCATGCGCCGCTGGCGGGAGGGCGCGCAGGCGAGCGATTTCAGGCGGATTGCGCCGGCGACACGGATTTACCGCAGCGACGAGCCGCTCGACCCCTTTGCTGGCGTCGCGCTGCACAGCGTCACGGTCTGCGATCTCGCCAAGCCTGAAATCGACTGCCAGAGCACGGCCGTGCTGGGTCCACCGGGACGCGTCTTCTACGTCTCGCCGACCGCGGTGTTCGTCTGGACAACGGCGTGGCGAGGCGCGCCGCAGGCCGCCGTCGCGACATCGGCGGTGTTCCGTATCCCGCTCGACGGTTCCGCACCGAGTGCGCTGAAGACCATGGGCAGTCCGATCGACCAGTGCTCGTTCCTGGAAGGCGACGGCATGCTGAACGTGCTGCTGCGTTCCAATGGCCGCGGCGAAGGCATGTGGGCCGCCGAGGTCAACGCCGGCGACCTGGCGCTGCTGCGGGTACCGCTGGCGAGCTTCTCCGATGGCCGTGAGAGCGCTCCGATGGCGGCGTATCGCCGCTTGCCGAAAGCGGCGGGTTACGCCATCCAGAGTCGCTACGTGGGCCCGTTTCTGCTCTACGGTGGCGGGACCGGCCGGCACGCGCCGCAGGCGACGAACCGTTCGCAGGTCTACGCGGTACGCTATGCGCAGGGTGAGGTTTACGAGTTGCCTTTACCGCACGCCGTTGACCGTCTGGAGGCGCTCGGCGGCAATGCGCTGGTTGTCGGCAGTGACGGCAAGGATCTGCATCTCACCAGCGTGCGCCTCGGGTCGCTACCGATGACCGTCGGCCAGTACACGCGCCGGGACGCCGCGCAGGGTGAAACGCGCAGCCACGGCTTTTTCTACAAGGCGGAAAGCGAACTGGACGGTCTGCTCGGCCTGCCGATCGTCGGAAGCAGCGAGTCCGGCGTCCGCCAACTCGGCACCGAGTCGGCGGCCCTGCTTTTTCTGCGCAATCGCGGTTTGTTGCTGAGTGAACTGGGAACGCTCAAGGCTCGCCCGTCCGCCAGCGACCGCAACGATGCGTGTCGTGCTTCGTGCGTCGATTGGTACGGCAACTCGCGGCCGCTCTTCGTCCGCGGCAGGGTCTTCGCGCTGATGGGTTACGAGATCGTCGAGGGAAAGGTCGACGAGACGCGGATCGTCGAGACGCGAAGGGTGAACTTCGCCCCGACGGTCCTGCAGGTCGCGCCGTAGGCAGCGGTGAGGCAGGGGTACCCGGCGGGTGGCAATGTGCCCCGGAAATGAAAAACCCCATGCCACGGGCGTCGGCATGGGGTATGTGAGAACGGCGAGCAGATTACACGGCGATTCTCAGAACTGGAAATCCTCCTCGTAGAACTCCATGGCACCACGTGGTCCGGCGGCCTTGTCCTGCTCGCCCTTGCGCAACTCGACGCGGCGGATCTTGCCGGAAATGGTCTTCGGCAGTTCGCCGAATTCGAGCCGACGCACGCGCTTGTAAGGTGACAGACGGCTGCGCAGAAAGACGAAGATCTCGCGCGCCAGTTCCCGACTCGGTTCATAGCCTGCGCGCAAGGTCAGGAAGGCCTTCGGTACCGCCAGACGCAAGGCATCGGGACTCGGCACCACGGCCGCTTCGGCGACCGCTTCGTGCTCGATCAGGACGCTTTCCAGTTCGAACGGGCTGATGCGGTAGTCAGACGCCTTGAACACGTCGTCGGCACGGCCGACGTAGGTGATGTAACCGTCGGCATCGATCGCCGCCGTGTCGCCGGTGTGATAGAAACCGTCGCGCATCACCTCGGCCGTTTTCTCGGGGTCGTCGTCGTAGGAGATCATCAGTCCGAGCGGACGCGGCGACAAGGTCAGACAGATTTCACCTTCGTCACTCACATGGCCGTCCATATCGACCAGGCGCACCTGATAGCCGGGCATCGGCCGTCCCATCGAGCCGAGCTTGACCGCCTGTCCGGGCGAGTTGCCGACCTGTGCGGTCGTTTCGGTCTGGCCGAAGCCGTCGCGCAGGGTAATGCCCCACGCCTCCTTGACCTGATCGATGACTTCGGGGTTCAGCGGCTCGCCGGCGCCGATCAGCTCGCGAACCTTGACCGGATACTTGCTCAGGTCCTCCTGGATCAGCATCCGCCAGACCGTCGGTGGCGCACACAGGGTGGTCACCGAACATCTGACCAGAGTCTCCAGAATCGATGCCGCCGCGAAGCGGGCATAGTTGTAGATGAACACCGTGGCGCCGGCATTCCAGGGCGCAAAGAAGCAGCTCCAGGCATGCTTGGCCCAGCCGGCGGAACTGATGTTCCAGTGCACGTCGCCGGGTTGCAGCCCGAGCCAGTACATCGTCGACAGGTGCCCGACCGGATAGCTTTGCTGGCTGTGCAGTACCAGCTTGGGTTTCGAGGTGGTGCCGGACGTAAAGTACAGAAGCTGCGGGTCGGTCGCCTGTGTCGGCCCGTCGGGCTGGAAGTCGCTGGATCCCTCGTAGGCCTGTTCAAGCTGCTGCCAGCCGGCCACCGCGCCGCCGACGGTGACGCGTGTGTAGTCGCCAGGCAGGTCGCTGAACTTTTCGGCGTGCGTGTGGCCGATGATCACGTGTCGTACCTGGCCGCGGTCGAGGCGGTCACGCAAGTCGTCGGGAGCCAGCAGCGTGGTGGCTGGTGACAACACGGCGCCGAGTTTGATCGATGCCAGCATCGTATCCCACAGCGGCACCTCGTTGCCGAGCATCATCAGGATGCGATCGCCGCGCTTGACGCCTTGCGCGCGCAGCCAGTTCGCGACCTGGTTCGAACGCCGGGACATCTCGGAAAACGACATCTTCTGTTCCGAGCCGTCTTCATTGACCACCCACAGCGCCGGGCGATCGTTGCCCGCTGCCATTACATCGAAATAATCGAGGGCCCAGTTGAATTCGCCCAGTTGCGGCCACTGGAAATCGCGATAGGCGGTTTCGTAGTCGGTGCGGTGAGCCAGAAGGAAATCGCGTGCCTGCACGAAGGCCGAATAAGACATGTTTGCTCCTTTCTTGTTGATGAAACCGCTGGACCGCCGATCAACCCGAATGTGGCGCGACAAGGCGGCTTGCGCGGCAATCGGCGTCCTCTCTCCCCATTTGAGCGCAGGTTCTGATCATGCGCGTCGACGCTCATGTCACCGCAGGAGTACCTTGCCGTGCCCATTTTGCCGCGTCGTCGACCAACCCCCGCCCAGCATGCAGGCCATTATTGTAAGGGACTTGCGGCGAGGCGGGGCGACCGCGTATGCCTGCTGGAGCCCCAAGCCGCAGCTCTACTTCTGCCGCTTCATCATCTCCTGGACCGTCGGATCCTTCATCATTTCCTTGAGGTTGCTCCCTGCCATGTTCGGCATGATCACATCGCCGGGTTTCTGACCGGCCTTGCACGGTCCGACCCAGCGCGCTTCCAGCGAGACCTTCGACTCCTTGGTGCCATGCAGCGGTGGATTGAAGCGGGTCAACATGTCTCCCTTGTAGGCGGCGTCGAACGAGCCCACGAATACGCCGTCGGTGGTGGCGGTACTGCCCTGCACCTTGCAGACCGAGTGCACGCTCACCTTGTTGCCCTGGTTATTGACGTCGATGACGCTGCAGTTGGGTTGCTCCTTCCGGGCCTGCTGTTGCATCAGGTCGTCGGACTTCTGGTCGACGCATTGCTGGATCGCGCCCATTGCCGGCATGCCGTCCATGCGCGTGTTGATCTCCCACAGGCCGGCCTTGCGTTTGGGCATCTCGGCGGCCTGCAGGCTTCCTGCCAGGTGACCGGCGGCGAGAGCGCAGAACAGCAGGGTAGGGGTGCGAAGGGCCTTGACCCGGGATGGCAGTTTCATGGGCGTTCCTCAGTGGGGAAAACACGCGGACAAGCGACCATGGCATATTAAACCCGAACGGCGTTGACGTGCGGAGGGAGCCCTGCAGGGCTTCGGATCTGCACCCGCGGGAGTGTGATGGAAGTTCGGTGCCGGGCAGCCGGCTGCTAGAATGGCGGGCATGTTAATCAATGGCACGCCGACGCGAACGATCCAGCCAGTGGCCGACGCCCGTGCCGTCGACATCATCGACCAGACGGCGCTGCCGCACGTGTACCGCATCCTGCGGCTGCGTACGCTTGCCGAGGTGGCGCACGCGATCCGCAACATGCAGGTGCGCGGCGCGCCGTTGATCGGGGTGGCGGCCGCTTATGGCGTCGCCCTGGCGCTGACGCAGCGGGCGGACGATGCCACACTCGCCGCCGCCATCGAAACACTCGCCGCGACACGACCGACGGCGGTCAACCTGCGCTGGGCGCTGGCGCGCCTGCAGGCCGTGCTGCAGACGCTGCCACCGTCGGCGCGTGCCGATGCGGCGTGGCGGGAAGCCGGCACCCTTGCCGAAGAAGACGTGCAGCAATGCCGACGCATCGCTGCGCATGGCCTGCAGTTGCTGCGTGCCGGCGGTGAGCAGAAGGGAAGGCTCGAAATCATGACCCATTGCAACGCCGGTTGGCTGGCGACGGTCGACTACGGCACGGCGCTGGCGCCGGTCTATGCCGCTTTCGACGCGGGAATTGACGTGCATGTCTGGGTTTCCGAGACCCGCCCGCGCAACCAGGGCCTGTTGACCGCCTGGGAACTCGGGCGGCACGGCGTACCCCGCACGCTGATCGCCGACAACGCGGCTGGTCTGCTGTTGCAGAGCGGCCACATCGACGCGGTGATGGTCGGCGCCGATCGCGTTGCCGCCAACGGCGACGTCGCCAACAAGATCGGGACCTATCTCAAGGCGCTGGCCGCACGCGCGGCCGCGGTGCCGTTCTATGTCGCCGCGCCGCATTCGACGATCGACTTCGCCTGTCCGAACGGCGCGGCCATCCCGATCGAGGAGCGCGACGCCGACGAATTGCGCATTGTGTGGGGTTGTGACACCGCCGGCCGCAGCGGCTGCCTGCGGCAAGTCACGAGTGACGTGGCGGTGGCCAACCCGGCCTTCGACGTCACGCCGGCCAGCCTGGTCAGCGCGCTGATCAGCGAACGCGGCGTTTGTGCCGCCAGCAGCGACGCGCTGCTGGCCCTGTACCCGGAGGCTCGGCATGTCTGATCCGCGGCAGGCGTTGCTCGACGCTGCGCGCCGCATGCAGGCGGCCGGCCTCAATCGCGGCACCGCCGGCAACCTCAGCCTGCGCGCCGGTGACAGCGCCGGCGCGGGTTTCCTGATCACTCCCACGGGCATGCCCTACGATGCCCTCGTAGGCGAGGATATCGTCCACGTGCGCATGGACGGCAGTTGCCAAGGCCGCCGACAGCCGTCCTCGGAGTGGCGCTTTCATCGTGACCTCTACGCCGGGCGCCCGGAGGTCGGTG
>JAKOZI010000140.1 GCA_029780075.1 Pseudomonadota bacterium
GGCGCACGAGGCGGCGAGGCAGGCCACGCACGCCTTCAGGGGCCGCGTCGGCGTGCTCGGGATGCGCGAACTGCATCGCCAGGCGACGGCACTCGAGCAGGCGATCCGCACCGGTACGCCCTGTGACGCACTCCGGCAACAGCTCGCGCAATCGATCGTCGCCATGTGCGGCCAGGTGCAAGCGGCGCTGCAGCCGTCACCGCGCCCGGCGATGCGCGGGCCGACGCCGACGCTGCCGGTGCCACGACCGGCGCAGCCGCCGCCGGCATCGATCACCGCGCTGCTGCAACTGCTCGATACCGCCGACGGCAACAGCGCCGCTGCCATCCAGCACTGCCTCGACGAATTCCCCGGCAGCCCCTGGCAGCCTCTGCTGCTCGCCGCCCTGTCCGAGGTCCACCGCTTCAATTTCGAAGCCGCCAGACAATGGCTCGCCGAACCCGGCCCGATACCATGAACCAGCACACCCGCCTGCCGGCAACGGTACTGCTTCTCCTCCTCTGCCTGCCGTTGGCAGCAGTCTGCGACGACTACAGCAACCGCTACGATCTGCCCAGGGAAGCGCCTGCGCTCGACCTCGGCGTGCAACCGCTGGGGTATCCGGCGGCAATGATCGGAGCGGTGCTGCGCCACGACCGTATCCTGAAGCGGCGGCTCGACGAACTCGGCCGCCCGTTCGCCACTTTTCCATTCCGGCGTGGCCCCGACATGCTCGACCTGCTGGCCGATGGCCGCCTGGAGGCGGGTCTGCTGGGCGACATGCCGACGATCATGCTGAGCATGCGCACCGACGTATTGATCGGCGGCCTCGCCAAACGCAGTGCGACCGCAGTGGTCTCCCGCAACCCAGGCGTCCTGGCGAGCATGCAGGGCAGACGTTTCGCCTATGTACCGGGATCCAGCGCGCATTACACGCTGCTGCAGGCACTGGCCAGTGTCGGCCTCGGCGAGCCAAGCGTGACCCTGGTCGAACTGGCTGTGGACGAAATGCCGGTCGCCCTGGAGCAGGCCCGCGTCGATGCCTTCGCAGCCTGGGAACCAGCACCCTCGCTGGCCCTGGCCCACAACCCGAAGGCGCGCATTGTCTTCCGCGGCATCAGTTCGGACTATCTGGTCCTTACCCGGCGATTCGTCGAGAGCAAACCGGAAGCCGCAAGGCACCTTGTCGCGGGCTTTGCCCGCTCGCTGGAATGGATGCGTCAGAGCCGCAAGAACGTCGAGACGGCCGCCCGATGGGCGATGGCCGACGGCGCCGCGTTCAGCGGGCGGGCGGTCGACCTGACGCTCGCGCAAGCGGTCGCGATCACCCGCCGCGAGCTTCTCGACGTGCCCGCCGCACCCGCCCTGCCCGACTGGAATCGCGACCAGGAACCGCTGATCGGCGAGTTCGATTTTCTGCAGCGGCTCGGCAAGCTTCCTGCAGGGAGTCGCCGGGAACGCGTTGCGGCAGCCTTCGCCTACGATGGTCTGCGGCAGGTTTATGCGAATCCGGCCAGGTACCAGCCGTATTCCTTTGACTACGAGCGCTGAGACATGCACGGCACCCTCTCCAAAGACCCCCCGGCAGACGCTTTTCGCGGCGCCGGTATTGCCGCGCGCGTCGCCGGCATCTTCGGTGCCCTGCTGGTGCTGGTGATCGGTACGATGCTGCTGGTCTGGCTGCACGGGCTGCCACTGATCGGACTGCAGGGCGCCAGCGAAGTGCACATGACCAAGGCCAGGCAAGCCCTGGAACTCAGTGCCGACGGCCGGGTGACGCAGATCGAAATGGCTTTGCTCGAACGTCGCGGAGACATTCGCCTGCTGTCGGAAAGCCTGGTCCTTGCGCAAGCCGTGAACGATGGCGAAATGCCGGCCGGCAGGCCGGCGGAGAGCGCCTCGGCGGCTGCACGCCGCCAACTGCTGTCCTTGTTGACCGCCTACCCCGATGTCTATGAGCACCTGACTCTGGTTTCGGCGAGCAACGGACAGGTACTGGCGGCGAACGATGCCGACCTGCAGGGGCTGCCCTTCGCCGATGTCGCCCTGCTGCAGCGCCTGTCTACGCCGGGTGTCGTCGAGCACATCGAAACCGTCGTCGACCCCATGGCCAGCAACGGACGCAACCTGGTCGTCGCGCGTCAGGTGCTCGAGCGAGACCACACCGGCCTGCCCACCGGCAGGGTGCTCGGGATACTCGTCGCGACGGTATCGATCCATTCGATACTCGGTGAATTCGATCGCGTTGAACTCCGTTCGCTGGGCAATTCCGGTTCGGTTTCGCTGTTCGATCAGCAGCGACGGATCCTGGCGGCCTTTCGGCTGGTTCCACTCGCCGATGCTCGGGAAGTCGCCCGGCCACCCGCTGGCGAGGGTATCGAGGGCAGCTTCATTGAAGCCGGCGCCGACGGCAAAGCCCTGCTCGCCGTCTATCGCTTCGTACGGATCGGCGCGATGGAAGGGTGGAGCCTGGTCGTCCGCCGCGAACGCGACGAGGCCTTGAGCGAACTGTCGCAACGCGCCTGGCAACTGCTCTGGTTCGGCCTGCTGTTCAGCCTCGCCTGCCTGTTGCTGGTGACCCTCGCAGCACGGCATCTGACGCGCCCGATCAGAAGCCTGGCCAAGGTCGCGCAGCGACTGGCCGACGGCGATCTCGGTGCGCGCGTGTTCCCCCACCCGATCGCCGGAGGCGATGAGGTTTCGGCGCTGGCGGCGACCTTCAATGCCATGGCGGTGCGGATCGAAGCCTGGCACACGACGCTCGCCCGGGAAGTCGAGGTTCGGACGCGCGAACTGCAGGACGAAAAGCGAATCGCACAACGCTACCTCGATGTCGCCGGGGTCATGCTGCTGGTCCTGGACCACTCGGGACGCATCGCACTGATCAACCGCAAGGGCTGCGAGGTGCTCGGCTGGCCGGAAAGCCAGTTGCTCGGCGTCGACTGGTTCGGCCGCTTTCTGCCGCCGCCCCTCCAGGAGCAGCGGCGAGCTCTGTTCAACCGTCTGCTGACCGGCGATGCTGTTCTTCCCGCACGTGACGAGACAACGATCATCAACGCCCGTGGTGAAGAGCGCCTCATCGACTGGCGGAACATTCTGCTACACGCAGATGACGGGTACATCCAGGGGGTGCTGTCGTCCGGAGAGGACATTACCGAACGCAAGCAGATCGAAAGACAATTGCACGCGCAGCAGTCGCAACTGGAAGTCCTGGTCGCCAGGCGCACGGCCGACCTGACGGCAGCGCTCGCCGCTGCAAAGGTCGCCGACCGCGCCAAGGACGTCTTCCTGGCCAACGTCAGCCACGAACTGCGGACGCCGCTGAATGCCGTCATCGGCCTTTCGGAACTGGCCCGACGCCTCGGCACCGACCCCCGGCAACGCGACTATCTGGACAAGATCGCCAACGCCGGCAAGACCCTGTGCAACCTGATCAATGACCTGCTCGACCTGTCGAAGATCGCCGCCGGACGACTGAACTTTGCCAGCGAGACGTTCAGCCTGCGCGACCTGGTCCGGCGCTGCCATTCGGTGATGGCCTACAAGGCGACGCAAAAGGGCCTCGAACTCTGCGAACGGGTCGCCAACGAGGTACCCGATGTGCTCGTTGGCGACCCGCTGCGGGTAGAGCAGATTCTGCTCAACCTGCTCAGCAACGCCATCAAGTTCACCGCCGCCGGGCGGGTGGCGATCGGCATCGGCGTATGCCAACGCCAAGCGCAACGCGTCTGCCTGGAGATCATCGTGGAGGACACCGGCATCGGCATCGGCGAAAAGGACCTCGGTCTGCTGTTCGAGCCATTCTCGCAGGCCGACGCGACGATGTCTCGGCGCTTTGGCGGCAGCGGCCTCGGCCTGGCCATCTGCCGCCGCCTGGTCACGCTGATGGATGGCGAGATCAGCGTCAGCAGCCACCTCGGGGCAGGCAGCACTTTCCGCGCCACGCTCTGGCTGCAGCTCGGCAACTCCGGCGATCTGACGGCAAGCACCACACCCAGCGACGACGAACCCTTGCCGAGTACCTATCACGACGCACGCGTCCTGGTCGTCGAAGACCAGCCGATCAACCGCGAGATCGCCGAGGCGCTGCTGACCGAGGTGGGCATCACCCCGAGCGTCGCCGACAACGGCAGGGCTGCGCTCGACCTGCTGTATGCCGGTGGAGGACAGGCTTTCGACCTGGTGCTGATGGACATCCAGATGCCGGTCATGGACGGTCTGACGGCGACCCGCGAGCTGCGTACACACGGCGAGTTCCGGGATCTGCCGATCATCGCCATGGCCGCACACACCATGGAACACGAGAAGGAAGTCAGCAGACTGGCCGGAATGAACGATCATATCGGCAAGCCCTTCGAGACGCGGGCGTTCTATCAACTGCTGGCCCGGTGGCTTCCCGCCGCAAAGCAACAATTTGTCGCCACACTAACGCCGGCGGCAAGTGCGGCCACCCGCCACTTCCCGGATGACGAGACAACTACCAGCCCGGACAGGAAATCATGAAAACCATACTCCTGATCGATGACGACCCGGCGACGCTCGAAGTCATCAACGAATGCCTGCGCCACCACTTTCGCACGCGCATTGCGACCCGCGGCAAGAAAGGCATGCAACTGGCGCAGATGTCGCCGGCACCGGATCTGGTGCTGCTCGACCTCGAACTGCCGGACATGAATGGCTATCAGATCTGCTCGGCGCTCAAGCGCGACCCCGACACCGCCGACATCCCGGTCATCTTTCTCTCCAGCCACTCGGACATCGCCGACATCACGCGTGGTCTCGAACTCGGTGCCGTCGATTATGTTCCCAAGCCGGTGGCACCGCCGATCCTGCTGGCGCGCGTGCGCACCCAACTGCGTCTGCGCGAGGCGCAGATTCATCTCGCCGACCGCAACCTGCATCTCGAATCGCTGGTCCGCGAACGCACTCGCGATCTCGAAGCCAGGACGCTGGATCTGCAACGCAACCAGGAACTGACCATCGTCGCCCTGGGGGCGATCGCTGAAACCCGCGACAACGAAACCGGCAACCATATTCGCCGTACGCGCGCCTACGTTCGCACATTGATCGAATACCTGCTGCTGCAGCCCGCGCAGCGCGATCGCATGCCGCCGGAGGAATGGGCGCTGATCGCCAAATGCGCACCGCTGCACGATATCGGCAAGGTCGGCATTCCCGACCAGATCCTGCTCAAGCAGGGGCCGCTCGATGCCAGCGAATTCGCCATCATGAAGCAGCATACGACGCTTGGCCGCGACGCCTTGCGCGCCGCAGAGTTGCGTGTCGATGCGCACGACCCTTTCCTGCGCATCGCCAGCGAGATTGTCTATTCGCATCACGAACGCTGGGATGGCACAGGTTATCCGCAGGGTCTGTACGGCGAGGCCATACCACTGGCCGCGCGGCTGATGGCCATCGCCGACGTTTATGACGCGTTGATCAGCAAACGCGTCTACAAGCCGGCGTTTCCCCACGCCAAGGCAGTGGAGATCATCACCGAGGGGCGCGGCAGGCACTTCGACCCGCTGCTCGTCGACTGCTTCCTGGTTTGCGCCGAGACCTTCAACGAGATCGCGGTGCTGCACTCCGACACGCCTTCGCCGAAGGAGAACGCGTGAACGAAACACCGATCCAGGTGCTGATCGTCGGCGATTCGGCGGTGGTCCGGCAAGGCCTCTCGCAGGCTCTGGCCCGACAACCGGGCATCGAAGTCATGACCACCGCCTCCGATCCACTCGTCGCTCTGGACCGGATGCGCAGGAACTGGCCGGACGTGCTGATCCTCGACATCGACACACCGCGCATGGACGGACTCGCCTTCCTGCGCAAGCTGATGGCCGAAAGGCCGACGCCGGTGATCATCTGTTCCTCACTCTCGGTGACCGGCAGCGATACCCTCATGCAGGCGCTCGCCGCGGGCGCGGTGAGCATCATGAGCAAACCGCAATTCGGGCCCAAGGGCATCCTCGATGACCCAGCGAACAGCATCGTCGCAGCGATTCGTGCGGCTTTCCGCACCAACGTGCGTCTTCGTCGCCCGCTACCCGGCGCCAGCACGGTGACGCCCACGAAACCGCCGGAGCTGGACAGACTGGCGCGCAATACCGCCGACGCGATCCTGGCCGCAGGCACCGGGCCGGTACTCAAGACCGTCGACAAGGTGATCGCCATCGGCACGTCGACAGGTGGAACGCAAGCGCTCGAGGAGGTGTTGACCCGCCTGCCGGTAACGATGGCGGGCATTGTCGTCGTCCAGCACATGCCGGAGCAGTTCACGGCGATGTTCGCCGAACGACTCAATTCACTGTGCATGATCGAGGTGCGCGAGGGCAGGAGCAACGATCGCGTGCTGCCGGGCCGCGCTCTGATCGCCCCCGGCGGCAAGCACATGCTGCTGAAACGAAGCGGCTCGCAATATTTCGTCGAAGTCGTCGACGGACCGCTGGTCAACCGCCACAAGCCCTCGGTCGACGTGCTCTTTCGCTCGGTAGCCCGCTTTGCCGGCAGCAATGCCGTGGGGGTGATCATGACCGGCATGGGCGACGACGGCGCACGTGGCCTCAAGGAAATGAACGATGCCGGCGCCGCGACGATCGCGCAGGACGAAGCTTCGTGTGTGGTTTTCGGGATGCCCAAGGAAGCGATCAAGCTCGGTGCCGCCGACCGGGTCATGTCCCTGAAGCAGATCCCGGCGGCGCTGATAGAGGCCAACAAAGGGTAAGTCCGGCAAGAACCATACGAAAGGTTTGAACACTGCCATGCAGCGATACGAGATCCTCAGGAGCATCGCCACCGAACTGGACCATGGCGAGGTGACCTTCCCGACCAACGCCCTGGTCGCCCTCAAACTGCAGCACGCACTCGGCGATCCCGATTGTCACGCTGACACGGCGACGCGCCTGATCAAGGCCGAGCCCCTGCTGTCGGCAAAGGTCGTGGCACTCGCCAACTCGACCGTCTTCAACCCCTCCGGGCGTCCGATTACCGACGTACGCACGGCGGTACTGCGGCTGGGCTTTCGCTATCTGCGCTCGTTGGCCGCTGCGGTGGTCACCCGTCAACTTGCCGTCCCCTTGTCGGCGACGGACCGCGAGTTGGCGGCAAGACTTTGGGAGCACACGGCGCATGTGGCAGCCCTGGCACAGATCATCGCCCGCAAGGTCACCCACCTCGATCCGGAGACCGCGATGTTCGCCGGCATCGTGCATGAAGTCGGCGGCTTCTACCTGATCTCGCGCGCCGCCGAGTACCCTGGACTGCTCGACGAGGACTTTTCGGCCTGGAACGAAACCGGCGAGGCCGAGCTCGGACGCGCGCTGCTCAAAGTTCTCGGAGTACCCCAGGCGGTGGTCGACGCCATCGAAGTCTGCTGGGCAGGTTATCTGGCCATGCCGCCGACGACGCTTGGCGATACCCTGCTGCTGGCCGACGAACTGGCGCCGGTGGAAAGCCCCTTGCGCGATCTCGACGGAATTCCGCGCGAAGGCACGGCGGCGGCAATCGATATGCTCATCGGCGAGGAAACGCTGGTCGAAATCCTGCAGGAGTCGGCTGAGGACGTGCGATCGCTGGCGGCGGCCTTGCGCCTCTGAACACCCGCCGCGGCGCTCGACGGGGCGCTCGAAAGTCAGTGGATCGCACCCGGCTGACGAGGCAGGGTCAGCCCGCCGACTCTGTCAGGCGCCGGCAGATTACGGTAATATCATCAACTCTCGTGCTGCTGGTCAGGCCTTGACGGCGCACGTCTGCGACTTTCGCGGTGACAAGTCGCCAATGGGGAGAAGCAAGATGAAACTCACAGACTGGCGCATCAGGACGCGCCTGATCGTACTGACAGCGACTGCCGTACTCGGCCTCGCCGCACTGGGGCTCGATTCGCTCAACGACCTGCGCAGCAACATGTTGCAGGACCGCACCGATCGGACGCGCCTTTTCGTCGAAGTTGCCGGTGGCGTCATTGCGCGTTTTCACGATCTCAGCACCACTGGCGTGCTCAGTGAAGACGAAGCCAGGAAACAGGCGGCCGATACGCTCCGCCGCATGCGCTACGGCGACGGCGAGTATTTCTTCATCGTTGATGCGCAAAACAACTTTGTCATGCACGCCGCCAAACCCGCACTCGAAGGCAAGAGCGGCGCGGAATTGCGCGATCCGAACGGCAAGATGATCATTCAGGAACTGGTGCGCGTCGCCCTGGGCAATGAACGTGGCGGCGCCGTCGACTATGCCTTCGCCAAACCAGGTAGCGACAAACCCGTGCCCAAGGTCAGTTATGCCGCCCACTTCAAGCCATGGGGCTGGGTCTACAGTACCGGCATCTATCTCGACGACGTCGACCAGGCATTCCGCAGCGAAGCCATCAATTCGCTGCTCATCATCGTGCTGGCCATCGCTGTCCTGGCCGGGGTTTCGGTGCTCATCGGCCGCAGCGTGCTGCGCCAGCTCGGCGGCGAACCGGCCGAAGCCTCAGCGATCGCACTGCGCATCGCCGGCGGTGATCTGGGTCGGGACATGTGCGCCGACCAGTATGCCAGTGGCAGTCTGATGCATTCGATGGCCGAGATGCAAAACCGCTTGCGCAACATCTTCTCTTCGATCGACCGCCTGGCCACGACGCTGGTCAGCAACGCTGGCGAGATTTCGGTGGCCACCGACGAAGTTCGCCGCGCTGCAGAAGAACAGGCGACCTCGACCTCGGCGACGGCGGCTTCGATCGAGGAACTGACGGTGAGCATCAACGAGGTTGCGCAGAACGCGCGTGCTACCGGCGACAGTTCCACCGCCGCAGCGAACACGGCCCAGCAGGGCCAGGCGCTGGTGCACGCGTCGGCCGACGAGATCGAGAAGGTTTCCGAGATCGTCGCTCGATCGTCGGTACAGATCCGGCAATTGGCCAGCCGCTCCCGAGAAATTGGCGGAATTGCCGACGTCATCAAGGAAATCGCCGAACAGACCAATCTGCTGGCGCTGAATGCGGCCATCGAAGCGGCACGTGCCGGCGAGCAGGGTCGCGGTTTCGCGGTCGTCGCCGACGAAGTCCGCAAGCTTGCCGAGCGGACCGGCAAGGCCACGGGAGAAATCGGGTCAATGGTGGTCAGCGTTCAAGCCGATACCGATACGGCAGTCCTCGCCATGGAAGAGGCCATGCCACAGGTCACCAGAAGTCTTGGACGGGCACGCGAAGCGGGCAGCCTGCTTGCATCGAGCCACCACCAGGCGCTGGAGTCGAGCGAGCGCGTACAGCAGGTGGCGATGGCCACGCGCGAACAGGCCAGCGTGGCCGACGATATCGCCAGGCATGTTCAGCACATCGCGTCGATGACCGAGGAAACCAGTGCAACGGTACGAAGCAACGCCGCCGCCGCGGCCGAGCTTGACCGCCTGGCGGGTGAGCTGCGCGCGGCCGTCGGCTATTTCCGGGTCGCTTGAACGATGCGTGTAGCCTTGTGGCATGCAGGTGCCGCAAGGCCGGCCGCGCTGCACCGTTGTTTGGAACTCGGGCCAGGGTGGCGGGCTCGGCGCCGGCCCACGGCCTGTCCTGGGCTTCAGGCTTTCAGCAGCTCCTCCCGATTCCCCAGCCAGCGCTGCAGATGGCACGCCGCGCGCTCGGGCGCCTCGCGCAACAGTGTCGCCGCCATCGCCCTGGCCAGTTCGACGAGTTCGCCATCGAGCGCGAGGTCCGCGTAGCGCAGCAGCGGCACTCCCGACTGGCGGCTGCCGACGAACTCTCCCGGACCTCGTAAACGAAGATCCTGGCTGGCAATCTCGAATCCGTCGGTGTGCTCGAAAATGATCTTCAGGCGGGCCCGCGCGGTCGCCGACAGCGGCTGCTGGTAGAGCAGCACACAGACCGAGTCATGGGTGCCGCGACCGACGCGGCCGCGCAACTGGTGGAGCTGCGCCAGCCCGAAGCGCTCGGCGTGTTCAATGACCATCAAGGTGGCGTTGGCCACATCGACACCGACTTCGATGACCGTCGTGGCGACCAGTACGTCGATCTCGCCGGCAGCGAAGGCGGCCATCACGGCACCCTTGTCGCTGGCCCGCAGGCGCCCGTGCACCAGCCCGACGCGCAGACCGGAAAGCTCGACGCTCAAGCTGGCGTGGGTCGCGAGGGCGGCCTGCAGTTCCAGTTTGGCGGACTCCTCGACCAGGGGACAAACCCAGTAAGCCTGCCGCCCACCGGCAACGACGGCGCGCACGGCGGCAATCACATCGTCTCGCCGGGTATCCGCGAACAGCCGGGTGCGAACCGGCGATCGGCCCGGCGGCAGTTCGTCGATCACCGAAACGTCGAGATCGGCGTAATAGCTCATCGCCAGCGTGCGCGGGATCGGCGTCGCCGACATCATCAACTGGTGCGGGTTGCTTCCCTTGCGCCGCAACTCGAGCCGCTGCACGACGCCGAAGCGATGTTGTTCGTCGACGATCGCCAGCCCGAGGCGCGCAAAATCGATGCTCTCCTGGATCAGCGCGTGCGTCCCGACCACCAATTGCGCGGTCTTCGCGGCCTGCTGTTGCTTCGCCCGCCTGAGTGTCTTGCCGAGGCCGCCCGCCAACCACGCCACCTCGACGCCCAGTGGCTCCAGCCAGGCGCGCAGTTTCAGGAAATGTTGTTCGGCAAGAATCTCGGTAGGCGCCATCAAAGCCGCCTGAAAACCCGCGTCGATTGCCTGACACGCCGCCAGGGCAGCGACGACGGTCTTGCCGCAGCCGACATCCCCCTGCAGCAGACGCTGCATCGGACGCGGCTGTTCGAGATCGGTCGCGATCTCGGCGGCGACACGCTGCTGCGCTTCGGTCAGCGTAAAAGGGAGAGCGGCTTCGAGGCGCCGGGCGAGTGGGCAGGCGGCAGGCAAGGCCGGTGCGCCCAGATGCCGGCGAGCCAGGTAGGCGCGGCGCAGCGAAAGCTGCTGTGCGAGCAACTCGTCGAACTTGATGCGCTGCCAGGCGGGATGCGTGCGGTTCTCGAGTGCCGCCTCGGAAACAGACCGGGGCGGTGCGTGCAATATAGACACCGCCGCCGCAAAAGACGGCAGCGCCTGCTCGCTGCACCAGTTCTCTTCAAGCACCTCGCCGAGATCGACCTGCCGCAGCGCGTGCATGATCAGGCGACGCAGCACCGTCTGCGTCAACCCCGCCGTCGTCGGATAGAGCGGCGTCAGCGACTGCGGCAGCGGCTCGTCGTCGGCAACCACCCGGTAGCGCGGATGCACCATCTCAGGACCGTCGAAGCCGCAGCGGATCTCGCCGAACAGGCGCAACCGGCAGCCACGCGCCGCTTCCAGCGCGCGCTGCTGGCTGCCGTAGAAGCGCAGGAAGCGCAGATCGAGCTGGCTGCCCTCGGCACGCGCATCGCAGACCCGCAGCAGCAACTGGCGACGCGGCACCAGCCTGAGCGTCACCTCGAGGAGCCGGACCTCGAGCTGCACCGGGACGCCGAGGGGGGCGGCAGCGATGGCCGTGATCCGCGTCTCGTCCTCATAGCGCAGCGGAAGATGCAGAACGAGATCTTCGCGCCGCTCCAGGCCCAGCTTGCGCAAGTGGTTCCGGATTGCCGGCGGCGCCGCGATCGCGTCCGCCGCCGGCATCAGCCGCCAAGCACCAGCACGGCATCTGCCTCGACCAATGCCCCGCGCGGCAGCGCGGCGACACCGACCGCGGCGCGGGCGGGGAACGGCTCCGAGAAATAGCACCCCATGACTTCATTGACGGTCGCGAAGTGCGCCAGATCGGTGAGGAAGACGTTGAGTTTGACGACATCCGCCAGCGAACCGCCGGACGCCTCGGCGACTGCCTTGAGGTTGTCGAAAACCCGCACGATCTGCGCATCGATCCCTTCGACGAGTTGCATGCGCACCGGGTCAAGACCGATCTGGCCCGAGAGATAAACGGTATCGCCCACTCTTACCGCCTGCGAATACGTGCCGATGGCCGCCGGCGCATGCGCCGTTGAAATGATCGTTCTTGCCATGCTGCTGTCCTCTACAATGTCTGAAGTTGAAAACGGGGATGTCAAATGACCGGCACACTGATTACCCATCTCGAAAAACTGCTCGGTGGTCCGCGTGACGGCGCCCTGCTGCGCTATTCAATCGGCAACGAGTATCTCAAGGCCGGCAACTTCGAGCAAGCGGCAATCCGCCTGCGCGAAGCGCTCGACCGCGACGCCCGCTATTCCGCCGCCTGGAAGCTGCTCGGCAAGGCGCTTAGCGCAGGCGGGCAAGCTGCCGAGGCTTTGGCTGCCTATGAACAGGGGATCAGCGTCGCCGAAGCCAGGGGAGACTTGCAGGCGGCCAGGGAAATGGACGTTTTCGCCCGACGTCTGCGCCGGCAACTGTTGTCGACCAGGCGTTGAGCGACCTACGGCTTGCCGCCCTTGCGCATCACCAACAGGGTGTCGATCCCGAGGGCCAGCATCTTTCGGCGTGCCGCGTCGGCCTCGGCCCGCGTCTTGAACGGCCCCAGTTGCAGGCGTGTTTCGATGCTGGCGGGAATCCCGTCCTGCGCAAGTTTCGCCTGTAGTTCCTCGGCTCGACGCGCATCCGGCAGGACTCCGGACAGCAAGGCGGGCCCCGACAACAGACGCGGCGGAGATGTCACCGGCGGCCCGGCGACAGCCTCGACACCGGGCGTGCTCGCGGTCGTGTCGGCGGCGGCTGTCGCGGCCGCTGCGCCGTCCCCATCCTCGACCGCTGACAGCTTGGCCAGGCGAAGCAGCCTTTCGATCGCTTCGCCGCTGGCCTGCGGCCCGGCCGCTACCTGCGACAATGGCAGGGGTTGGGAAGGCGACTCCGCCGCGACCAATGACGGCGGCAAAGGCCGTTTTCTGACCGGCACGGGTTCGGTGAACAGCGCCCCATTCGCCGTTTGTTCGTCGGACGTACTCAATTGGTCGAACAACAGCAACCCGACAAGCAGCGCCACCACCAGCAGCCCGGCAATGCCCATCCGCGACAGCAACTGACGCTTGAGAGTGGCGTTCCCTCCGTCCGCGTGACCCAGGAGCAGCGCCTGCGCTGCTCGTACGGGGCGTCCTGCCGCGCCGCCGCTTCCCTGACGACTACCCATCGCCGGCTTCAAATCGCAGGCCGCGCGCACGACGCGGGAATCGATTCCACTGCCCGTGTGCAGGGGGCATGCCCGCTCACGCGGCAAACGGCAATGACTTCATGATCAACGCTGGCCGACACAGGCATGCGCCATGGCTCCGCTTCTATAGCCCTTCGTGGCGGTTGCGCGCCAGCGCGACAACCAGGTCCGCCTCGGCACGCGCAATGCCACAGTGATGAGCGATGGTGGTCGCATCGTGCCCCTGGATCGCCAGCTGCATGGCATCGTTGTACAACGGTGAAGCACCCTGCGCAGGACCTGCCGATTGCGCAAACTGGCGCCGAAAGTCCTCACGGGTAGCCAGCAATTCGGCACGCAATTCGTCCACTTCGCAGCGCAGCTGATAAAGCTCCCGCTGCAAGGCATCGATCAGCGCCTGTCCGGGAATTTCCGGCGGCGGCTCGTTCCAGGCGAATTCGGGTTTGCCGGCATCGACCCGTGCCGGTGCCTCCACGCTGGCGGCGCTCGCGTCGCTTCCGGCCGGCGGCGCCGGGTTGACCGCCGCAGCGAGCGGCGGCGGTTCCTGGATGGCGCTGTAGGCCGCCACTGCCGACTGCGCCGCCAGCGGCGGTACGGCAGCCATGCTGCGCTGCAGGCGCCGCATTCGGAAAAAGAGGACGATGATGTACACCACCAGCAAGGCGATGATCGCCATCAGTCCTTCGCGCCATCCGAGACTGCCCAGTAGCTCCAGATCCATTGTGCGCCTTCGTGCCCGTGTCCGGCGAACATTATGCCAGACACCTGCCTGCGCTCAAGCGGGAACTTGTGTTCCTGCCCGCTCCCCGGAACCCTGAAGAAAGCGGGCCTCGCCCGGAAACCCGGGCGAGGCCCTGGCAGTACACCCGCAGCGATTTACTGCAGCGACTCGAACAACCCCGCCGCCCCCATGCCGGTACCGATGCACATGCTGACCATGCCGTAGCGCTGACGGGTCCGCTGCAGGCCGTGCACCAGGGTCGCGGTGCGAATCGTGCCGGTCGCGCCGAGGGGATGACCGAGAGCGATGGCACCGCCGAGCGGATTCACCTTGGCCGGATCGAGTTCCAGCGTACGGACCACCGCCAGCGCCTGCGCGGCAAATGCTTCATTGAGCTCGAACCAGTCTACTTCGTCCTGCCGGATTCCAGCTCGTTTGAGGACGCGTGGAATCGCCTCGACCGGACCAATCCCCATGATTTCCGGTGCCACGCCGGCCACGGAGAAGCCGGCAAAACGCGCCAGCGGCCGAAGATCGAACTGCTTGAGGATTTTCTCCGACACGACCAGTACCGCTGCCGCACCGTCGGACATCTGTGAGCTGTTGCCCGCGGTGACCGTGCCACGCGCCGCGAACACCGGTCGCAGCCTGGCCAGGCCGGCAAGGCTGCTGTCCGAACGCGGTCCCTCGTCGTTCTCGGCAAGATACTCCTTGACGGTCACTTCTCCAGTCTGCAGATTCGGCACGCGTGCCTTGACCGCGTACGGCGAAATCTCGGCCTTGAAATGGCCGGCAGCAATCGCCGCACACGCCTTCTGGTTCGAGGCGACGGCAAACGCATCCTGGTCCTCGCGCGAGATTTTCCACTGCGCGGCAACCTTCTCGGCGGTGATGCCCATGCCGAAACCGATCGCGTAGTTCTCTTCCTTCTCGAAGATGGCCGGGTTGAGGGCGATCTTGTTGCCCATCATCTGGTTCATCAGCGACATCGTTTCGGTACCGGCAGCGATCATCACCTCGGCTTCGCCGAGGCGAATGCGATCGGCGGCCATCGCCACGGTCTGCAAACCAGAGGCGCAGAAGCGGTTGACGGTCACCCCGGGGACGCTGTTCGGCAGGCCTGCCAGCAGCAGGCCGATGCGCGCCACATTCATGCCCTGCTCGGCTTCCGGCATGGCGCAGCCGACGATCACGTCCTCGACCATTGCCGGGTCAAGGCCCGGCACCTGTGCCATCACCGACCTGATGGCGTGCGCCAGCATGTCGTCCGGACGAACGTGGCCCAACATGCCCTTGCGACGGCCGACCGGCAGACGCGTGGCGGCGACGATGTACGCGTCCTGAATCTGTTTGCTCATGATCTGTTCTCCTTGCTCGCTCAGTTACGCAGCGGCTTGCCGGTTTCCAGCATGTGCTGGATACGCTGCTGGGTTTTCGGGTTCTTCAGCAGCTCGACGAAGAGCTTGCGCTCGACGCTCAGCAACCACGGCTCGTCGACCACGGATCCGGTCTCGATGTCTCCACCACACAGGGCCGTTGCGGCGGCCTTGGCCACCACATGGTCGTGCGCCGAAATCATGCCGCCTTCCTTCATGTTGGCCAGCATCATTTCGCAATTGGCGATGCCGGTGCGGCCGGCGACCTTGATCGCGCGCGGCGACAGGCGTGGGGCATAGCCCGCCTCGGCGAGACCGCGCGCCTCACGCAGCGCCGCGTATAGCAGTTCGTTGGCATTGAACACGATCTTGTCGGATTCGACAGCAAAACCCAGCTCCTTCGCCTGTGCGCCGCTCTTCGATACGGTGGCCATGGCGATGGTCATGAACACCGGCTGGATGAACTCGAAGGGGTCGTTGCCGCCGGTTTTGGCCGCTTGTTGCGCGGCGCGGATGGCGAACTCCTTGCAGCCGCCACCCGCCGGAATCAGGCCAACGCCGGCTTCGACCAGGCCGATATAGCTCTCCAGCGCAATCACCCGCTTGGCGGCATGCATCAGGAACTCGCAGCCGCCGCCCAGAGCCATGCCCTGCACCGCCGCGACCACCGGTACCTGGGCATACTTCAGGCACATCGAAGCGTTCTGGAACTCGCCGACATATTGTTCCAGCAGCTCGAATTCGCCGCCGGCGATCGCTTCGGCCACTTCCTTGAGATTGGCGCCAAAAGCGAAGGGCGCCTCGTGCCACAGCACCAGGCCCTTGAACTCCGCCTCGGCGCGGGCAACGGCTTCCTGCAACCCGACGATTACCTCGCGTCCGAGGGTGTGGTTCCGCGACTTGACGCTGACGATGGCGATCCCGGCGTCGACCTGCGGCAGCGTCCACAGCCGCACCCCGTCGTTCTCCCAAATGGTTTGACCGCTGGCCGCTTTCTCGCCGAGCACCCGCTCGGGAAAAATCTGCCGCTGATAGACCGGCAGTGCGGAGCGCGGCCGGTAGGTATCGGTACTCGCCGAATACGAACCCTGCGGGCCATGCACGCCGGCGTCGGCAACGCGCCCGAAGACCCAGGACGGCAGCGGTGCCGGGCTCATCGCTCGGTCCGCGTCGATGTCGGCCTTGACGGCTTCGGCAATCTCCCGCCAACCGGCGGCCTGCCAGCTTTCGAATGGCCCTTGCGACCAGCCGAAACCCCAGCGCATCGCGAAATCGAGGTCGCGGGCATTGTCGGCAATGTCGGCAAGATGGAAGGCGGCGTAGTGGAAGATATCGCGGAAGATCGCCCACAGGAACTGCGCCTGCGGGTGCTCGCTGGCGCGCAATTGCGCAAATTTTTCGGCAGGATGGCGATTCTTGAGGATCGCCAGCACCGTCGGATCAATGTCGCCGGCACTCTCGCGATAGTCCTGGCTGGCTAGGTCGAGCACCTTGATCGTCCGCCCGTCCTTTCTGAAGATGCCGCAGCGCGTCTTCTGGCCGAGCGCGCCCTTGCCGATCAACGCGGCCAGCCAGTCGGGCACGCTGTAACAGGCATGCCAGGGATCTTCGGGCAGGGTGTCCTGCATGGTCTTGACGACATGCGCCAGGGTATCCAGACCGACCACGTCGGCGGTACGATAAGTGGCGCTCTTCGGGCGACCGATGATCGGTCCGGTCAAGGCATCGACGACGTCGAAGCCCAGCCCGAGCCGCTGGGTATGGTGCATCACCGCCAGCATCGAAAACACGCCAACGCGATTGGCAACGAAATTCGGTGTATCGAGGGCGCGGACGATGCCCTTGCCGAGGCGCGAGACCAGCCAGGACTCGAGGTTGTCGAGCAACGCCGGATCGGTGCTCCTGGTGGCGATCAGTTCGACGAGGTGCATGTAGCGCGGCGGATTGAAGAAGTGGATGCCGCAGAATCGCGAGCGCAGCGCTGCCGGCAGCGCCTCCGAGAGGCGGTTGATCGACAGGCCCGAGGTGTTCGAAGCAATGATCGCGTTCGGCGCGACAAAGGGGGAAATCTGACGATAGAGATCGTCCTTCCACGCCATTTTTTCGGCAATCGCTTCGATGATCAGGTCGCAATCCTTGAGTTGCTCGAGGTGTTGCGAATAGTTGGCGGCGTCGATGTAACTGACGCGATCCTTGGTGGCCAATGGCGACGGCTCAAGCTTCCTGAGGGCGTCGATGGCTTTGTTGACGATCCCGTTGGGATCACCCTCCCTGGCCGGCAGGTCGAAAAGCACCACCGGCACTTCGGCATTCGCGAGGTGCGCGGCGATCTGCGCGCCCATCACACCCGCTCCGAGTACGGCGGCCTTGCGTACGATGAAGTTGCTCAAGCTGTCCTCCTTGTCTGAGTCGTCTACGCTCGTCGGGAACACCCCGTAGCGACTCTGCACAAAGCCGCTAAAACGAACGTTTGAATTATACGCTATCGGATTCTTTCGTCAACTGAATGTCGGCAGTGACGGCTTGCTCTGGCACGCCTCGCCGGGTACCGAACAGGCACAAAAAAAGCCCCGGAGTCCGGGGCTTTTTTTGTGCAGAGGAAGGCCGCGCGATCAGAAGGCAATCGAGTACTGCGCGCCGACAATCCAGACGCTGGAATCGTAGTCGCCGGTAATCGTGCCGTGATTCGTGGCGGCACTCCCTGCGCCGGTGGTGGTCTGGTTGTTGTTGATCTTGGTGGTCGGGATGTACAGATACGCCAACCCGAGTTCGAGGGTCTGCTCCCTCGCCGGCTTCCATTGCGTTCCGAGGGTAAACCAGGTGCGATCGTTGTCCGGCAACGAAGCCAGGCGCGAAGCCGAGTTCTTGACCGGCGACTGGTCATAGGCCAGACCGAACATGAATTTCAGCGCATCCGTGTAGCGGTAGTTGGCACCCAGAGCGACGCGGTAGGTATTCTGGAAGTTCGCCGCGATGGTCTGCGCGGTTGTGCCATTTGCGCGTCCGGAGGTACGCACGATGTCGATATCCTTGATGGAACTCCAGCCGGTCCAGGAAATGTCGCCCAACAATTCCCACTGATCGCTCAGCCGTTGGGTGGCACTCAGAATCAGGGTATCCGGAACCTTGAGGTCGGCCTTGACGTCACTCTGTGCGCCGGCGTTGGTCAGCGCATTGGCGGCGGCATTGGCCCCCGGCGTACCATCGCTGCGCAGGCTCGCCGAGCCTTCGGTGTGATACTGGATGGCGGACCGATACGACAGGCCGACCTTGGTCGATGGCGACGGAGTAAACAACACGCCGACGTTCCAGCCCCAAGCATCGTCATCAATCTTCAGATGAGCCCTGACCCCGGCAAATCCGGGCGTGACACTCACCTGGCGATAATAATCCGCCTCGATTTTCTGCCAGCTTACCCCGGCACCCAGCGAAAACTGGTCGTTAACCCGAAAGGCGATCGACGGATTGAGGTTAATCGTCTTGATGTCGAATTCGTTGGAATGTGCACTACCCTTCCAGGGGTCGTCGTATTTGGTCGCCAACCCAAAAGGTGCGTTGATGCCCAAGCCAAGATAGAGATCCTTGTTCAGCGCCCAGGACAGGTAGGCATTCGGAGGAAATCCCCAGCCACCTGCATCGCCGCCGTCACCGGCGCCATTGAAGGCGCCAACCGTGGAGCCATTGTTGTCGAACTTGAAACTGGGTCGTACCGCCGTCAAACCGCCGGAGAACTCTCGCGCCTGCAGTTGTGTCATGCCGGCCGGATTGTAATAGATGGTACTGGCATCGGTCGATTTGGCAGCCGAACCAGCATAGGCATTGCCCAGACCGCTGCCCTGCTCCAGCAACTGAAAACCTGAAGCCGCCGCCGTCCCCGACAACGCCGCCAGCATTACGGCCGGAATGATCTTCATCGAAATATGTGTTGACATGTTCAACTCCCCCATGGATGTGATCTCATCGTGGCTTTTTCGCCACGTGTCAAATGCGATTCGCCGAGTCATCCTACGACCACTGTCCATAAAAATCTTCAGTTATTGGTCGTTTGGCAACTCGCGCTTCTCTCCATGTTGGTTAATTGCAACATAGCTCAGTACGGCTTCGGTGACCTTCACGATGATCGGCTGGGCCGGGTGGCGTTCGGCGTAGACCTCGACTCTGACCTTGATCGACGTCCGCCCGGTATCGACAACCTCGGCAAAAAAACTCACGACGTCGCCGACCGACACCGGTTGCTTGAAGAGGAAGGAATTCACCGCCACCGTGGTCACGCGACCACGCGCACGCTGCATCGCCGGAATCGCGCCGGCCACGTCGACCTGGGCCATGATCCAGCCCCCGAAGACGTCGCCCTGCGGATTGACGTCGGCGGGCATCGGCATCACGCGCAGGATTGGTTGTCTGTCCGGCAAGCGGACCATGGTCTCAGGCATGCTGGCTCCGCAGGTAGTTCAGCGGTCCGCCGGTGAACGGCGCAAAACCGGTACCGAAGATCACCCCGGCATCGGCCAGATCGGCATCGGCCACCACCCCCTCGTTCACCAGTTGCCGGCTACGCTCGAGCAGCGGTCTGACAAGGCGCTCGGCCAGACCGGCCGGGACCGTCCCGACCGGGCCTTTGACCGGCCGGCCGGCACGATACTCATAGAAACCCCGGCCCGCCTTCCTGCCAAGGTAGCCGGCGTTGAAGTGCTCAAGCAGGCAGCGCGGCGGCTCCGCACCGGCACCGGCCAGGCTCTTGCCGGCGGCCAGCGCCACATCCAGGCCGACCATGTCGATCAGTTCGATAGGCCCCATCGGCATGCCGAAAGCGAGCATCGCTTCGTCCACTGTCGCCGGTGTCAGGCCTTCATCGACGGCACGCATCGCTTCGAGCATATACGGGCCGAGAACGGCGTTCACCAGAAAGCCGGGGGCACTTCTGACCGGCAGCGGCAGGCGATCGATCTGCCTGACAAAGGCGATGCCGCGTTGCACGACTTCGGGGTCGCTGCCCTCGGCGGCAACCACTTCGACCAGTGGCATCCGCGCCACCGGATTGAAGAAGTGAATCCCGATCAGGCGCTCCGGACGGGCGAGCGGGCTGCGCAGATCTTCGATCCGCAGGCTGGAGGTGTTGGTAGCCAGCACGGCGTCGCTCCTGATCTTCGCCTCCAGGTCCTGAAGGAGCACGTGCTTGGCTTCAAGGTTCTCGAAGATCGCCTCGATCACCACGTCGGCTTGCCGGGCGCCATGACCGTCGGGATCCGGAATCAGCCGGTCCATGACGTTGCGCAACTCGCGCGCGTCCCGGATGCGCTTGCCCCAGGCCGCATAGGCGCGTTGCAGCGCCGGCGCGATGCGCTCCATCCCCTGGTCCTGCAAGGTGACGGTCAGCCCACGCTGGGCGCACCAGGCGGCGATATCGCCGCCCATCACCCCGGCGCCGACGACGTGCACCCGTTTCGCCTGGAACGTGCCGCCCTTGCCGAGGCTCTTCAGGCGCTCCTGCATGAAGAACACGCGCACGAGGTTGCGTGCCGTTGGCGAGCGCACGATGCTGTCGATCAGTTGCGGCGCAGCCAGCGCATTGCCGTGGTGGCGCGCCCAGATGTCGATGATCGCGTACGGCGCCGGATAATGCTCGGCGCGTGCGCGCCTGGCCACCTGCTTTCTCGCCGTACGCGCCACCAGGGCCCTGAACGGGCCGTTGAGCAGCCGCTGCAGCAGCGGTGGCCGGCGACGCGGCTGATTGGAGAGCACCAGCATGGCTGCCGCCTGGTCCATGACGCGTGGCGGCACGCACTCGTCGGCGAGGCCGAGGCGCCTGGCCTTCCTGGCATCGACCGTCTTGCCGGTCAGCATCATGTCCAGCGCCACCTGCGGGCCGACCCGCTCAGGCAGCCGCAGCATGCCGCCCCAGCCGGGAACGATGCCCAGCATGACCTCGGGCAAACCCATCCGCGTCGCCGGCTCATCGACCGCCAGCAGGTAACGACAGGCCAAGGCCAGTTCGAGTCCGCCGCCCAGGCAATGGCCGCGCACCAGCGCCAGCGTCGGATACGGGACACTGGCCAGACGCGCGAATAGCTGCCAGCCGCGCGTCACCAGCTCGATGCCCTTCTCGGGTGTGTCGAGCTGGGTGAACTCCTGGATGTCTGCGCCGGCAATGAAACCGGCGGCCTTGCCGGAGCGAAAAATCACGCCTTGCGGCGGATGGCGATCAAAGCCGTCGAGCAGTACGGCAAGTTCGTCCATCACCGCGCTGGAAAGCGAATTGGTCGATTCATTGTGCTTGTCCAGCGTCACCCACGTCAGTCCTTCGGCATCGACGTCGAGCCGCCAGTGCTGGCACGTCGTATGCACATTGCCCTTGCTATCCATTCCTTGTCCTCCGAGTGGCCACTGCGTCAGGCGATCGTTTCCACGAGCATGGCGCCACCCTGACCACCGCCGATGCAGATCGCCGCGATGCCCCGCCTGGCCCTGGCCGCGCGCAAGGCATGCAGCAGATGCAGGACAATGCGCGCGCCCGAGGCCCCGACCGGGTGCCCGAGGGCAATCGCGCCACCGTCCACGTTGAGCCGATCCGGCGCGAGCGAGCCGAGCGCGCCCGGCAAGCCGAGGGCGTCGCGGCAGTATGCGTCGGATTCCCAGGCCGCAACGCAGGCCAGAACCTGCGCAGCGAAAGCTTCGTTGATTTCCCACAGATCGATGTCATTGAGCGCGAACTGCTGGCGCTGCAGGATCGGCGTTGCCGCATGCACCGGGCCGAGGCCCATCGCCGCCGGATCGAGGCCGGCCCACTGGCTGTCGGTGATCCTGCCGAGCGGCTGCAAATGCCATTTGACGACCGCCGCCTCGGAGGCCAGCAGCAGCCACGCCGCACCATCGGTGATCTGCGAACTGTTGCCCGGGGTTACGCGACCATACTTGCGGTCGAAGAAGGGCTTGAGCCGGGCCAGACCGTCCATGCTCGAATCGTTGCGGACGCCGTCGTCGCGGTCATGGACCTGGCCACTGCCATCGACCAGCGGCACGATCTCGTCGAGGTGCCCGGCAACGCGCGCCGCGACGGCGCGCTGGTGGCTGCGCACGCTGTACTGATCCATCTGCTGCCGCGAGATGCCGAAACGCCAGGCGAGGTTTTCCGCGGTCTGCCCCATCAGCAGACCAATCACCGGATCGGTCAGGCCCTTGAGCAGGCCGATCACCGGCGACAGCAGGGGCAATGGACGCAGCCTGGCGAAAGCGGCAATCTTCTGGCCGATGGTTTTCGCCTGCATCATCCGGGCAAACCAGCGCACCATCACCTCGGAATAGAGCAGCGGCGCATGTGACAGGGCATCGACGCCGCCCGCCAGGACCAGTTGCGCACGCCCGTTGTGGATGTTGGCCATCGCCGAGTCGATGGCCTGCATGCCGCTGGCGCAGTTGCGCATCACCGTCCAGGCGGGCACATGGTGGCCGCAACCCAGGCGCAAGGCCACCACCCGCCCGATATTGATCTCGTCGGGAGACGGACTGGCACAACCGAGTATGACCTCATCGAGGTCGCTCGCGGCGAACGGCTGGCGAATCAGCAGGGCGCGTCCGGCCTGTACCGCCAGATCACTCGCCGCGAAAGGCCCCGGCGCATTGCGCCCCTTGAGGAACGGCGTTCTCGCGCCGTCCACGACGTATACGGGCTGGAATCCCACTTGTTCTCCTTCGTGTAAGGGTCGCGCCGGCGACGCCTGCTCGCCGACACGCCGGAGGCACGGCGTGACAACCTGCCGTGCCTCACGCCGGGCGAGGGGCCCTAGGCTGCGGCCTTGTGCACCAGCGGTTGCTGCTGGTTGCGCCCCAGATCATGCGGAAAATCGTCGACGTGAATGACCTTGTCGCGCAGTTCATTGCGCCGTTTGAGCACGGTGTACTCGGCCGGGGTGACGATGCCGGCGGCAAACGCCGCATGCGCCAGGTCACGGACGTTGGCCTCGGGATTGTCGGCCAGCACGCCGCTCTTTTCGGCGGCACGAATCCTGGCCTCGATCGGCTCCGCCGCGATGGTCGCCGCCAGCGCCAGTTCGAGCGCGCCGACCGCTTCGCTCTCGACCTTCGGCACGTAGGCTTCTGCGGTCAGCCGATCGCGCGAAGCCGACGGTTCGATCAGCAGCTTGGCGACCTGATGGCCGATCCGGTCCGAGGGCACATCGTAAGGGTGGCCGAGCGGAAAAACGAGACGGTAGAGCATGCGCCCGATCCAGCGCACCGGGAAGTTGGCAATCACCCCGTCGAAAGCCATTTGCGCCTTGTACATGGCATCCCAGATCGCCCAGTGCAGCAGCGGCGCATCGGCCTGCTGACGCCCCTCCGACTCGTAGCGCTTGAGCGTGGCCGAGCACAGGTAGAGCATCGACAGAATGTCGCCGAGGCGCGCCGAGAGCTTCTCGCGACGCTTCAACTCACCGCCCAGAACGAGCATCGAGATGTCGGAGAGAAAAGCGAAAGCCGACGCAAAGCGCGTCAGTTGCTGGTAGTAGCGCCGCGTTTCCGGGGCCACGTTGGCCGGCACGTTTACAAAGTGCGAGCCGGTCAGGCCTTTCCCCAGGGCACCGAAGCCATGTCCGATGGTGAACAGCAGGTGGCCAAACAGGGCCTTGTCGAAATCCCGCAGCCCCTGCCGAGCATCCGGGTTGAAGGCCGCTTTCATCTCTTTCAGCACATACGGATGGCAACGGATGGCACCCTGACCAAACAGGATCATGCTGCGCGTGAGGATGTTCGCGCCTTCGACGGTGATCCCGATCGGCAACTGCTGATAGGCCCGGCCAATGAAGTTGGAGGGGCCGAGGCAGATGCCCTTGCCACCGACGATATCCATGCCGTCATTGACCACCTGACGGGCGCGCTCGGTGACATGGTACTTGGCTATCGCCGAAACCACCGACGGTTTCTCGCCGAGATCGATGGCGCCGGCGGTCATCTTGCGCACGGCGTCCATCATGTAGGTGTAGGCTCCAATACGGGTCAGCGGCTCTTCAACGCCTTCGAAGCGCCCGATCGCCATCTTGAACTGGCTACGGACGCGCGCGTAGGCGCCGACGGTGCGCGCGGTCAGTTGGGCCATGCCGGTATTCGACGACGGCAGCGAGATCGAGCGACCAGCCGCCAGACACTCCATCAACATCCGCCAACCCTGGCCAACCATCGCCGGCCCACCGATCACGTAATCGAGGGGCATGAACACGTCCTTGCCGCGTGTCGGGCCGTTCATGAACATCGCGTTGAGCGGGAAGTGCCGACGGCCGATTTCCGCACCGGGGGTGTCGCGCGGTACCAGCGCACAGGTGATCCCGACGTGCTTCCTGCCGCCGAGCAGCCCATCCGGGTCATACAAATGGAAAGCCAGGCCGAGGATGGTGCACACCGGGCCCAGCGTGATGTAGCGCTTGTCCCAGGTCACACGCATGCCCAGCACTTCCTTGCCCTGCCACATGCCCTTGCAGACGATGCCGACGTCGGGGATCGAACCGGCGTCGGAACCGGCCCATGGACTGGTCAGCGCAAACGCCGGAATCTCGATACCCTTTGCCAGACGCGGCAGGTAGTGGTTCTTCTGCGCGTCGGTGCCATAGTGCAACAGCAGTTCGGCCGGACCCAGCGAATTGGGCACCATCACCGACACCGACAACGCCGAGCAACGCGTAGACAACTTGGTGACGATCTGCGAGTGCGCGTAGGCCGAGAACTCGAGACCACCGTATTTCTTTGGAATGATCATTCCCAGGAAGCCGTGCTCCTTGATGTACTGCCAGGCCTGCGGCGACAGGTCGTGCAACTCGGTGGTCACCTGCCAGTCATCGACCAGCGCACAGGCCTGCTCGACCTCGTTGTCCATGAAGGACTGCTCCTCGGCGGTCAGCTTCGGCACCGGATAGGCGAGCAGCTTGTTCCAGTCGGGGTTGCCGCGGAACAGTTCGCCGTCCCACCACACCGTGCCGGCCTCGAGGGCCACCCGCTCGGTTTCCGACATCTGCGGCAGGATCCGCTTGTAGGTACGAAAAATCGGCCGGCTGAGCAGCGCCCGTCGCAATGGACGAACGCCGAACAGCACGGCCAGGCTCAACAGCGTGATGCCGATGAGTATCGAGATGATCGTGGTGATCATTGCTGCTTCTCCTATCATGGGTCTTCGGTTTCAGGGCTCAGTTCTAAGGTCTGAGGCCGTCTTGGGGAACGGCTCTTGCTCTTGTGTCGGTGGTGGTTATGGGCGATTCATGGAACTGCGGCAACGGTGCCCGCAGGCCGCCGAGCAGGAAAGGCATCAGCCGCTGCGCGAGGCGTCGCGCCAGCAGCGTGTCGCTGGGATCGGCGTCCGCCCCCCCTTCGCCTGCCAGATCGCCCACCTCGCAGCCGGTGACCACCTGCAGCACATCGGTGCCGGCAATCGCGTAGGACATGGCGCCGAGCATGAAATGCAGGCGCCAGACAATCTCCGCTTTCGGCACATCCGGCAAGGCCCGAAACAGCGCGAGCTTGTAGCGATCGATGACTTGCGCATACTCACCGGCGAAGAACGTGCGGATGAACTCGGCCGGCTCGGTCAGGGTGCGGCCGAGCAGGCGCAGGAAGGTCATGCCGCCCAGCGCCGGGTCTTCGCCCATGCGCAACAGGGTTCCGAAAAAGGCTTCGAGAATCTGCGACGGCTTCAGCGGCGCGCCGGCGGCGTGTTCCTCGAGTCGGTCGAGGGCCTCCAGACGCTGGTGATTGAGCCAGGCCAGTCGCCGCCGGAACACCTCGCGCAGCAGCGCCTCCTTCGACCCGAAATGGTAATTGACCGCCGCCAGGTTGACTTCCGCGGCGCCGGTGATCACCCGCATCGAAGTTCCTTCGTAACCGTTTTCCATGAACAGGCGTTCGGCGACATCGAGAATGCGTTCGCGGGTATCGAGAGTGGTTTTCTGATCGGTCATGAGATCACGGGCCCAGGGAAAGCCGCAGCGTACGGCAACAGATCGCCACCGCGGTTCGTTCAAACGTTCGTTTTAATGGTACGGCCAGAACCCCTGTAATGCAAGGCTTTTTTGCGTCTTTCGGCATCGCTATTGAGCCTCGACTCGCCAACAAGGCATACTCCGGGGCTCAGCAACCTCATCGACAAGCCAGCCCCATGCGTCGCGCCGCCTCCCCTTCCCTTCCCGCCGATCGACCGCCGACGGCCGACAGCCCTCTCTGGCCTACCCTGCACAAGCTGCTGCCGTACCTGTGGCAATACAAGTGGCGAGTATTCCTGGCCCTGAGCTGTCTGTTCAGCGCCAAACTGGCCAACGTGGCCGTCCCGCTGGTGTTCAAGGAAATGATCGACCACCTGAGCGGCACGCCGCAGACGCTCGCCCTGCCGGCCTTGCTGCTTCTGCTCTACGGGACGCTGCGCTTTTCGACGGCCTTGTTTACCGAACTGCGCGAAATCCTCTTCGCCCGCGTCACCCAGCGCGCGGTACGGCGCATTGCGCTCGAGGTCTTCCGCCACCTGCACGCGCTCTCGCTCCGCTTTCACCTGCAACGCCAGACCGGCGGCGTCTCTCGCGACATCGAACGCGGCAGCCGCTCGATCTCAAGCCTGATCAGCTACACCCTGTATTCGATCCTGCCGACCCTGGTCGAGATCAGCTTGGTGCTCGGCATCCTCTTTGCCCGCTACGACAGTTCCTTCGTGCTCATTACCCTGGCGTCGCTGAGCGCTTACGTGGTGTTCACGATCAAGGTCAGCAACTGGCGAATCGCCATCCGGCGCAAGGTCAATGACACCGATTCCGCCGCCAATACCCGCGCCATCGACAGCCTGCTGAACTACGAAACAGTCAAGTATTTCAACAACGAGGAGTTCGAAGCCAGGCGCTACGACCAGCAGATGCAGCACTGGGAGGACGCGGCCACCCGCAGCCAGGTCTCGCTCTCGTGGCTCAATCTCGGCCAGCAGATCATCATTGCGCTGGGCGTCACGGCGATGATGTGGCGAGCCGCGGATGGCGTCGTCGCCGGCACCATGACCATCGGCGATCTGGTGCTGGTCAATGCCTTCCTGATTCAGTTGTACATGCCGCTCAATTTCCTCGGCGTCGTCTATCGCGAGATTCGCCAGTCCCTGGCGGACATCGAACGCATGTTCGACCTGCTGGCGGTCAATCGGGAAATCGCCGACGCGGTGGATGCCGCTTCGCTGGCGCCTGGCGCGGTGCACATCCGCTTTGCCGCCGTGGACTTCAGCTACGAGCCGAACCGGCAGATCCTGCACGGCGTCGATTTCGAACTTCCCGCCGGGCGCACGCTCGCCGTCGTCGGCGAATCGGGATCGGGAAAATCGACCCTGGCGCGCCTGCTCTACCGCTTCTACGACATCCATCGGGGGCAGATCCTGATCAACGGCAAGGATCTGCGCCAACTGACGCAAAGCAGCCTGCGCGCGGCGATCGGCATCGTTCCCCAGGATACGGTACTGTTCAACGACACGATCTACTACAACATCCTCTACGGCCAGCCGGAAGCCAGCCGCGAGCAGGTGCTGGCCGCCGCCGAATGTGCGCAACTGGCCGGATTCATCGAGCGGCTTCCCGACGGCTACGAAACCCGCGTCGGCGAACGCGGCCTCAAGCTCTCGGGGGGCGAGAAACAACGCGTCGCCATCGCCCGTGCCCTGCTGAAAAACCCGCCGTTCCTGATCTTTGACGAAGCGACCTCGGCTCTCGACTCGAAGACCGAAAAGGCCATCCAGGGCAGCCTCGACAGCGCGGCGCGTGGCCGCACGACGCTGATCATCGCGCATCGTCTGTCAACGATCATGAATGCCGACGAGATTCTGGTCATGAACGCCGGCCGCATCATCGAGCGCGGCTCCCACCCGCAGCTACTCGATGCCGGCGGCAGCTACGCGCAAATGTGGGCGCTGCAGCAACTGGAAGACTCCGGCAATGCCCTGGCCGACGATCAAGCCGGCGCCATTCAATAGCTTCTGCTGGGAGCGTTGCGCTGGAAGCCTAGATCGTCCGGTCGAAGAGCATCAGGTTCTTCTCTTCGCGAATACGGTAGAGCTGGGCCGGACGATGGCTGCCGGTACGCTGCGCGTCCTTGACCACTTCGAGAAAATCGAAGTCGGCGAGCTTGCGGCGGAAAGCGCTCTTGTCGAGCTTTTGCCCCAGCACGTGTTCGTAGGTCTGCTGCAACTCGGTCAGAGTGAACGCGGGCGGCAACAGGTAACACGGCAGCGATGAGTACGCCGACTTGCTGCGCAGGCGTTCGAGCGCGCAGTCGACGATACGCGCGTGGTCGAAACACAGCCGCGGCAGCTCGTCGACCGGCCACAGCTCGAACGGCGCCGGACTAGCCGGTCGAAGCGTGTCCGCGCTGACCAGGGCGTAGTAGGCGATGCTCGCCGACCAGCCGCGCGGGTCTCGGGTCGCACCGGAGAAGGTATATAACTGCTCGAGGTACGGCGAAGTCAGGCTGGCCTTTTCCCGAAGGACCCGGCGAGCCGCAGCCAGGCTATCGGCATCCTCGACGGCGTGCACATAGCCGCCGGGCAAGGCCCACTGTTCGGCAAAGGGCTCGCGCTCCCGCCGTGACAGCAACACTTCCAGGCGCTCGCCGACAAGCGTCAACAGCACGACGTCGACGGTGACGATGATTTTCTGATCCATGCCCCACTCCAAACAAAGCCTCTTGGTGTCACCTTACCCCTGAGTCCGGTTTTCCTCAAGGGACGCCCTTGGCCGCCTGCCGCCCGCACAGGTCTGTGTCTCGCTGCCGGGGTTTCGCGTTCCGCATGCGGGTCTCCGAGCCCGTTACCGAATCGCAAAATAATTAGTTGCATTTCGCCACGAACTATCTTATAGTTAATTCGTCACTAAGTCAGGTGGCACCCGAATGGGGCAGGAGGCCCCGGTAGTCCGAGGAGGAAATCACCATGCGCAACACGCAAAGAATTCACTTGCTGGCCATCGATCCGCAGAACGACTTCTGCGACATACCGGAGGCGGAGTTGCCGGTCGACCCGCAGTCTGCGAGCCAGGCAAACACGCGGCCACTGGTCCGGCCGGCGCTGCCGGTGGCCAGTGCCGACGCCGACATGAAGCGTCTGGCAGCGTTCATCGACCGGGTCGGCCGCAAACTCTACGACATCCACGTCACGCTCGACTCGCACAACCCGGTCGATATCGCACACCCGACCTGGTGGAGCGACGAACAGGGCAATCCCCCGGCACCGTTCACCGTCATCGGCGCCAGCGACGTTCGGGGCGGGGTCTGGCGCGCCCGCAACCCTCTGGCACAGGCGCACAGCCTGCGCTACGTCGAGGCGCTGGAAGACAGCGGCCGCTATCTGCTGGTCGTCTGGCCCGAACACTGTCTGATCGGCTCCTGGGGTCACAACGTCCATGCGGCGGTGAAGGCCGCCCTCGACCGCTGGGCGAGAGCCAGACTCGACCTGGTGGACTTCGTGACCAAGGGTTCGAATCCGATGACCGAGCACTATTCCGCGGTCCAGGCCGAGGTTCCCGACGCCAGCGATCCATCGACGATGCTCAACGGTCGTCTGATCGAAACGCTGCGCGAAGCCGACCTGGTGGTCATCGCCGGCGAGGCCCTGTCGCACTGTGTGGCCAACACGGTGCGCGACATCGCCGACAACTTTGGCGAGGACAACGTGCGCAAGCTGCTGCTGCTGACCGATTGTTCCAGCCCGGTGCCCGGCTTCGAAGCACTCGGCAGCGACTTCGTCGCCGACATGAGCGCGCGCGGCATGCAGACGGCCACCTCCCTCGATTTCCTCGCCTGATCGGCGGCGCCGTCTCCCACGACCACGACCCTTTCATCCATACCACCAGGAGAACGCCATGAAACTGTTCACCAGCCAGATGCAGACCGCACAGGTCGCCAACTTCACCTTTTCCGGGATGCGCCCGGAAAAACTCGGCGCCACCGAGTACACGCTGGTCACGCTGGTCGTCGACAAGACCGGCAGCGTCGCCGGCAGCGAGGCAGAACTGCTCGCCGTCAAGCGCGCGGTCGTCGCGGCCTGCCGCAAGAGCCCGCGCGCCAACTACCTGATGCTGCGCAGCGTCGAGTTCAACGAGCGCATCGACGAGGTACACGGCTTCGTCGAGCTCAACACCGTCGATCCTGCCGACTACCGCGCGCCACGTTGCAGCGGCACGACCGCCCTGTACGACGCCACCTTCGCCGCCGTCGCGGCCACCAACGCCTACGCGCACACCCTGGCCGACAACGACTTTGCGGCCAACGCTCTGGTCGTCGTCGTCACCGACGGCGAGGACAACGCTTCGGCGCAAACTCCGGCGACTGTGGCCCGCGAGATCGGCCGCGGCGTCGGCAAAGAATGGCTCGAATCGCTGAACGTCATTCTGGTCGGCGTCAATGCCCGAAGTTGCCGACGGGCGCTGGACCGCTTTCGCCAGGCAGCCGGTCTCGCGCAGTACGTCGATGTCGCCGATGCCACGGCGCAGAACCTTGCCCGTCTGGCCGACTTCGTCGCGCGCAGCATCGCCTCGCAATCGCAGAGCCTGGGTAGCGGCGGACCCAGCCAGGCGCTCACCTTCTGAGTGGCCGGCGCCGCGTTCATCGACCGGGCGGCTGGAAATCAGCCGCCCCCACAATGGGAGAAGCAGATGGTCGTCGATCATTTTTTTGCCATCGGCACGCCGCACGCCAATAGCGGCGGTGCTTGCCAAGATTACGCACGCTCCGGTCTGGCGACGGCGGACCTGGCTGTCGGCGCGGTCGCCGACGGTTGCTCGGGCGCCTCGGCGAACACCGAAGTCGGCGCTCAGGCCGCTGTCTTCGCCTTCGAGCGGGCGCTGCTGCCGCATCGGCAGCAGCCAGGCGGATGGTTCGACGCGCCCTTTGCCGAGGACTTTCTGGCGGCCTTCGGCGCGTCGCGCGTCTCGCCCAGCGAGGATGATTACCTGGCCTCGCTGGTCGGCTTTGCCGCCACTTCGCGGGAAGCGGCCATCTATCTGTATGGCGACGGCGCCATCGCCTTGCGCTACGCCGACGGCAGGCACCTGCTGATCGAAATCGAATGGCCCGGCAATGCCCCGTATTACCCCGGCTACAGCACCCGCCCCGAGGTCCGGGAGCGCTTCCTGGCGCAGTTGTCCGATCCGTACGCGGCGGTGGTCCAGCGGCGGACCGAATTCGTCACCGACGACGGCGGCGTCACTACCCTCGCGAGCAGCAGCGAAACGCGGTCTTTCGAGGATCTGGAGAAGGGTGTGGTGATCCGCTTCCTGCCGGCAGATGAGCAGATCGAGGCGCTGGCGGTGATCACCGACGGACTGGCGCGGATCGGCTGCCTGTCGGCCGCCGAAGCCGCCGCCGAACTGCTGGCGTTCAAGAACCATCGCGGCCACTTCGTCAAACGCCGCTGCCTGCGCGCGCTGGCCACACTCCAGCGCGGCGGCCAGCTGTTGGGAGACGACCTGGCGATCGCCGGCGTCTGGTTCGGGAGCGCATGAAATGGACATCGGCAAAGGCATCCGGGTGGTCATGCCCGGCAAGGGTGAAGTGATGCTGCGCGCCCAGGATCACCTGGCAACGGGCGGCGAAGGCGCGGTCTTTCAGCGCGCGGGGATGGTTTATAAGCTCTACCTCGATCCCGTGGCGGCACGCGCGCGCGGCATGGAAGAAAAGATCGGCCTGCTGGCGCAACTGCGCCATCCCAGCATCGTCGCGCCGATCGACGTTCTGCGCGATCAGCAGCAGGCGCTGGTCGGCCACTACATGCCGGCGGCGGCGGGCGTGCCGCTGATCGAGCTGTGCACCAACGCCTGGCGCAGCGCCAACGGCTTCGGCGACGATCAGGCCGCTCAACTCGTCGAGAACATGCGTGCAGCGGTGGTTGCGGCGCACGCCCTGCCGGCGCTGATGGTCGACGGCAACGAGACCAACTGGCTGGCCAACGGCGTCGAGCCGCGGGTGATCGACGTCGATAGCTGGCAGATCGGGCGCTTTCCGGCGACGGCGATGATGGCCACGATCCGCGACTACCACGGCGCGCAACCCTCAGCGGCCGCCGACTGGTTCGCCTGGGGAATCGTCACCTTCCAGGTGTTTACGGGCATCCACCCCTACAAGGGCAGCCACCCCGATTTCCGGCGCGGCGATCTGGAGGCCCGGATGCGCGCCAACGTTTCGGTCTTCGACCCCCGCACCCGCCTCAATGCCGCGGTACGCCACTTTGCCGCCATCCCCGCGGCCCTGCGCGACTGGTACGCCGACGTGTTCCAGCGCGGCCAGCGCGGCACGCCGCCGAGCGCGCTGCAGCCACGCATCACCGCTTCGGCGCCCCGGAAATACCGGGCCACGGTCGGCGCGAACGGCCGGCTGCAGCACGAGCACGTGCTCACCCTGCCGGGCGCGCTGCGCTGGATCGACGCCGACGGCCTGGCCGTCATCGAGTCGGGAGGGCGTCTGCTGGCTTACGACCTGCGGCATCGACAAACGCTCGACGGCCTCACGCCCGCCATCCTGCAGGGCATCATCGGCGGACGTTGCAGCCTGCTCGCACTGCAGCGTGGCGCGATTCTGCTCGAAATTGCCGGCGGCACGATCCGCGCACTGTTCATCACCGGCCCGGGCGAGCGACCGCCGGCGATACCGCCGATCGCAGCGCTGCCGTTGCGCGCCGACCGGCTGCTGCACCTCGGCCGGCGCGTCTTCGCCGTCAGCGACGCTGACGCCAGCGGTCTGACCGAAATCCGCATCGAGCGCCTTGGCGAGCGCCTGCTGTTGGCCATCGGCCAGTCCTGGCCGGTGCACGCACGCGCGACCCGCTTTTTCGACGGTCTCGCCGTTTGGGATTGCCTCGGGACGCCGTTCATCCTGCTTCCCGAAGGCCCGTCGGCGCTGCTCATCGATCGCGCCGAGGTGTTGCGCGACTACCGCCTGATCAACGCTTACGCGCGCGACCGCCACGCTGTCGTGGTGCACGGCCTGCGTCGTGACGACGGCCTGCTGTATCGTCTGCGTCTGCGTCTCGGCAAGACCGGCTACGAGCTCATCGATGCAACGGTAGTCTACGAAGGCGAACTGAACCTCGCGGTCACCGCGCGCGGCGTCGCAGTCGCCTTGTTCGACGACGGCGAAGTAACCGTCTGGAACACCGCCGGCGGCAGCGAGCAGCGCATCGCCGACCGCGCGGCCACGCGCGACCTGCGGCTTTTCGCGCTGACCGACGGCGTTTTCTACCTCGCCGACCGTGAAGTCTACCGTTTGCGACTCAATGCTACATTCCGCTCATCGACCCACTAAGCCTGGATACGCACCCTCTTCAGGAGAACGCCATGAATCTGCCGCCGATCATCACCAGTCTACTCGACACCGACCTCTACAAATTCACCATGCTGCAGGTCTTCCTGCATCGCTTTCCGGGGGCTACCGGCGAGTACCACTTCAAGTGTCGCAACCGCGGCCAGCAGGCGCTCGCCGAGCTGCAGGGCGAGATCGAGGCGCAGATCGCGCATCTGTGCACGCTGCGTTTTCTCCCCGAGGAACTCGCCTACCTGCGTACCCTGCGCTTCATCAAGGACGATTTCGTCGACTACCTCGAACTTTTCCAGTTCCGTTCGCGCTTCATCCGCGTCGCGCCATCGCCGGACGCCGCCGGGGAGCTGGTGATCGTCGCCCGCGGCCCCCTGGTGCACGTCATGCTGTTCGAGATATTCGTGCTCGCCATCGTCTCCGAAGTCAATTTCTCACGCCACGATCGCGTACGCTGTCTTGGCGAAGGGCGGCGCCGTCTGCGCGACAAGATCACGCAGCTCAAGCGCTTCGGCAAGGAGCCGGCGCTGTGCCACCCCTACGTGTTCTTCGATTTCGGTACGCGCCGGCGGGCGAGTCGGGAATGGCACGAGGAAGTGGTGAGCACGCTCGCCGACTCGGTGCCCGAGTTTTTCAAGGGGACGAGCAACGTCGATATGGCGCGGCGGCACGCGCTGGTCCCGATCGGCACGATGGCGCACGAATACCTGCAGGCCCATCAGGCCTTCGGTTGCCGCTTGCGCGACTTCCAGCGCATGGCCCTGGAAAACTGGGTGATGGAATACCGCGGCGACCTCGGCATCGCGCTCACCGACGTGGTGAACATGGATGCTTTTCTGGCCGACTTCGACCTGTACTTCGCCAAGCTCTTCGACGGCTTGCGCCACGACTCCGGCGACCCCGTCGCCTGGGGCGAGAAAGCACTGGCGCATTACGAGTCGCTGCGCATCGATCCGCGGACGAAAATGCTGACCTTCTCGGACGCGCTCGATTTTCCCCGCAGCTTCGCGCTCTACCGCCATTTTGCCGGGCGCACGCGCAGCGCTTTCGGGATCGGCACGCACCTCACCAACGACCTCGGCGTCGAGGCCCTGAACATCGTCATGAAGCTCGTGATCTGCAACGGCAACCCGGTAGCCAAGATCTCGGACGCACCGGGCAAGACGCTCTGCGACGACGCGACGTTTCTCGCCTACCTGCGGCAGGTCTTCGGCCTGCCGTCCGCGCCGGAAATTTGAAGGAGAACAACTCATGGCCAGACCACCGCTGCGCATCGCCCTCGCCCAGCTCAACTACCGGATCTGCGACTTCGCGCGCAACCTCGACCGCATCACCGCCGCCGTGCGGAGCACGGCGGCGGCCGACCTGATCGTCTTTTCCGAACTTTGCCTGAGCGGCTACTCGCCGCAGGATCGGGTCGAGGAAGCGGATTTCCTCGCCCGTCAGGACGCGGCGCTGGCCGCCGTATGCGCGCTGTCGAAGACTACCCGCGCAGCGCTGGTCATCGGCGCGGTCAGCGTCAATGCCGGCGTCGGCAAGCCACTGCACAACAGTCTGCTGCTGGTGCGGGACGGGCGGGTGACGCTCCGCTATCACAAGCAACTGCTGCCCACCTACAACATCTTCGACGAGCGGCGTCACTTCGAGCCCGGCGCAGCGCACGCCGCGGTGCTTGAGCTGGCCGGTTATCGCATCGGCTTTCTGATCTGCGAGGACGCGTGGAACGACGAGAACCGCGACTACCCGGCCAACCCCCTGCGCGACATCGCCGCCGCCGGCGTCGATCTCGTCGTCAGCATCAACGCCAGCCCGTCGAACGTCGGCAAGACCGCCGAGCGTCGGCACATGTTCACTGCCGCAGCCGCCAGGCATGGCCTCCCGATGGTCTACGTGAACCAGGTCGGCGGCAACGACGAGATCGTCTTCGACGGCGGATCCCTGCTCGTCGACCCGCGTCTGGGAGTCGTCCACCGCCTGCCGATGTTCGCCGAAGCCGTCGAAACGGTCGGTTTTGCCGGTGGCCGGGGCGAATCGCGCGACGGCGTCTTCCTCGCCGGCGGCAAGCGCTGCGCGACGAAGGTGGTCGCCGATCCGGGCGACGAGGACTTCTACTATCGGCAGATCGTTCTCGGGCTCCGCGACTACGTCGACAAGACCGGCTTTCACGGGGTCGTCATCGGCGCGTCCGGCGGCATCGACTCGGCACTGACCCTGGCTCTCGCCACCGACGCCCTCGGTGCCGAACGCGTGCGCGCGCTGACCATGCCCTCCCGCTACTCGAGTGCCGGCAGCGTCGACGATTCGGAGACCCTGTGCGCCAATCTCGGGGTGCCCCTCTTCCGCCACGACATCGGCACGCTGTTCGACGCCTACCGCGGCGGCTTCAGCGCCGCGCTGGGCGAGGAACCTTCCGCGCTGACACAGGAGAACGTCCAGGCGCGCATCCGCGGCGCGATTCTGATGGAGTTCTCCAACCATTTTGGCCATCTCGTGTTGTCGACCGGCAACAAGAGCGAAATCAGCGTCGGCTATACCACCCTCTATGGCGACATGAACGGCGGCCTGAACCTGATCGGTGACCTGTACAAGACCGAGGTCTTCGCCCTGGCGCGGCACTACAACCAGTTCCACGCCGCGGAAGTCATTCCGCAGGCGATTCTCGACAAGGAGCCCTCCGCCGAACTCGCGCCGGGGCAACGCGACCAGGACACGCTGCCGCCGTATCCGGTGCTCGACGAGATCCTCAAGCTGTACATCGAAGGACGCCGCTTGCGTCCGGAAGAATTCTCGCGCGCGCAGGCCTTCGTCGCCGGACTGGCAGCCGCCGGCCAGCAGGAACTGCTGCGCCGGATCACCGGCATGGTGGCCGGGAGCGAGTTCAAGCGCCGTCAGGCGCCGCCAATCATTCGTCTGCGCGGTCGCGCCTTCGGCAACGGCCGCCAGATGCCGATCGCCGCGAAGGGGTGAGCGGCCGCGCACGCGCCGGAGAAAAGACGGCCGAAAGTCCCCAAGGATCCGCCCGCTCGATCCGTACTGGCCAACGGAGGGCGGGACGCGGAGGATGAACATTGCGCCGGGATGCTGTATCGATTGAGAGGAGGGGCTCCGCCCCGGCTCCCCGAAACTCTCAAACCCCACGCTACGATCGATTGTCTTCATCTTGCAAGCGATCAAGGGGAATGGCGATCCCCAGCGCGAGCTGCACACCTTTCTGCAGGCGCGTATTCACGCGCCTGCGTCATGGCAAGGAGACGATCCCCAGCAGTTTGAGCACGCTGACCATCGGCCAGGCGAGACCCTGCTGGCCGCACGACGCGGCCGGCAGGGTCTCGCCCGTCTTTCCATCAGGCACAAAAAAGCCAGGCCCTGGCCTGGCTTTGCGGATCTGCGCAGCGGGCTGTCTACTTTGCGGTAGATTCCACCGCGACTTCCGGACGATCGAGCAACTCGACATACGCCATCGGCGCATTGTCGCCGTCGCGGAAACCACACTTCAGAATCCGCAGATAGCCGCCATTACGGGTCGCGTAACGCGGTCCGAGTTCGTCGAAGACCTTGACCACCATGTCGCGGTCGCGCAGCCGGTCGAAGGCGAGACGACGGTTGGCCAGGCTCGGCTTCTTGCCGAGCGTGATGATCGGCTCGATGACGCGACGAAGTTCCTTCGCCTTCGGCAGCGTCGTCTTGATCAACTCCTCGCGCAGCAGCGAGACGGTAATGTTGCGCAACATCGCCGAGCGATGGGCGCTGGTACGATTCAGTTTGCGAAGACCCAAACGGTGACGCATATCAATTCCTTCCTGTTCTTGTCCGGCGGCTCACTTGTCGAGTCCGGCGGGTGGCCAGTTCTCGAGCTTCATTCCCAGTGTGAGGCCGCGCGCGGCCAGCACTTCCTTGATTTCATTCAGCGACTTGCGACCCAGATTGGGGGTCTTGAGCAACTCGTTCTCGGTGCGCTGGATAAGGTCACCGATGTAGTAGATGTTCTCCGCTTTCAGGCAGTTCGCCGAGCGCACCGTCAATTCCAGGTCGTCCACCGGACGCAGGAGCAGCGGGTCGACCTGCACCGTCTTCTGGTATTCGACCGGCATGGCCGTGCCGGCGAGATCGGCGAACACCGAAAGCTGTTCCATCAGAATCCGGGCGGCGGTGCGGATCGCCTCTTCAGGCTCGATCGCGCCATTGGTCTCGATGTCCATGATCAGCTTGTCGAGATCGGTCCGCTGCTCAACACGCGCGCTCTCGACCGCATAACTGACCCGCCGCACCGGGCTGAACGAGGCGTCGAGAACCAGCTTGCCGATATTCTTGCTGCCGTCACTCAACTGACGCAGGTTGCCGGCCACGTAGCCACGCGACTTCTCGACCTTCAGTTCCATCGCCAGTTTGCCGCCGGCCGAAAGCTGCGCGATCACATGCTCGGGATTGATGATCTCGACGTCATGCGAAACCTCGATATCCGCGGCCCGGACGACGCCCTTGCCTTCCTTGCGGAGCTGCAGGACGACCTCATCGCGGTTGTGCAGTTTGAAAACCACCCCTTTGAGATTCAGGAGGATGTCGACGACATCCTCCTGGACGCCATCGATCGTCGAATATTCATGCAGCACGCCTTCGATGCTGACCTCGGTCGGTGCGTAACCCGGCATCGACGAGAGCAGGATCCGTCGCAGTGCGTTGCCGAGGGTGTGACCGAAGCCGCGTTCGAACGGCTCCATGACCACCCGGGCGTGCACCGGCGACAAGCTCTGCACATCGATGATGCGCGGTTTAAATAGTCCACTGCTTTGCATGTACTGTCCTTTGCCTGATGCCGTCAAGCCTCGTCGCTACGACTACTTCGAGTAGAGTTCGATGACAAGACTCTCGTTGATCGTCGGCGGCAGTTCGCTACGTTCCGGGTGCGCTTTGTAAGTGCCCTTCGCAGCCTTTGCATCCACCTCGACCCACTCCGGAAAACCCCGAGCTTCCGCGGCGGCAAGCGCGGCCTTGATACGCAGGTGGACCTTTGACTTGTCGCAGACTTCGACGACGTCACCCGGACGGACCTGATACGACGGGATGTTCACCCGGCGACCGTTGACCAGAACGCCATTGTGGCGAACGACCTGACGCGACTCCGAGCGCGAGGCGGCGAAGCCCATGCGATAACAGACGCTGTCGAGGCGCGCTTCGAGCAACTGCAGCAGCACTTCGCCGGTCACGCCCTTGCGCCGGTCGGCTTCCTTGTACACCTTGCGGAACTGGCCTTCGAGAACGCCATAGATCCGCCGGATTTTCTGCTTCTCCCGCAGGTGCACTCCATAGTCGGACAAACGCTGCCCGGACTTCTGGCCATGCTGACCGGGTGCATACGAGCGACGTTCGATCGCGCACTTGTCGGTAAAGCATTTTTCACCCTTGAGGAACAACTTTTCGCCTTCACGGCGGCACTGACGGCACTTCGGATCGAGATTGCGAGCCACTTTTCCTTCTCCTTAAATCCGACGCCTTTTGGGCGGACGGCAGCCATTGTGCGGAATCGGCGTCACATCGGTAATCGCCGTGATCTTCATGCCGAGCGCATTGAGCGCGCGCACCGAAGATTCACGTCCGGGGCCTGGACCCTTGATGCGCACTTCGAGATTCTTGACGCCGCACTCCACGGCCACCCTGCCGGCGGCTTCAGCCGCCACCTGCGCAGCAAACGGCGTGCTCTTGCGCGAGCCCTTGAAGCCGGCGCCGCCCGAGGTTGCCCACGACAGCGCATTCCCCTGGCGATCGGTAATGGTGATGATCGTATTGTTGAACGAGGCGTGGATATGTGCGACACCCTCAGCCACGTTCTTTCTGATCTTGACTTTCTTGCGAACTTTTGTAGCGGTCTTGGCCATAGTCAGGTCCTAGTTCCTAATCATTTCTTGCCGGCGATCGGCTTCCGCGGACCCTTGCGAGTACGGGCGTTGGTACGCGTCCGCTGACCACGCGACGGCAGGCCCTTGCGGTGCCGAAGCCCTCGATAGCAGCCGAGATCCATCAATCGCTTGATGCTCATCGTGACTTCGCGACGCAGATCGCCCTCGACGCTGAACTTGCCGATCTGATCGCGCAGGCGCTCCAGTTCGGCCTCGGTGAGGTCCTTCATTTTTGTTGAACGTTGAACCCCAGCAGCATCACAGATCTTCTGTGCGCGCGGACGTCCGATACCGTAGATGGCGGTAAGCGCGATCTCGGCATGCTGGTGGTTCGGGAGGTTTACGCCTGCGATGCGGGCCATCGATTCACCCCAAAATAATCGAAACTTGCAGTTATAGCTTCAACCGACTGACGATCCACAGATTTGTGGATCGCAGCGATCAACCTTGACGCTGTTTGTGACGCCGATCGGTACAGATCACGCGCACGATGCCGTGGCGCCGAATAATCTTGCACTTGCGGCAAATGCGTTTCACAGAGGCCAGCACTTTCATGATTCACTCCTGTTTCCCCGGCACGAGGCGCAGCCAGCCTTTCGCCGGGTTGTTGCGTAGAGATTCTTCACTTGGCGCGGAAGACGATTCGCGCGCGACTCAGATCATAGGGCGTAAGCTGCACTGTCACCTTGTCGCCAGGCAGGATGCGGATGTAGTGCATCCGCATCTTGCCTGATATGAAACCCAGGACGATGTGGCCGTTTTCCAGTTTGACCCGGAAGGTGGCGTTGGGGAGGTTCTCGATGACTTCGCCCTGCATTTCGATCAAATCTTCCTTTGCCATCCTATTTCACCGGTAAACCGGAGCCTTTGAAGTTAGCCTTTTTCAACAGGCTCTCATACTGGTGCGACATGGCATACGCCTGTACCTGGGTCATGAAATCCATCGTCACCACCACAATGATCAGCAGTGAAGTGCCGCCAAAGTAAAATGGCACGTTCCACTTGAGGATCAGGAACTCCGGCAGCAAACAAACGATGGTGATATACCCGGCACCGACCAGGGTCAGACGCATCAGGATCTTGTCGATATAACGTGCCGTCTGGTCCCCCGGACGGATTCCCGGAACGAACGCGCCGCTGCGTTTCAGGTTGTCGGCGGTTTCCCTGGAATTGAATACCAGCGCGGTGTAGAAAAAGCAGAAAAAGATGATCGCCGCAGCGTACAACATGACATAGATCGGTTGCCCCGGAGACAGGGCACCGGCGATGTCCTTCAACCAGCGCATCGACTCACCTGCGCCGAACCAGCCGGCGATCGTCGCCGGGAACAGAATAATCGACGAAGCGAAAATCGGCGGAATGACCCCAGCCATGTTCAGTTTCAATGGCAGATGCGAACTCTGCCCACCGTATATCTTGTTGCCCACCTGGCGCTTGGCATAGTTCACCAGGATCTTCCTCTGGCCGCGCTCGACGAACACCACGAAGGCCGTTACCAGCACCACCAGCAGGCTGATCACGATCGCCGTCAGGGGGTGCATCGCCCCGGTCCGAACCAGTTCCAGCAGACCGCCGATGGCGTTCGGCAGACCGGCGGCAATACCCGCGAAAATAATGATCGAAATCCCGTTGCCGAGCCCGCGTTCGGTCACCTGCTCGCCAAGCCACATCAGGAACATCGTGCCGGTGAGCAGGGTGATCACGGTGACGAAACGGAACATCAGGCCGGGATCAAGCACCAGACCTGGCTGTGACTCCACCGCGACGGCGATGCCGATCCCCTGGAACAGCGCGAGGAACACCGTACCGTAACGGGTGTACTGGGTGATCTTGCGGCGTCCGGCCTCCCCTTCCTTCTTCAGGGCCTCCAGTTGGGGGCTGGCGTGGGTCATCAGTTGCATGATGATCGACGCCGAAATGTACGGCATGATCCCGAGCGCGAAAATCGTGAAGCGCGAAAGCGCCCCCCCCGAGAACATGTTGAACATGCCCAGGATGCCGCCCTGCTGCTTGTTGAACAGCTCGCTCAACACCTGCGCATCAATCCCAGGCACCGGGATGTGCGATCCGATGCGATAGACTACCAGCGCACCGAGCAGGAACCACAGCCGGCGCTTCAGATCGCCGAACTTTCCACCTTTGCTGACCGGGCTCGAACTAGTTACCAAAAAAGATCACCTTTGCCTGCTCGTTATGCCGAAACGCTGCCGCCGGCGGCTTCGATGGCTGCGCGAGCACCGGCCGTCGCGCCAATGCCCTTGAGCGTGACCTTGCGATTGATCTCGCCCGAAAGCACCACCTTCGCCGACAGCGCATGCTGCGAAACCAGATTGGCCTGCATCAGCGTCGCCAGGTCGATCTCATCGACCGGCAGGCGCGCGATTTCGGACAGGCGAACCTCGAAGTTGCGCTCTCCGGTCAACGACTTGAATCCGCGTTTCGGCAGACGGCGCTGCAGCGGCATCTGCCCGCCTTCGAAGCCGACCTTGTGGAAGCCACCGGCACGCGACTTCTGTCCCTTGTGGCCACGTCCACCGGTCTTGCCCAGACCCGAGCCGATGCCGCGTCCGACGCGCTTCCTGTCCGGCCGGGCGCCAGCGGCACCCTTGACGGTATTGAGTTCCATCTCAGCCCTCACACTTCAAGAGGTACGACACCTTGTTGATCATCCCGCGTACCGCCGGGGTGTCTTCCAGGAGCGAACTGCTGTGCATGCGCCGCAGACCCAGGCCGCGCACCGTCGCGCGATGCGACTCCTTGGTGCCGATCAGGCTTCTGACCAGCGTGACTTTCACTTTCTTGTCGGTCATTTCTTACCCCAGTATCTCGGCTACGGACTTGCCCCGCTTGGCGGCGACTTCGGCCGGCGTGGTCATCGACCGCAAACCGTTGATCGTTGCCCGGACAATGTTGTAGGGGTTGGTCGAACCGTGCGCCTTGGCGACCACGTTGGCCATCCCGATGACGTCGAAGACGGCGCGCATGGCGCCGCCGGCGATGATCCCGGTACCTTCGGGCGCCGGCTGCATCATCACGCGCGAGGCGCCATGATGACCGACGACGGTATGCTGCAGGGTCCCGTTCTTTAGGCTCACCTTGATCAGATTGCGGCGGGCCTCTTCCATTGCCTTCTGCACCGCGACAGGTACCTCACGCGACTTGCCCTTACCCATCCCGACCCGCCCGTCGCCGTCGCCGACGACCGTCAGTGCGGCAAATCCCAGGATGCGACCGCCTTTCACCACTTTGGTGACGCGGTTGATTGAAATCATCTTTTCGCGCATGCCGTCGTCGGGCTTCTCGGACTGCTGCGGTTTTCTACTTTGTGGCTTCGCCATGGCTTACTCCAAATCTTTGCGCTACGATCAGAACTTGAGACCGGCCTCACGCGCCGCATCCGCCAGCGCCTTGATCCGTCCGTGATAGCGGAAGCCGGCGCGGTCGAACGCCACCTGCTCGATGCCGGCACTCCTGGCCCGTTCCGCAATCAGCACACCGATCGTTTTTGCCGCGGCGATGTCACCGCCGTTGGGAAGCATCTTGCGAACTTCCGGCTCTAGCGATGAAGCCGCAGCCAGCACCTTTGATCCACACGCGGAAATCACCTGTGCGTAGATGTGACAGTTGCTGCGGTGCACCGACAAGCGCACGGATTTCAGTTCGGCAATCTTGGCCCGGGTTTTGCGGGCTCTGCGCAAACGCGCCTGTTTCTTGTCAATCATCTCGGCACCCTTACTTTTTCTTCTTCGTTTCCTTGATCGCGACAACTTCGTCGACATAGCGCACGCCCTTGCCCTTGTAGGGCTCAGGCTTGCGATAGGCGCGGACTTCAGCCGCCACCTGGCCAACCAGCTGCCGGTCAACTCCCTTGATCACGATCTCGGTCTGCGTCGGTGTCGCAGCAGTGATGCCGCTGGGCAGCCTGTACGCCACCGGATGCGAGAACCCAAGGGTCAGGTTGAGCGTATCGCCCTGCGCCTGCGCGCGGTAGCCCACACCCACCAGACTCAGCTTGCGCTCAAAACCCTTGCTGACACCGGTAACCATATTCGAAACAACCGCCCTGACGGTCCCGGAAAGGGCATCGGCCTGGGCCACTCCCGCAACCGGCTTGCACAGCAGGCTGTCACCTTCCTGTTCGACGCTCACCGCCGAATGCACGGCAAAGTCGAGCACACCGAGCGGACCTTTCACGGAAATGTGCCCAGCCGAAAGATCGACGCTGACACCCTGCGGGACAACAATTGGTTTCTTAGCAACGCGGGACATAGCTCCCCCTTATGCGACGAAGCACAGGACTTCGCCGCCGACATGGCTGGCACGGGCCTTGCGGTCAGTCATGACGCCCTTCGGAGTCGACACGATCGCCACCCCAAGGCCATTCATGACCTGCGGAATATCGCCTGCGCCCCGATAGATACGCAGGCCTGGGCGCGACACGCGGTCGATACGCTCGATGACCGGGCGGCCCGCATAGTACTTCAGGCCAATCTCAAGAATCGGCTTGCCTTCGTTCGGGCTGACGGCGAAGTCCTCTACGTATCCCTCGTCCTTCAGCACCTGGGCGATGGCAATCTTGACCTTCGAAGACGGCATGGCGACGGAGGCCTTGCTTGCCATCTGGGCATTTCGGATGCGGGTCAGCATGTCGCTGATCGGATCGCTCATACTCATTCTGTTTTCTCCTGCCTACCAGCTAGCCTTGATCATTCCCGGGACTTCGCCTTGCATGACGAACTCGCGCAGCTTGCCGCGACCCAAACCGAACTTCCGGTAAACGCCCCGCGGGCGACCCGTCAGAGCGCAGCGGTTGCGCAGCCTTACCGGACTGGCATTGCGCGGCAGCGCCTGCACCTTCAGGCGCGCTTCATAGCGCTCTTCGATGGACCGGCTCTGGTCAGCGACGATGGCCATCAGCTCAGCACGCTTTTTGGCATATTTTTCAACTGTCTTGCGCCGCTTCTCACCGCGGTTGATCACTGCGAGTTTCGCCATTTCGTGTCAGTTCCTGAAGGGAAATTTAAACGCGCCAAGCAAGGCACGCGCCTCTTCGTCGGTCTTGGCAGTGGTGGTAACACTGATGTTCATGCCCCGCAGTGCGTCGATCCGGTCGTATTCGATCTCCGGAAAGATGATCTGCTCCTTGAGACCCATGTTGTAGTTACCGCGGCCGTCGAAACCTTTCCCGGAGATACCGCGGAAATCGCGAACGCGGGGCAGCGCCACAGTGACCAGGCGATCAATGAACTCGAACATGCGTGGACCTCGCAGGGTCACCATGCAGCCAATTGGATAGCCGGTGCGGATCTTGAAGCCCGCGATCGATTTGCGGGCCTTGGTGCTGACCGGCTTCTGGCCGGCGATCTTCACCAGGTCGCCGATCGCGTTTTCCAGCACCTTCTTGTCCGCCACCGCCTCGCCAACCCCCATGTTGAGAGTGACTTTAGTGATACGAGGCACTTCCATCCGCGACTTGTACCCAAATTTCTGGGTCAGCTCGGGCACTACCGTCGTATTGTAGAATTCCAGCAAACGCGCCATGACTGCTCCTTAAACTCCCAACACTTCGCCGTTGGACTTGAAAAAACGGACCTTCGTACCGTCCCCAAGCGTTTTGAAACCGACGCGATCAGCTTTTTTCGTCGCGGGGTTATAGAGCGAAACATTGGAAACATGCAGCGGCATTTCCTTCTCGACAATGCCGCCGACGACGCCTTTTACCGGGTTCGGCTTGACATGCTTCTTGACGCGATTGACGCCTTCAACCAGCACATGCTCGGCATCGCAGCGTCGCAGGATGGTCCCGCGCTTACCCTTGTCTTTGCCGGCGATGACGACCACGTCGTCGCCCTTACGAATCTTTTCCATGACCTTCCTTAGAGCACTTCCGGCGCCAGGGACACAATCTTCATGAAACGGTCGCCGCGCAACTCACGCGTAACCGGCCCAAAGATACGCGTACCAATCGGCTCCATCTTGTTGTTCAGGAGTACGGCCGCGTTGTGGTCGAAGCGGACCAGCGATCCGTCTGCGCGACGTACGCCCTTGGCCGTACGCACCACCACCGCGCTATACACGTCACCCTTCTTGACACGCCCACGTGGAGCGGCATCCTTGATGGTCACCTTGATGATGTCGCCGACACCTGCGTAGCGGCGCTTGGAGCCACCCAACACCTTGATGCACATTACCGAGCGTGCACCGGTGTTGTCGGCGACGTCGAGAGTCGTTTGAACTTGAATCATCTTTCACTCCAACTTGGCCCGCGGTGGCGGTCAGTCTTGGAACCCGCTAGGGGAGAAACGCTCAACACTGATGAACCGTCGAGCGCGGGAAAACTCGGCATTATAGCCAGTTCGGCATGAAACGCAAGCGCTAAATGGTCACTGCGCGCTGCAAGAGTTTGGTCACGATCCAGGATTTGGTCTTGGAAACCGGCCGGCATTCTTCGATTTCGACCACGTCGCCAACCTTGGCTTCGTCATTGTCGTTGTGCGCGTGATACTTGCTGGAGCGGACGATAATCTTGTTGTACATCGCGTGCTTGACGCGACGCTCGACAATCACGGTGACCGTCTTGTCCATGCGGTCACTGGCGACCCGCCCGACCAGGGTGCGCTTGTTGCTGGTGGTCTCGCTCATTGTTGAACCGCCTTTTCACGAAGAAGCGTGCGTACGCGTGCGATTTGACGACGCACTTTGCCAATCTGACTGTTATTGGACAACTGCTGGGTAGCAATCTGCATCCGCAGGCCAAACTGGGCTTTCAGCAGATCCAGCAACTCCCTGTTCAGCTCCTCAACGGTCTTTGCCCTGAGTTCATTAACTTTCATGATCAACCCACCATACGCGTAACGAAAACCGTCGGGATCGGCAACTTGGCCGCCGCCAGCGCAAAGGCTTCGCGCGCCAGAGCTTCATTTACCCCGTCCATCTCGTACAGGACTTTGCCCGGCTTGATCTCGGCGACGTAATATTCCGGATTGCCCTTACCGCTCCCCATCCGGACTTCGGCCGGCTTTTTCGAAATCGGCTTGTCGGGAAAGATACGGATCCAGATACGACCGCCACGCTTGATGTGGCGGGTCATTGCACGCCGCGCGGCCTCGATCTGCCGGGCCGTCAAACGCCCACGCCCGATCGACTTCAGCCCGAATTCACCAAAGCTGACCTTGGCTCCCCGCAACGCCAGGCCCGTATTGCGGCCTTTCTGCTCCTTACGGTACTTTCTTCTAGCTGGCTGCAGCATCTGTGGTTCCTGCCTTTCTCACTCGTTTTACAGGTGCCTTGACTTCCGGAACACCCTCAACCTTTGCAACAATCTCATCCGGTCCATCCGGCCTGCCCCGCGCCGGTCGCTGCCGGTCACCGCCATCACCAGGGCGTGCAGGACGACGTGGGCGGCGCTGATCGTCAGGCGCTGCCTCGGGGGCCACCGCCTGTTCCTGCCGATTGAGAATTTCGCCCTTGAAAACCCAGACCTTCACACCAATCAGTCCATAGGTCGTCAAGGCTTCGGATGTCGCATAGTCGATATCCGCACGCAAGGTATGCAGCGGCACGCGTCCCTCCCGGTACCATTCGCGACGCGCAATTTCCGCCCCGTTGAGACGGCCCGAGCTCATGATCTTGATCCCTTGAGCACCCAGGCGCATGGCGTTCTGCATCGCGCGCTTCATCGCTCGACGGAACATGATGCGCTTTTCGAGTTGCTGAGTGATCGAGTCGGCAATCAGTTGCGCATCGAGTTCCGGCTTGCGGATCTCCTCGATGCTGACATGCACCGGTACGCCCATGATCTTCTGCAGCGCCACCCGCAGGTTATCGATCTCCTCGCCCTTCTTGCCGATCACCACACCGGGGCGTGCCGAAAAAACCGTGACCCGCGCGTTCTTGGCGGGGCGCTCGATGACGATGCGCCCAACTGATGCGTGCTTCAGCTTCTTCCGCAAGTATTCGCGAACGCGAACATCTTCATTGAGCATACCAGAGAAATCTTTGCTGTTGGCATACCACCGCGACGACCAGTCACGCGTGACAGCCAGACGAAAACCTGCAGGATGAATCTTTTGTCCCATTCTTGTTCCTCAGTTGCCGACGGTCAGAAAAACGTGACAGGTCGGCTTGACGATCCGGTTGCCGCGTCCCTTGGCCCGCGCCGTGAAGCGCTTGAGCACCATGCCCTTTTCGACGCAGATCGTCTTCACCTTCAGTTCGTCAATGTCGGCACCATCGTTGTGCTCGGCATTGGCAATTGCCGACTCAAGTACCTTCTTGATGATTCCAGCACCCTTCTTCGGACTGAAAGCCAGAATGTTGAGCGCCTTGTCCACAGGCAAACCGCGAATTTGGTCGGCTACCAACCGACCCTTCTGGCTTGATAGCCGCACGCCGCGCAGAACCGCACGAGTTTCCATATTCATTCCTTTACTTCTTGGCCTTCTTGCCAGAGGTGTGGCCCTTGAAGGTACGGGTCAGCGAGAACTCGCCCAGCTTGTGCCCGACCATGTTCTCGGTGATGTACACCGGAACGTGTTGCTTGCCGTTGTGAACGGCGATGGTCAGACCCACGAAATCCGGCAGCACGGTTGACCGACGCGACCACGTCTTGATCGGTCGCTTGTCGCCCGTCGCGCGCACCACGCCCACTTTTTTGATCAGATGGGCATCGGCAAACGGGCCCTTTTTTACGGAACGTCCCATGGTTCTCTATCCCTTAGCGTTTTTGACGGCGCTGCACGATCATCGAAGTCGTGCGCTTGTTGCGACGAGTGCGATAACCTTTCGTCTTGGTACCCCAAGGACTGACCGGATGCATCCCCGATGCGGTCTTGCCTTCGCCGCCGCCGTGCGGGTGGTCAATCGGGTTCATCGCCACACCGCGAACCGTCGGACGAACACCGCGCCACCGGTTGCCACCGGCCTTGCCTATGGAACGGAGGCTGTGCTCTTCGTTGCCCACTTCACCGATGGTCGCTCGACATTCGACGTGAACCCGCCGGATCTCGCCAGAACGCAAGCGCAACTGCGCGTGCACGCCTTCTCTCGCCAGCAACTGCACCGAAGTACCCGCAGATCTGGCCAACTGGGCGCCCTTGCCCGGCACCATCTCGACACAGTGGATGGTCGTGCCGACCGGGATATTCCTAATGGGCAAAGTGTTTCCCACCTTGATCGGGGCCTCGGAACCACTCGATACCTGTTGCCCAACCGTCAAGCCCTTCGGGGCGACGATGTAGCGGCGCTCGCCGTCGGCATAACAGAGGAGGGCGATGTTGGCCGTCCGGTTGGGGTCGTATTCCAGGCGCTCCACTTTGGCCGGAACGCCGTCCTTGTTCCGCTTGAAGTCCACCAGTCGATAGTGTTGCTTGTGTCCGCCACCCTGGTGCCGTGTCGTGATATGACCATTGTTGTTGCGGCCAGCGTGCTTGGATTGTGGTTCAAGCAGCCCGGCCACGGGCGCACCCTTGTGCAGAGAGTGATTGACCACCTGGATAACAGCACGGCGACCCGGAGAGGTCGGTTTGACTTTGACGAGTGCCATTAGACGCCACCTCCATCGACGAAATTAATCTCGCTGCCCGGCGCCAGACAGACATAAGCCTTTTTCCAGTTGTTGCGGCGACCCATGGCACGGCCAAACTTCTTGTGTTTGCCCTTGACGTTCGCGATCTGGACGGACTCCACCGAAACCTTGAACAACAGTTCGACAGCTCCCTTCACCTCAGGCTTGGTGGCATCAGAGGTGACACGAAAAATCACCTGCTCATACTTGTCGGCAACGAAAGTAGCTTTCTCGGAGATCTGCGGGGCGAGCAGCACCTGCATCAGACGTTCTTGATTCATCCCAGGATCTCCTCGAACTTGGCGAGCGCAGCTTTGGTCATCAGTACCTGCTGGAAGCGGACCAGCGACACCGGGTCAGCCTGCTGGACTTCGACCACCAGAACATTCGGCAGATTACGCGAAGCGAGAAACACGTTCTCGTCGAGGTCGTCGGTAATCACCAGCACCGACTCGTAGCCCATGCCCTTGATCTTCGCCGCGAACAACCTGGTCTTCGGAGCCTCGATGGTCAGGCTATCCACCACCGCGAGGCGATCCTGGCGAACCAGTTGCGAGAGAATCGACGCCATGCCCGCGCGGTACATCTTGCGATTCAGTTTGTGGCTGAAATTCTCGTCGGACGAGTTGGGGAATACGCGACCTCCGCCGCGCCAGATCGGCGACGACGACATGCCCGCCCGCGCCCGCCCGGTGCCTTTCTGGCGCCAGGGCTTCTTGGTCGTATGCCGGACATCGTGGCGATCCTTCTGGGCGCGGTCGCCGCTGCGGGCGTTCGCCTGGTAGGCGACCAGCACCTGGTGTACCAGTGCTTCGTTGTATTCGCGTGCGAACAGCAGGTCGGAAGCGGCCAGCCGGCTTGCTTCCTGGCCCTGCTCATTGATCAGCTTGAGTTCCATTTATGCCCCCGCCTTGACTGCTGGACGCACAATCACGTCCGACCCCTTGGAGCCGGGAACCGCGCCCTTGAGCAACAGCAACTGGCGTTCGGCATCGACACGAACCACTTCGAGGTTTTGCTGGGTACGTTTGACCGCCCCGAGATGACCGGCCATCTTCTTGCCCGGGAAGACGCGACCGGGGTCTTGCGCCATGCCGGTCGAACCGTGCGCCTGGTGCGAAACCGAGTTGCCGTGCGCCGCGCCCTGGGATGAGAAGTGATGCCGCTTGATCGCCCCGGAGAAACCCTTGCCAATGGTTTGACCCGTGACGTCGACTTTCTGGCCGACAGCGAAGATGGTCACACTGATCTGGTCGCCAGGCTTGAAACTGGCGAGTTCCGCGGTAGAGACCGGAAATTCCTTGAGCACATGCCCGGCTTCCACGCCGGCTTTGGCCATATGCCCGGCCAAGGGCTTGTTCACCCGCGAGGGCCGGCGTTTTCCGAATGTCACCTGCACGACGGAGTAACCGTCATTTTGCGGCGTTTTGATCTGGGCCACACGGTTGTTCGACACATCGAGCACGGTTACCGGGACGCTTAAGCCGTCGTCGGTAAATATGCGCGTCATGCCGACCTTGCGCCCAACAAGGCCTAGACTCATGCTTATTCTCCTCTAACCGGCTACGATTGGCCGGCGAGTTTTACTGAGGGAACGGACAGTTGAAGTACAGGACTGTCCGGCGAAAGGCGGCGATTATAGCCGCAAGGACGGTACTACTGCAACTTAATTTCGACGTCAACACCTGCCGGCAGATCAAGTTTCATCAGCGCGTCGACAGTCTTGTCCGTCGGATCGATGATGTCCATCAGGCGCAGGTGCGTGCGGATTTCAAACTGGTCCCGCGAGGTTTTGTCGACGTGCGGCGAGCGTAGAATGTCAAAGCGCTCGATACGGGTCGGCAACGGCACCGGGCCGCGTACAACGGCTCCGGTTCGCTTGGCGGTTTCGACGATTTCCTGTGCTGACTGATCGATCAGACGATAGTCGAAGGCTTTAAGGCGGATGCGTATTTTCTGGCTATGCATTAGTATTCCAAAGAGCGGTCGGTGGGGCGGCAAACCCCACCCGGGGTTTGCCGAACTACTCGATGATTTTGGCGACCACACCGGCGCCGACGGTACGACCGCCTTCGCGAATCGCGAAGCGCAGCCCTTCCTCCATGGCGATCGGTGAAATCAGCTTGACCGTCATCTGCACGTTGTCACCGGGCATGACCATCTCGACACCTTCCGGCATGGCGATGGCGCCGGTCACGTCCGTCGTGCGGAAGTAGAACTGCGGGCGGTAGTTGTTGAAGAACGGCGTGTGACGCCCCCCTTCTTCTTTCGACAGGCAGTAAACCTCACCGGTGAAGTGCGTGTGCGGCTTGATCGAGCCCGGCTTCGCCAGCACCTGACCTCGCTCGACGTCGTCGCGCTTGGTGCCGCGCAGCAGCACGCCCACGTTGTCTCCCGCCTGACCCTGGTCGAGCAGCTTGCGGAACATTTCCACGCCGGTGCAGATCGTCTTCACCGTCGGGCGGATGCCGACAATCTCGACTTCTTCTCCGACTTTGACCACCCCACGCTCCACCCGCCCGGTGACCACCGTGCCACGACCGGAAATCGAGAAAACGTCCTCGATCGGCAGCAGGAACGGCTTGTCGATCGCCCGCTGCGGCGTCGGAATGTACGCATCCAGCGCGTCCGCCAGGGCCATCACCGACCCTTCGCCGATCGCTCCGGTGTCGCCTTCCAGCGCCTTCAGCGCCGATCCTTGAATGATCGGCACGTCATCGCCCGGAAAATCGTACTTCGAGAGCAGTTCACGCACTTCCATGTCGACCAGTTCGAGCAGCTCGGCGTCGTCAACCATGTCGCACTTGTTCAGATAGACGACGATGTACGGCACACCCACCTGCCGCGCCAGCAGGATGTGCTCGCGGGTTTGCGGCATCGGTCCGTCCGCCGCCGACACCACCAGGATCGCGCCGTCCATCTGCGCCGCTCCGGTAATCATGTTCTTGATGTAGTCCGCGTGACCCGGGCAGTCGACGTGCGCGTAGTGACGCTTCGCCGTTTCGTACTCCACGTGCGCGGTATTGATCGTGATCCCGCGCGCCTTTTCCTCCGGCGCCGCGTCAATCTGGTCGTAGGCCTTGGCCACACCACCATACTTTTTCGCCAGAATGGTCGTGATCGCCGCCGTCAGCGTGGTCTTCCCGTGATCCACGTGCCCAATCGTTCCCACATTGACGTGCGGCTTCGTCCGTTCAAATTTTCCCTTGGCCATTACCG
>JAKOZI010000162.1 GCA_029780075.1 Pseudomonadota bacterium
GGCCGCTTGGCGATGGCGCGGGCAATCGCCACGCGCTGCTGCTCACCGCCCGAGAGCTGGGCCGGGAAGTGGTCCAGCCGCTCCTTCAGGCCGACCATGGCCAGGGCCTCCCCGGGGAGCATGGGGTTGGGCGCGATCTCGGTGACGATGGCGACGTTCTCCTGCGCCGTCAGGCTTGGGATCAGGTTGTAGAACTGGAAGACGAAGCCCACATGCTCGCGCCGAAACGCGGTGAGCTGTGCATCGTTGGCGCGGGTCAGGTCCTCGCCGTGGTACCAGACATGGCCGGCTGTGGGCACGTCCAGCCCGCCCAGGATGTTCAGCAACGTGGACTTGCCGCTGCCCGAGGGGCCCAGCAGCACGACGAACTCTCCCGCATACAGCACCAGATCCACGCCGCGCAGGGCGTGCACCTCCACTTCGCCCATGCGGTAGACCTTGGTCAGGCCCTCGGCCCTGAAGATGACTTCACGCGGTGCTGCGTCCATAAGGCCATGCTAACGGCGAACCCCGTGAAAAATCCAGCCCGGATGTCAAGGCCGGGTCACTATTGAATCAATAGCTGTTCATGTCCATTTGACGCTGGGAGGGAGCATTTTTCAGGCTGAAACACTTCTGAAGCCGCTTCACAGCACCCGGTTGAACCCCATCAGCGAGACGCCGGAGCCGGCCGGGCTCTCACCTGGCTTCAGCCCTGCGCCCAATATGACGCAGGCCCTGTTGCCGCCGCCGATCAGGCCAAGGGTTCCGGTCAATCGTCCCGCTGTGGGTCAGAGCACGGTCTGGGTGACCGCATGCTCCCAGCGGGCCATCATGTCCTGCGCGCGCGCGCGCGCCATGGTGGGGATAAAGCGGCGCTCGGCGCGCCACAATCCGCTCAGCTCGGCCGTGTTCCTGTAGACGCCAGTGGTGAGGCCCGCGAGGTAGGCCGCGCCCAGGGCGGTGGTCTCGATCACGGCCGGACGAACCACTGGAATGCCCAGCAGATCGGCCTGGAACTGCATCAGCAAATCATTGACGCAGGCACCGCCATCGACCCGCAACTCGGACACCGGCGCGCTGCCGGCGCGGGCGGCATCCCGACCCATGGCCAGCAGCAGGGCGGCACTTTGGTAGGCGATGCTTTCCAGCGCCGCGCGGGCGATATGCGCCAGCGTGCTGCCGCGCGTCAGGCCGGTGATCGAGCCGCGCGCATCGGGCTTCCAGTAAGGCGCACCCAGCCCGGTGAAAGCCGGCACGACCATCACGCCACCGGAATCCGGAACGCTTTCGGCCAGGGCCTGCACCTGGGTGCTGCTCTGGATGGCATTGAGGCCGTCACGCAGCCACTGCACCACGGCACCGCCCACAAATACGCTGCCCTCCAGCGCAAACTCGGGCAGTGCCGTGGTCTGTGCCGCGCTGGTGGTGATCAGGCCGTTGCCCGAAATCTGGAAGGCGCTGCCGGTGTGCATCAGCATGAAGCAGCCGGTTCCATAGGTGTTCTTGGCCATGCCGGCCGTGAAGCAGGCCTGCCCGAACAAGGCGCTTTGCTGGTCACCGGCGACACCGCCAATGGGTACACGATGGCCCAGCAGCGCCGGGGCCACTTCGCCGAACAGGGACGCACTGGGTTGCACCACCGGCATCAGGCTGGCGGGGATCTCCAGCGCCGCCATCAATTCGGCATCCCACTGGTTGTGATGGACGTTGAAGAGCATGGTGCGCGAGGCATTGCTGACATCGGTCGCATGAACGCGGCCTTCGGTGAGCTGCCAGATCAGCCAGCTGTCCATGGTGCCAAAGGCCAGTTCGCCGTTGGCGGCCTGGGCGCGTGCGTCGGGCACGTTGTCCAGAATCCATTTGAGCTTGGTGCCTGAAAAATACGCGTCCACCAGCAGACCGGTTTTGGCGCGAATGCTGTCGGCCAGGCCGCTCGCTCGAAGTTCGGCGCAGGTGGGCTCGGCGCGGCGATCCTGCCAGACGATGGCGTGGTGAATCGGCTGGCCGGTCCGGCGGTTCCAGATCAGCGTGGTCTCGCGCTGGTTGGTGATGCCCACTGCCCTGAGCTGCGCCGCGGTGATGCCCGCCGTGCTCAGGACCTCGCGGGCGGTGACCAGCTGCAGGCGCCAGATCTCCAGCGCGTCGTGTTCCACCCAGCCGGGCTGCGGGTAGATTTGCGGCAGCTCCTTTTGCGCCATGGCCACGAGGGTGCCGTTGGGGTCAAACACAATGCTGCGGCAGCTGGAGGTGCCTTGGTCGAGGGCGAGCAGGTAGGTCATGGCGGCGTGTGTCAATGCAAGAAGGGGGGGCCAACCACCTAGTGCGCTGCGACCGTCAGGCGCACTTGCGCTTCGGCCAGCAGGGCGGGGAAGGGGTCGGGGGGATGGGCGTCGGTGAACAGGCGGTCGATTTGATCCAGCGTGGCGACTTCGACCATCGCCGGTCGTTTGAACTTGCTCAGGTCGGCGGCCAGCCAGACTTCGCGCGCATGGGCCATGATGGTTTGCGAGACTTTGACTTCGCGGTAGTCGTAGTCGCGCAGCGAGCCATCGGGTTCAATGGCCGAGATGCCGATCAAGGCGATATCCACCTTGAACTGGCGGATGAAGTCCACCGCGGCTTCACCGACGATGCCCTGGTCCCGACCGCGCACCACACCGCCCACGACGATCACCTCGCACTTGGGGTTGGTGCTCAGGATGCTGGCCACGTTCAGGTTGTTGGTAATCACCCGCAGGCCGGAATGGCGCGACAGGGCGCGGGCGATGGCCTCGGTGGTGGTGCCAATGTTCAGGATCAGCGAGCAGTCATTGGGCACCGCCGCGGCCACGCTGAGCGCAATGCGCGCCTTGCCGTCGGCGTTCAGGCTCTCGCGCTGTTTGTGGGCAATGTTTTCGGTGGTCGAACTGGGCGGGCGCACGCCGCCGTGAAAGCGCGCCAGCAAACCTTCGTCGGCCAGTCGCTGCACGTCGCGCCTGACGGTCTGCAATGTGACGCCCAGGGTGGCCGCAAGCTGCTCGACCGTGACGGAGCCTTGGGCTTGCACCACAGTGAGCAGGGTCAGCTGGCGGGGGTTGGGACTCATGGGCTTGTGCTGCGCCAGAAGGGCGGGGTCGATGGACTGTAAAACGAATCAAAAAGAACTGATATAGGGTAAATACTGAGAAAAAAAGAAGCTAAACGAACAATAATTATCAAATACGAATGGTTTTTGGGCGCCCCTGTTCTACAAGTAAAGGTCGTGAGATGCAGTTGACTCTTGAGGCCATCAGCAAGAAGGTCGGGCCGCAGACTTGGCTGTACGAGATGAACCTGGCCCCGCGCAGCAACGCCGTCACGGTCTTGCTGGGTGCCACCCAGGCCGGCAAGACCAGCCTGATGCGCGTCATGGCGGGGCTGGATGCACCGTCGACCGGCCGGGTGCTGGTGGATGGCAAGAGCGTGGCGGGCGTGCCGGTGCGTGAACGCAATGTGTCCATGGTGTACCAGCAGTTCATCAACTACCCGTCGCTCAAGGTGCGCGACAACATCGCCTCACCCCTGAAGCTGCGTGGCGAGCGCAATGTGGAGCAGCGGGTGCGCGATCTGGCGGCCAAACTGCACATTGAGATGTTTCTGGACCGCTACCCGTCCGAGCTGTCTGGTGGCCAGCAGCAGCGCGTCGCGCTGGCGCGCGCCATGGCCAAGGGCGCGCCGCTGATGCTGCTCGATGAGCCGCTGGTCAACCTGGACTACAAGCTGCGCGAAGAACTGCGCGATGAATTGTCAGCCCTGTTTGCTGCCGGTGATTCCACCGTGATTTATGCGACCACAGAACCCGGCGAGGCCTTGCTGCTGGGCGGCTATACCGCCGTTCTGGATGCCGGCGAGTTGCTGCAATACGGCCCGACCTCCGAAGTCTTCCATGCGCCAGCCTCCATCCGGGTGGCGCGCGCCTTCAGTGACCCACCCATGAACCTGCTGGCCGCCAGCGTGGCGCCCACCGGTGTCGCACTGCGCCACGGACCACTGCTGGCGCTGGCTTTGCCGCACACGCTAGGCGCCGCGTTGACCGTGGGCATGCGCTCCAGCGCGTTGCGCGCGACGGGACGGGTTGGCGATGTGGCCCTGGCGGGCAAGGTGGAACTGGCCGAAATCTCCGGCAGCGATACCTACGTGCACTTTGAGACGGCACTGGGCGAGCTTGTGGCGCAGCTGACCGGTGTTCACCACTTCGGGTTGGGGCAGCCGGTGACTTTCCATTTCGATCCTGCGCAGGTTTATGTGTTTGACGCGCAGGGCATGTTGCTGCTGGCGCCGTCGCGTGGCAAAGGACGCTGATATGGCACGCATCGAACTCGACCTGGCCCACGCTTACCGGCCTGACCCGAAGCAGGACAGCGACTACGCCTTGCTGCCCCTGAAGATGACCTTTGAAGACGGCGGCGCCTATGCCTTGCTGGGGCCGTCGGGCTGCGGCAAGACCACGTTGCTGAACCTCATGTCCGGGCTGGTGACGCCGTCGCAGGGACACGTGCACTTTGACGGCAAGAATGTGACCGGCGCCACGCCCCAGCAACGCAATATTGCCCAGGTGTTCCAGTTCCCGGTGATCTACGACACCATGACCGTGGCCGAGAACCTGGCGTTTCCGCTGCGCAACCGCAAGATGCCGGCCGACCAGATCAAAAAACGCGTGGGCGAGATTGCCGAAATGCTGGAGATGAGCGGCCAGCTCAACCAGCGCGCTGCCGGGCTGGCAGCAGACGCCAAGCAGAAAATATCGCTGGGCCGTGGCCTGGTGCGCCCGGACGTGTCGGCGGTGCTGTTCGACGAGCCGTTGACAGTGATCGATCCGCACCTGAAATGGCAACTGCGCCGCAAGCTCAAGCAAATTCACCATGAACTCAAGCTCACGCTGATCTACGTGACCCACGATCAGGTCGAGGCCCTGACGTTTGCCGACCAGGTGGTGGTGATGACGCGTGGCCGGGCCGTGCAGACTGGCTCAGCCGCCGATTTGTTCGAACGGCCCAGCCACACCTTCGTCGGGCACTTCATCGGCTCGCCGGGCATGAATTTCCTGCCGGGCCATGCTGACGACGGGGGGTTTCATACGGCGGGATTCACGCTGCCCATGCCGGCCGGGCGCACCCCGGTGGTTGGAGAGTGCAAGTTGGGGGTACGCCCCGAATATGTGAGTCTGGCCGCCGCTGATTCAGCCGGTGCCCTGCCCATGACCATCACGCAGGTACAGGACGTGGGCACGCATGTGATCGTCAGCGCCACCCGCGAGAGCCACACCATCAAGGCGCGCCTTTCGGCCATCCCAGGCAACCTGGTCGCCGGAGACCGTGTCTGGCTGCAGTTGATGGGCGAACACACCTGCTTTTACCAAAACGAGGAAATTTTGGCATGAGCACAACCACCAAACCCGTGAACCAGAAGGCCTGGTTCCTGATCCTGCCGGTGCTGCTGTGCGTGGCCTTCTCGGCCATCCTGCCGCTGATGGTGGTGGTGAACTATTCGGTGCAGGACATCATCTCGCCCGAGCGCCGGGTGTTTGTCGGCACCGAGTGGTTTGCCGCTGTCATGCGCGACGAGGAGTTGCACAGCGCGCTGTTGCGCCAGATCATCTTTTCGTTCTCGGTACTGGCGGTGGAACTGCCGCTGGGTATTTTGCTGGCCTTGTCGATGCCGGCGCAGGGCTGGAAGTCCTCGGCGGTGCTGGTGATCGTCTCGCTGTCGCTGCTGATCCCCTGGAACGTGGTGGGCACCATCTGGCAGATTTTTGGCCGCACCGATATTGGCCTGATGGGGGCTGCCCTGCTCGGCCTGGGCATTGACTACAACTACACCGGCAACGCCACCCACGCGTGGCTGACGGTGCTGCTGATGGACGTCTGGCACTGGACCCCGCTGGTGGCCTTGCTGGGCTACGCCGGGTTGCGCTCCATCCCTGACGCCTACTATCAGGCCGCCAGCATTGACGGCGCAAGCAAGCTGGACGTCTTCCGTTACGTGCAGTTGCCCAAGATGCGCGGTGTGCTGATGATCGCTGTGCTGCTGCGATTCATGGACAGCTTCATGATCTACACCGAGCCCTTTGTGGTCACCGGGGGTGGGCCGGGTAACTCGACCACCTTCCTGTCCCAGTTTCTGACGCAAAAGGCGGTGGGCCAGTTTGACTTGGGGCCGGCGGCGGCGTTCTCGTTGATCTATTTCCTGATCATCTTGCTGATGTGCTTCATTTTGTACAACTGGATGCAGCGCGTCGGTACCCAGACCAAGGAGGGTGGTCATGAGTAAGCCCAGGTTCCAGAAGCGCTCGCTGTTCCTGCTGGCGTACATCGTGTTCGCCTTGCTGCCCATCTACTGGATGGTCAACATGTCGTTCAAGACCAATAACGAAATCCTGGCCGGCTTCACGCTGTTCCCGGACCACTTCACCTGGGACAACTACAAGACCATCCTGACCGATCCGGCCTGGTACTCGGGCTACATCAACAGCCTGATCTACGTCGGCATCAACACCGTCATTTCGCTGACGGTGGCGTTGCCTGCCGCGTATGCGTTCTCACGCTACAGCTTCCTGGGCGACAAGCATGTGTTCTTCTGGCTCCTGACCAACCGCATGACGCCACCGGCCGTGTTTTTGCTGCCCTTCTTTCAGCTCTATACCTCGGTCGGCCTGATGGACACGCATATTGCCGTGGCCCTGGTGCACCTGCTGTTCAATGTGCCGCTGGCGGTGTGGATTCTGGAAGGCTTCATGAGCGGCATCCCACGCGAAATTGACGAGACGGCCTACATCGACGGCTACACATTTCCGCGTTTCTTTATCCGCATCTTCATCCCGTTGATCAAGGCCGGCATCGGTGTGGCTGCGTTCTTCTGCTTCATGTTCAGCTGGGTCGAGCTGCTGCTGGCGCGCACCCTGACCAGCGTGAACGCCAAGCCGATTGCCGCGACCATGACGCGCACGATTTCGGCCTCGGGCATGGACTGGGCGACCCTGGCCGCAGCCGGCGTGTTGACCATCGTGCCAGGTGCCATCGTGATCTGGTTTGTGCGCAATTACATCGCCAAGGGGTTTGCGATGGGTCGGGTTTGAGAGGAACAGCAGATGTTTGAATGGATGGCCTGGACCACGCCGGTAGCGGTGTTTTTTGGCTGCATCGTCTTGATGCTGGCAGGCATGACGGTGTGGGAAATCAAATCCCCCACCATCCTGCGCAAGGGCTTTTTGCCGATGGAGACCACCCGCGGGGATCGACTGTTTATCGGCCTGCTCAGCGCTGCCTACGTGAACCTGGGGTTTATCGGCATCAGTGGCCGACTGGGCGAGTGGATGAGCCTGCAGACTGAGCCCTCGATCTGGATCAGCTTTGTGGCGTCCATGGCGTTGCTCGGCTGGATCATGCACAAGGGCTGATTTTTTCCAATGCTGCGTCTCGCCTTCCCCTGGAGCCGCGGCATCTTCAATACAGGGGTCAATGAACCGAGGAGATTGGCAATGAAACTGAAGCTGAAATATTCCGTCGTCGCCGTCGCGCTGGCGTGCGCAGCGGGCGGGCATGCCTGGGCGGACGAAGCGGCGGCCAAGAAATGGGTGGACAGCGAGTTCCAGCCGTCCACGCTGAACAAGGATCAGCAGATGGCTGAGATGAAGTGGTTCATCGAAGCCGCAAAAAAACTGCAAGCCAAGGGTGTGAAAGAGATCTCCGTGGTCTCTGAAACCATTACCACGCACGAATACGAATCCAAGACATTGGCCAAGGCGTTTGAAGAAATCACCGGCATCAAGGTCAAGCATGACCTGATTGGAGAGGGCGACGTGGTCGAGAAGCTGCAAACCTCGATGCAGTCCGGCAAGTCGATCTACGACGGCTGGATCACCGACTCCGACCTGATTGGCACGCACTACCGCTACGGCAAGATCATGAATCTGACCGACTACATGGCCGGCAAGGGCAAGGAATACACCAACCCCGGTCTGGACATCAAGGACTTCATCGGAACCAGTTTCACCACCGGCCCCGACAAGAAGCTCTATCAACTGCCCGACCAGCAGTTTGCCAACCTCTACTGGTTTCGCGCCGATCTGTTCGCGCGGCAAGACCTGAAGGACAAGTTCAAGGCCAAGTACGGCTACGAGCTCGGCGTGCCGTTGAACTGGAGCGCGTACGAAGACATCGCCGCGTTCTTCACAGACGACGTGAAGAACATCGACGGCAAGCCGATCTATGGCCACATGGACTACGGCAAGAAAGACCCGTCGCTGGGCTGGCGTTTCACCGACGCCTGGCTGTCCATGGCCGGTACCGCCGACATCGGCATTCCGAACGGCAAGCCGGTGGATGAATGGGGCATTCGCGCCTCGGCCGACGGCTGCACACCACAAGGTGCATCCGTATCACGTGGTGGCGCCACCAACTCGCCAGCAGCCGTTTACGCTTTGACCAAGTACATCGACTGGATGAAGAAGTATTCGCCGAAGGAAGCCATCGGCATGACCTTTGGTGAAGCCGGTCCTGTGCCAGCACAAGGCCAGATTGCCCAGCAAATCTTCTGGTACACCGCGTTCACCGCCGACATGATCAAGCCCGGCCTTCCGGTGGTCAACGCCGACGGCACGCCCAAGTGGCGCATGGCCCCCGGACCCAACGGTCCGTACTGGAAACAAGGCATGCAAAACGGCTACCAGGACGTGGGTTCATGGACCTTCTTCAAGGACCACGATGCCAACAAAGTGGCCGCCGCCTGGCTGTACGCCCAGTTCGTCACCGCGAAGACCACCTCCCTCAAGAAAACCGTGGTTGGCCTGACGCCGATCCGCGAGTCTGACATCCAGAGCAAGGCCATGACCGATATGGCGCCCAAGCTCGGCGGGCTGGTGGAGTTCTACCGCAGCCCGGCGCGTGTGGCGTGGACTCCCACCGGCACCAACGTGCCCGACTATCCCAAACTGGCCCAGCTCTGGTGGAAGAACGTGGCGGTCGCCGTGACGGGCGAGAAGACCCCGCAGGCCGCCATGGACAACCTGGCCGAAGAAATGGATGCGGTGATGGGTCGCCTGGAGCGCTCCGGCATGGCCGTGTGCCCGCCCAAGCTCAACGCCAAGAGCAGCCCGGACAAGTGGCTCAGCGACAAGAGCGCACCGTGGAAGAAGCTGGCCAACGAGAAGCCGAAGGGCGAAACCATCGCCTATGACACGCTGTTGAACGCGTGGAAGAACGGCAAGGTCCGCTAAGCCGAACGGCATAGCTGTCCTGGGCGCGACGGCGGCGCGTGTGCGCTGCTGTCGCCCTGCGCGAGGGCCTGATTTCGGCCCTCGCATTTCTTCTGACCTAGGAAATTAGAAATCCGATATGCCCCCTGTTGCTCAACCGCTGCAAACGCTGCGCGAGGATCTGCTGGCGCGCCTGGGTGAAGACAGGGAATATGACCTTGCCGTGGTCGGGGGCGGGGCTACCGGCCTGGGCGTGGCGCTGGACGCCGCCGCGCGCGGGTTCAGCGTCGTTCTGCTGGAATCACACGACTTTGCCAAGGGGACTTCGTCACGCGCCACCAAACTGGTCCACGGCGGGGTGCGTTATCTGGCACAAGGCAATATTTCACTGGTGCGCGAAGCCCTGCATGAGCGCACCACATTGCTGCGCAATGCGCCCCATCTGGCGCAGCCGCTGGCGTTTGTGGTGCCGTCCTACCACTGGTGGGAAGCCCCGTTTTACGGCATTGGCCTCACGCTGTATGACGTGCTGGCCGGTAAAGCCGGCTTGGGGAAAACGCACTTTCTGGGGCCGCAGGCTACAGGGGAGGCATTGCCCACGGTACGCACAGACGGTCTCAAAGGTGGCGTGCAATACTGGGATGGACAGTTCAACGATGCCCGGCTGGCCTTGGCCATTGGCCGCACGGCAGTCACGCGCGGGGCCTTGCTGGTCAACTACTGTGCGGCCACCGGACTGCTCTATGAAGGCGGAAAAATCAGCGGTGTGCTGGCGCAAGACTCCCTGAGCGGGAAGGACTATCGCGTTCGCTCGCGCTGCGTGGTGAATGCGACGGGCGTATGGGTCGATGCCCTGCGCGAAATGGACAGCCCTGCCCACAGTGCTGCGGGGGGGCGGGCGGTTGAGCCCATGGTGGCCCCCAGTCAGGGCGTGCATATTGTGGTGGACCGGAAATTTCTGGATTCGGACACCGCCTTGATGGTGCCCAAGACCTCGGATGGCCGGGTCCTGTTTGCCGTGCCCTGGTTGGGCAAGGTCATTCTGGGCACCACCGATACGCCGCGCAACGACCTCGCGCGCGAGCCCCTGGCATTTGCCGAAGAGGTGGAATTCATCCTCCGGGAATCAGCGCGCTACCTGCGCAAGGCGCCGACCCGTGCCGACATCAAGAGCATCTGGGTCGGCTTGCGTCCCTTGGTAAAACCCCAGGACGACGATGCTGAAAGCACCAAGGCCTTGTCCCGGGAGCACACCGTCATTGTCAGCCGCACCGGCCTGGTCACGGTGACCGGGGGCAAGTGGACAACGTACCGCGCCATGGCCGAAGACGTGCTGGACATGTGCGCGGCAAAGGGGCTGCTGGAACGAAGGGCTGCAGGGCAGACGGCGGACTTGCGTCTTGTCGGTGCGCAGTTTGGCCCTGAGTTTTCGCCGGTTTCGGTGAGCCAGGCGGAAGGGGAGCATTCCTATGGCAGTGAGATGCAGATCCTGGCGGGCTTGCCAGGCGCCGACGTGGCGCTGACCGCCGGACTGACGGAGGCCATGGTGCGCTTTGCCGCCCGCCATGAATATGCGGTCACGGTCGAAGACATGCTGGCGCGGCGTTCACGCCTCTTGTTTCTGGATGCGCGACTCGCAGCCCGGTTGGCGCCGCGCGTGGCCGAAATCCTCCGGGAAGAAACCGGGCTCGATCCCAGGGCAGACGAGTTTGCCGGGCTCGCGGCCCAGTACCTGCCAACGCCCTAAGACCCGGACCGCGTTGCGCGAGGCCGGCCAGAACGCAATGTTCATGGCGCTTGCCAGACCATCCGCGTCGTCAATCTCAGCCCTCTTTGCCATGTGTGAAGCGACAACGGCGGACGAAATCCGCGCCAATGTGAACGCCATGCCACTACTTTATCTATAGCGTACTATGACCATTTGACGATGAGAAAAGCCATATTCTATTCTGAAACCTCTCTGGAATGGCCTCACAGCACCCGGTTGAACCAGAGCATCGACAGCCCGCCCGCCAGCAGCGCCAGCACCGCTGCCACCAGCGCCAGCAGGCCGGAGACTTCGGTTTCCTTTTTCTCCACCGTCAGGCGCGAGCCCAGTTTTTCGTAGACGGCCTTCAGGTTCTCGGCCGTGCCGGCGTAGAAGTATTCGCCCTGGGTCTGCAGCGCGATCTTCTTCAGCGTCTCCTCGTCCAGGCGCACGCGCAT
>JAKOZI010000166.1 GCA_029780075.1 Pseudomonadota bacterium
CGACAATCCGCCGGTGGGCATCCTGCTGTGCACGCAGAAGGACCACGCCCTGGTGGAATACGCGCTGGCCGGCATCGACAACGGGCTGTTCGTATCGAAGTACCTGCTGGAACTGCCGAAGAAAGAGGAGATGCAACGCTTCATCGAGGAACAACTGGCAGCGGGGGTACTCGGTGAAACGAGTGTTGGCCAGATTCCGGCTGGCGAACCCGGACCCGCTCGGGGAGAGCACTGATGCCAAGAGGTCGCCCACGCAACCCGGCGGCCGCAGCACCGGCCGCGCCGCGAAGCCGCACCAGCCGGCAGCCACAGGTGCCATTCCCCCACAAGCTGGTGCTGAATCAGTGGTTGCTGTCGCTGTTCAACGTCAAGCACTTCGAGGATCTGGCCGAGCACCTGCGCCACGAAAGCCTGGAAGGCCTCGATGAGAACCAGGTCCATCACTTTCACCACGCGCTCACCGCCCAGCTTTTCAACCTGACGCAACTGCCGATCGAACTGTTGCTCGAATACGACCTGAACATCGTCAGGCACACGCAGCGGCTGAACGAGCGACGACTCACGCACGGCGAGCAGCCGATCGTCTGGAAGTATTTCCAGTACCTCACCCTGCTGTTCACCGAGATCTATCTCGACCGTTACTTCCGCGATCCCCAGGCGCTGCTCGCCGCGCTGAACGCGCAGATCGCCGTCTACAACGCCGACAAGCCCGAGGCTGACCAGATTACGCCCTTCGACGAAACCGCCGAGGCCTGGTCGCAGCTCAACAAGCTGGCCTACTGGAGCGCCACCGGCAGCGGCAAAACGCTCCTGATGCACGCCAACATTCTCCAGTACCAGCAGGCGCTGAAGACGCACGGGCGACGCCGGGAACTGAACCGCATCCTGCTGCTGACGCCCAACGAGGGTCTTTCCCGGCAGCACCTGCGTGAGTTCGAAGCGGCGGGCATCGACGCCGAGCTGTTCAACAAGGAGGGGCGCGGGCTGTTTTCCGGTCAGGCGGTCGAGATCCTTGAAGTGACGCGGCTGCGCGACGAGATGGGCGACAGGACCATCGCCATCGACGCCTTCGAGGGCAACAATCTGGTACTGGTCGACGAGGGCCACCGCGGCACGAGCAGCGGCGAAGAGGGTACGTGGATGCGCTTTCGCAACGCGCTGTGCGAAAAAGGCTTTTCGTTCGAGTACTCGGCCACTTTTGGGCAGGCGGTCAAGGGCAGGCCAAAGCTCATCGATCTCTACGCCAGGAGCACGCTGTTCGATTACTCGTACCGCTACTTCTATGGCGATGGTTTCGGCAAGGACTACCAGATCCTGAACCTCGACGAGGGAACGCAGCAGAAGCACCTTGAGCTGTATCTGGTGGCGTGCCTGTTGTCGTTCTTCCAGCAGCAGCGACTCTACCGCGAGCAGGGCGCGACATTCCGGCCTTTCCACATCGAGAAACCCCTGTGGATCTTCGTCGGCGGCAGTGTGACGGCGACGCTGGCCACGCGAGATGCTTCGGACATCGTCGAGATCCTGCAGTTTCTCTCGCGCTATGTGGCGAACCGCACGGCCAGCATCCAGCACATCGAACGTATCCTGCATCAGGGTCTGGTCACTGCGACGGGCAGGAACCTGTTTGCCGGACGCTTCGCCTATCTCAACACCTGCGGGCTTTCACCAGCGCAAGTTTTCGATGAGACGCTCGCAACGCTCTTCAACGCGCCGGGCGGTGGGCAGCTCTATGTCGAGAACCGGAAGGGAGCGACCGGCGAAGTGGCGCTACGACTCGGCGCCGACAACGAGGCCTTCGGCGTCATCAACGTTGGTGACGACGCCAAGCTGGTGAAGCTGTGCGAGCAGCATCACCTGGCGACCGGCGAGCGTGAATTCTCGGGCTCGCTGTTTCAGGAGATCAACAGGCCACAGTCGACGGTGAATCTCCTGATCGGGTCAAAGAAGTTCACCGAGGGCTGGAGCAGTTGGCGCGTGTCCACCATGGGCCTGATGAATGTCGGCAAAGGGGAAGGCGCGCAGATCATCCAGCTCTTCGGCCGCGGCGTGCGGCTCAAGGGCTACGACCTGAGCCTCAAGCGCAGCAGCAGGGCGCGTCTGCCCGACGGTGTCGATCGGCCCAGGCACCTCAGCGTGCTGGAGACCCTCGGTATCTTCGGCATCCACGCCGACTACATGGCGCAGTTCCGCGATTTCCTTGAAGAAGAGGGCTTGCCTACGAACGACGACCGGGTCGAGTTCCTGCTGCCGGTGATCAGGAACCTCGGGACGCAGAAACTCAAGACAGTCCGCCTCAAGAAGACGATCAACGGCGTCAGCACCGAATTCGGCGACGCGTTCCGCAAGCTCGGTCCGGTGCCGACGCTGGCCCGGCCGGACCCAGCCCGCGACCCGAGCACGGCGTACCTGCAGAAAAACCAAGTGGTGCTCAACTGGTACCCCAAGATTCAGGCGATGAAATCGGGCGGACTGATTGGCGGCGATGCGGATGCCGTGCCGAACGAGACCCACTTCAGCGCCCGGCATGTGGCCTTCCTCGACCTCGACCGGATGACCTTCGATCTGGAGCGGTTCAAGGCCGAGCGCGGCTGGTACAACCTGAACCTGACGCGACCGGCAATCGAGCGACTGCTCGCCGATCAGAGCTGGTACCGGCTGCAGATTCCCGCCGAAGAACTGGCCTTCGATTCTTTCGAGAAAGTGCGTCTGTGGGATGAGATCGCCGTTGCCTTGCTCAGGAAGTATACCGAGCGCTACTACACGTTCCGCAAGCGCGGTTGGGAACTGCCGCACCTGGAGTATCGGGACCTCGCCGAGGACGACCCGAACTTCCTGCACGCCAAGGACACTGCCGAGCAGGGCGGCTACCGCATCCTGATCGACAAGTCGGAGGAAGCGATCGCCACCAAGCTCAAGGAACTGAAGGTCGCGATCGCGAATGGCGACCTGCAGCCGTGGGCATTCGGGGGCATGAAGGCGATCTGGTTCGGCCAGCATCTGTATCAGCCGCTGCTCTATCTCGACACCAAGATCGTCGAGATCAGCCCCACGGTGCTGAACAAGGGCGAGCGCCGCTTCGTCGAGGATCTCAAGGCGTTTCACGACGCGAACGCCGACTTCTTCAGAACCAGAGAACTCTACCTGTTGCGCAACCTGAGCAAGGGTCGCGGCGTGGGATTCTTCGAGGCCGGCAATTTCCACCCCGACTTCATCCTCTGGCTGCTCGCGGACGGCATCCAACATGTGATCTTCGTGGACCCCAAGGGTATCCGCAATCTCGGGCCGAGCGATCCAAAGATCCAGTTTCACGAGAGCATCAAGGAGATTGAACAACGCCTCGGTGATGCCAGCGTTCGCCTGCAGTCGTTCATCGTCTCGAACACGCACTCGCACACGATGACGATGCTGTGGAACATGGAGAAGAGCGAGATGCAGCGGCGGCACATCCTGTTCCAGGAGGAGGACAGCGACAGCTACATCAGGAGCATGATCGACGCGGCCTACGCCGGCGATGTGGCGCGCTGAGCCGGGATATCATTTAAGTGAAGAGGGCTGGGCCACGGTCAACACCATGAAAAAGCGAACAGGGGAGGAATACGAGCTTTCACCGATCCATCTCTGGTCGCCGCTCCAGCGGCAGCTTGTCGCCAATGGCCAGACAAAGGGAACGCCGCAGCAGTGGATCGGCACCATTCGCAACCTGCAGAAAAAAGGCGTCACTGCGGTCGAGATCGAATGGTCGAACGTCATCCCCGAGTTGGAAAAGTGCCCGGCACACCCTCTGCTCATAGACGAGCTGCTCGCCTTCCTGAAACGCGACCCTCCCTGCGAACTGGTTCTACAGCGCCATGTCACCGATGACTACCTGCCGCTCGTCCGCTACGAAAAACAACCGCGCCCCACCGAACTTCCACCCCTCGTCGTCCGGCGAGGCCGACGCGAAGCCCGCCTGTTGCATTACGCGGATCGTAGCTTCGGGCTGTGCATCTGGCTGCATGTGGAAGTCGACCCCGGTCTGTTTGGCCGGAATCGGTACTGGTCGTTGTCTGTTCCTCGTGGACGAAAGAAACTGGCGTCGCATCCGGTAGAACGCTGCTTTGCCAGCGCCCAAGAGGCGATGGCGTATGGCCGGGCCCTGGTTGAGCGCATGGCGCAGCGCCTTGCCACAGAAGGATTCGTCGGCCAAACGAGGAGCCTCAATCACTTCACGCGTTACGTACTCCCTGGGGGTGAGAATTACACCGAATGGCTCATTACCGCTCCCCATCTTCCCGTGCAGTACTTCGGACCGCATTTCGACATTCCCAATATTGTTGCTCATGTGCGGAGCACCGAGCGCACGACGCCTGTAGCCGCGCGCTTGCTCGTCCTCGAAGAGATCCAGAGTGACTGGAATCAGGAACTTCGGGCGGCTATCCAGGAAGCGAGGAAGATTCGGCCGATCGATGATGCCGCCGGCGACGTTTTCGACTGGGACGATGACCTGCTGCTGCCCCCTTTCAACCCTTACCTGGATCATTGGCTGGAGGCGGCGCTCAGAATGATGCTGCTGCTTGCCGCAAGTCGGGGATTTTCGGGAATAGCCTGGTTGCCGGGGGGACTGCACGCCGAGCGCTTCCCATGGGCAAATGCCGACGGCCTGAAAGCGTTCTATGACCGCATCGTCCCGGCCGCAGTCGCGAAGCTGGTCAAGTCATGGGGTGCGCAGTTGGACGAGGCGCAGTTCCCGACATTGAGTCGGCAATTCGAGGTGCAGAGGTTGGCAGGAACCAAGAAATGGAAGGTCGTGCATCGGGAGTCAGGGCGGGTTGGCGACGAGGAGTTTTTCGATCAGGATGCTGCCGAGGCTTTTCGTCGATCGAAGGAGGTTCTCGTACTTGAAAAGATTAATGCGGTTTACCTGTCCGACGCGATGCGGGACGACATAAGGCAGCATGGCTTGCCCTACCTGGGCGCCGTCGGCCTGAGACAGGTGGCAAGTCATGTGCAGCAGCAAGCAAATACCCACTGTGCCTCTTGAGTCCCCGACCCGCAGGCAGCTAACCCGGTCGATCGAACTCAGGATTTTCGACAAGTGCTCGGATTCGTCTGCACCATGGGTGCCGCGCTGAAAATCTGAAACCAGCCTTCAAGCTCTTGCTCGGGTACGGCTTTACGCAAGACTTCAAGGAACTCCTTGTCGCGGGTCGATTCGACGGTGATGTTCTTGTAGACCACTTTCACGTTGGGCTCGATCACCCGCAGGTTGTCCAGACCCTTTCGTACCAACTCTTCGATCCTGTCTCGTGTCAGCTTCTGACGCTCGTTCGCCCGTTGCATGCGCTGCTCGATGAGGGTAACTACCCGTTTCACGCGCTGATCGTGGTCGCCCTTCACCAGTTCCTGAAAGCCCTTCACCCAATCCTTGAGCACGATCTCGAACGCTGCCTTGCCCTCTTCAAACTTCACTTTGTCGGAGTGGCGGATGATCTTGCCAAAACCCGGCAGGTTGACGATGTAGCGGTCCGTCAGCTTGGTCCAGTAGTTGCGGATTTCGGTCTGCGTGGTAGGCAAAGTCAGCGGTTTCCCGGCCCTGTTGAAAGCCTGCTCGCCGTTTATCATAACCGGGACGTCGACTGCCTTGTCGGCATCCGTATTGAAGGGCTGTACCGTCGTGTGCAGCAGGGGTTGCAACTCCTCGGGGGCATCGGAATTGACGATCAGACTGTCCAGCCGCATTTCACGCTTGGTCAGCTCTGCGCCGCGTAGCACCGTTTCGATAAACTGGAACTTGGACGAGAAGACGCGGGACAGTCGGGACAGGTCGAAGGGTGCTGGCGGCGCCGCCTTGATTGCAGCGACCACTTTGGCAACGTCCTCGTGTTTGAGGGGCTCGGTACCGATCTCGGCTTTTGCCGCCGGGTTCTCAGGGTCAACACCCAGCGCCGCGTGCAATCTCTGCAGGGTGTCCTGGGTGAACAGCAACCCGTTGGGCTCGTCCACACCGCGAGGCGCCTCGAACATCTGAGGTGTGGGCGTCCAGACGAGGATTTCGTCGTCTGCCATCAGCAATCCTATGCGTATTCCTCGTTGCTGCCGTACTGGAATCCCTCGTTTTGTGGCCGCCATGCTGAGCATTTCGAGGGACGGCGCATCGCAGTAGCCCAAGCGGCAGGTCTCTTCATCCGCATCCAGCACGATCATGATCTGGGGAACAGGATGGCGTGCCAGGCAGCTCTCAAGGGCCTTTGCTACGGCGGCAGACACGCCTGGCGCGACAAAGACCAGACGCCCGGTAGCGCCGGCGATACCGCGCACCAGATCATCGTCCTGTATGGATCGGAATACTTGCATGACGCCTCCATCTACGGAATTATTCTTGCGTTCCAGTTTACATTGAGTTCCCCGTCTGGTGCGTCGGCACGAAGGCAAGGCAGCGCTGCAGGATGCCCGGCTCTGGCCGGTATCCGCGGATCGCCGAGACGACTCCGCCAGGCTTGGCGACGACGCAGACGCCAGAGCGCAAGTTGCCGCACTGACCACAGCGCCGCCGGTCGTCGATGCCGGATGCAGCGCGCTCGCCCGCCCTGCGAAGGAAGTATTGCCGCGCATCCTCATCGTGCCGACACTGCGCGAGTACCTCGCCGACAATGGCTTCGTCGAATTCGCCGATCTGTGCCAGCCAGCCGACGACCATAGCTTCCTGCTTGCTGGTCATCATCGTTGCGGGTTGTCGCCGGCTCGCTTCGATCGGTTCAGCCGCTAGCGTACCGGGGTAGCTGGCGAGCACCTCGGCATGAGTCGCAGGGGGCGAGAACTCCACCGTCAGCGGGTTGCGGTCGGAGAAGTGGAGCAGCCAGCGTGAAGCCGCCGGGCAGGGCTTCCTGCTGGCTGCTTCTGACAGTAGCGCGATGATGTCGACCTTGTTCTGTTTGATCGTCGCCAGCCAAAGGGCCACCGCGGCCTTTTCGCCCGTCGCCTTGATCGTTCCGGCGGCCGACAGGGAGAGCGTTAGTCCCGCCGCCGCCGAATCTCTGAGGATTGTCGCCGCGGTCATATCTCTACTTCCACCAGATCAAACGGCATTTCTGTCGCAGGACGCGAACTTGGCGAAACTGGCGAACTTGGACTATCTATGGGCTTTCCTGCAGATTCGCACCCTTGCGAAATTGGCGAACTTGGCGAAACTGGATTCTTCGCAGCAATTCCAACTTCGCCAGTTTCGCAACTTCGCGAACTTGCGCCATTTCTTGCCGAATGGGCGACTTCGCCTGTTTCGCCAGTTTCGCAGCAGTGATAGAACTTTGTCCGCTTGCCGCTCTTCTCGTCCTTCTCACCTTCCTGCACCTCAATGGATGGCGGGGTGTTCATCAGCAGGCTGTCTAGCGCCTCGTCGATCCGCTTGGCCGATAGATGACCAGAAAAGCATTTCTTCGACAGTTCAGCGCGGCTTGTCCGGCCGTTCTGCGTCAGATATTCCAGAATCTTTGCAGCACCGTCCGAAGATTCTCGCGCCGCCAATTCGCCGGCAGCGTCGTTGAAAATGAACCTCACCGAATCTCGGTGAAAGCGCACCCAGGCCAGCGCCGCGTGGATGTGGGGCAGATCGATCGTCAGCGTTTTGTCGGTCAGCGCGAAAATCATCGCAAGCCGGAGCAGTATCGGCGCGCGGCGCTCGATCAGCGCGGCAACTTTTTCGCCGTCCGCCAGTCGCGACAACTCGCCTCGATACAGCCGCGCATATTCCGTTCTGGCGTCAGCCGATAATTCCATCGGCCTGCTGTCCTTGTTTTCCGGGTAGCCTTCCGTCGCGAAGCGAATCACTGCCTTTGTACGCTCCGCCAGGTCAGTGACTACCGTTCTCGGTGTCGGCTTGGGGAATGGCTCGATGCGCTCGCGCTCTGCCCAGAAGATCAGGAAGCGATTCGCGAAACCATTGGACAGCTCACGCGACTCCATCAGCCCAAGCAACTCGGATGGCGTGATATTGCCCGTCAGCGAAATGTGCGGATTGCTCGCCCATAGCCGAGAAGTCTTTGTTGCCGGCCTGATGCTAACGCCATCCCACGAATCACGCAGAGCAGAACTCAGCGTGTTCCCGTCCCGCTTGGCCTGGTGCAGAACGTTGGCAAACTCAGATTCGATGACCCACAACCGCTTATCCTCAATCGGTAGAACGTCTTCCTTGCCGACTCTGTAGCCGTCGTGGATCAGCAGCGCCAGCCCTTCCCGCGTACTCAAACCACCGTCGTGCATCTGTCCGCAGAGGGGGTCAGCAAGATTTTCGGTGTCTTCGCTGTGATGCTCTTCGATTTCCCACCTGATACGCTTCGTCAGCGAAACTGCCTCACCTTTGCGGCCTCGCCCACTGCGCCCAACGTGCAGCATGAAGATCCGCGCATGGTGTTTGACGTTGCCGACAGGCAGGTAGACGTTTCGACCTACCCCCGCAGACAGCAACGCAATATGTGCCGCTGCGACCGCGTAGCGGTTTGCCTCGGTAGTTTGGGCCGCCGCCCGTGCAACGTCACCGATCAACCCGTACAGCATGGTCGGGTCGGGCTTTGGTGCATTGCGATGAGGGTCGACAGAATCATCCGTCGATTCTTGCTCTCCCTTCCATCCGTGCGTCTTGGCCAGATCAAAGACGCTCGCTATCGTCACTGGTTTTGTGGCGCAGTATTCAGGGTAGGAAGTCTTGAATACCGTCAGCGACGCGCCGCCGGTCCGCTTGTCCCATCCAGCACACAGCGTCGCGCCTTCGGCCTCTTCAAGCCCGGAAGTAGAATGCCGCAGCGCCCAACCAATAACACGCTCCGCCGGGTGCTTGTCGTGCTTCGCATTCCTTGGGATCAGCGCCAGTGCGCCGGACAACTTTCGTCCGTCGTCGCTCAGTGCCGCTTGATCGACTGGCTGATAGGTGACTTTCGCCGGTGCTCTTGCGCTCGCTGTCGAGTCTTGCATGGATTCTGCCGCGCTGTCGAGAAACGATTGACCACGTTCGACGCCCTTATCCATGATGGGTTACTCCAGCAGCCGTCAATGCTGCCTGAATTCGCGATACGGCCAGGATCAGTCGCTCACGATCCACCTCGGTGAACGGCTCGCCAGCCAGCAGCGCCACCGCAGCAGCAGCGACAACAAGCGCCTCAAAGCCAATGGCGCGCAGCACGTCAGCCGCCGGAAACGGTCGCCGCTCCGGCTTGACCCTGAGATCGACGGCACGAGGAGGGAACAGAGCGGAAACATCCAGATCCACTGCGGCCAGAACATCGTGCACATCGCATCCGGCAAAGCAATGAAGCAGAACGCGCCCATCATCAAGTTCCCGGATGGCGAGACTTGGTCCGCGGTCGTCATGAGCAGAACAGCGTGCTGACCACGTACCAGGCCCGGTACGCTTCACTTTGTCGAGCCGGGAGAGAAGAACGTCAACTGCCGAGTGCGTGATAAAATGTGCCTTGTCGCGGGCGCTCTCGATTGTGGTTAGGTCGGGGGCGCTTTTCATTTGGCCACCTCGCCCGCGGTCACTGTCTCAATTTCGACGGATTTGACGGTCAGGCGCCTGGCCTTGGCAGCAGCCTTGCCGGCAGCCAGTCGTGCGGCAGAATCTCCGACTTCAGCGGGCGGCGGCATCTCGCCGGCCAGTAGGCGATTGACTTCATCCGCGGGCCACATCAGGCGGCCATTCGGAAGCTTGACGGGCTTGATTCCGCAGAACTCGCCACGGCGATATACGCTCGTGTTGAGGCTCGCTCGCTTCCCGCCAAGCAGGCGGGCAAAATCAGCGTTTGGGATTAATGCTTGTTGTTTCATGGCAACCTCCGTCTATGGAAGTCGCCAGTTCAAATTACGGCACTTGCTCTAGGCATTACCGCCGGTATTCAATCCCAGCAATGACAAGGGTTTCCGGCGTGCTTGCCGGTACTGGTGCCGGTACGTTGTGCCGGTATTGAGGCCGGAAGGGGGCTTACCGATACTCTTGGAGCCTCTCCCACTCGGGCAGCCACTCGGCAAAGTGCCGGCCAAGGAATAGGCCTATCGCTTTCTGATTGGCATATCGTTTACTGACAAGGCAATCCGCAAGTTTGGCGGGGTTCCAGAGTGCAGACGCCTTGCCAGGCGAGCCTAGTGCGGTGCGGGCAGGCTTCAGCCATTCGCGCACGTCAGACAGCGCAGCAGAAAGACTCTCTTGGTTGAACAGTCCATGTAGCGGCCAATCGACAGCGAGAACCTCCCTTTTGGATATGCCGGTAGGTGTTACCTCTGTCGCGGTCTGCCCCTGCGATTCGGCCGATACCATCGGCAGGGTGTCGGTCTTCTGCGCGATCTCGGTCACCGTCTGTCGAAAGACATCCGGTAGGCTGAAGCTGTGACTTCCGGGCGGTGCTGCGTCGATGAACTGTATGAGCCGTGCTGGCGTGCAGGGGAATTTCAGGGGTACCGCCCCGTTATCGCGGTGCATATCGATTTGTTGGTGGACAGACGCTTTTCTGATTTCGTGCTCAGTCCAATTTCTGAAGGCGACTCCCTCGGTGGTGACGAGATGCGACCAATGCACGCCGATACCTATTCCGGTCAGCGCGTTCCAGTCAGCAATGCGCAGTTCCTGCGAATTTGCAAGCTGAATGCACCTCTCGTCGGTCAGATTGACCGCATCAACTCTCGCCTCAAAGTTCGGTTCGCCGGCCTTCTCTCTCGTGACCTTGTCGAAGCCGTCTTCAAAATCGCGTTGCGCAAATCGATCTGTCGCTGCATCTTCCCCTGCACTCAATAGCAGCCTCGTTTGGTCATTTCGTATCTTGCCCACCAGCAGATCCTCGGCCGAATCCTCAAACCCCTCCATGACCACGCCTCGCATTTCTGGCGGGGAAATTAGCGGCGAAAATCTCAACGTCAGGTCGCCGGGGCGCTCGTCAAGCAAGCTAAAGCGCGGCGGAGAGTAGCTTCGGTGGAAGGCCTGCTCGAATTCGTCACACCAGAGAAACACTCCTGCGGGCAGTTGCTTTGTCGACTCGGTCAGCCAGATCGGGCGAGTCAGCTTTCGGTCATCGCTCATTGCATTGAGGCTGCTGTCGAGCCCCTGCAAAAGATCGTCAACAACATCCCAGTCGCCCGGCAAGACTTGAGAATACCCCCCATCCGCCAGCAGTTGGTAGGCATATATTCCCTCGAATCTATTCATTGAATCAGTGTAGGCGAGTGATTTCGCAACCACATCGGGCGACATCCACCGACCTGTCACGTAAGGAATGGCGCGCACTGGAATAGCCTCGCGGCCATTGATGAGAACTACGACATTCATGCTGGCGCTCCTTCAAGGGGTGTGCCGCGCCAGCCGTCGGAAGGTGTCCCGGTTTTTTCTCCGTCTGGATGGGCGTGGCAAAACTCGGTCAGGCCGGACGCTCATTCCTTCGGGCCACGGCTAGGCGCAAGCCGGCGGCAGACAAGACCGCCAGCAAGGTTTCTGGGGGGAAAGGGCACGAGAAAGAGCCCTTCGCGACGCAGGCCAGCGCGTGTCGCCACTTATTGCATTCCTTTGGCACGGTGACGTGGCGCAAGGCGCGCAACGAGGCTTGCTTGCCGCCGGGTTCCTCTATTCCCTCCAGTGCTGCAGCGAGGTATCCATCTTCAAACGCCGGGTCTTCGCGCAACAGTTCAAGCATTGCATCATCGTGGGAGCGGGCGGCTTTCATGGTGCAATCTCCTTTGCCAGACCTGCCAGAAGCGGACGGCGGCGGTTATTCTCGGTCAGGCGGCAATTCGCGCCACCGGCGCCCGTTCCTTGGCTTTCTCACCAGCGGTCCATAGGTCGCGCTGAGTTTGCAAGCGCAGCCAGTAACCCGGCGATGTGCCCAGGGCTTCATGCAAGCGCAGGTCCATGTCAGCGGTGACGGCGGCGTGTCCGTGCAGGATGCGGGACAGCATGACTCGGCTGATACCCACGTGGGCAGCAAACGCGGTCACGCTCATGTCGAGGTCTTCCAGCCAGCCCGCAAGCAAGTCGCCGGGCGGGGCGGGGTTGTGCATGTCCATGAATCGGGCCTCAGTGATAGTCGATGTAGTCAAGTAATTCCACGTTCGTTCCGTCAAACCTGAAGACCAGCCGCCAGTTCGCCTGCACCGTCATGGCAAGAAAGCCGGCGCGATCGCCGGATAAGCCATGTAGCCGCCAGGATGGACGGGCCAAGTCGTCGCGGCAGGATGCGGCATGCAGGGCGGTCAGCATTTCCCGCAGGCGTTTGGCATGCATTGGCTGGATTCCTGCCTGCGTGCCAGTGCGGAAGAAGGCTTCAAGCCCCTTGTGTCGGAACGAGACAATCATAGTCTGTAAATCTGTACTTTACAATCCATTGCGCACGACTCGCAGGCGGGCGTCGGTCTCGGACGGCTGCTCGATACAGGCTTCGTTGAGAATCCAGCCCTCAATCTTGGTGTGCCACATCCGCAGCAGATCGAGCGGACGAACCCGGTAGTGCTTCTCGGCCGTAGCGCTCGGCTTGTGGCCCATGATCTGCGCCGAAACTCCAGCGGGGCATTCAACCCATTCCGCCAGAGTGCCGAACGAGCGGCGCAGACCGTGAATAGACAGCGCAGGAAGTCCAGCAGCGGTCAATGCCTTGTTGTGCATGATACGCGGCTCCTGCAGCCTCCCAGATACCGCGGTGGGGCTACTGAATACCCACTCGTTACGACGCGGCAGGGCGGACAGCAACGAAGCTACGTAGGGCGTCAAGGGAATGGTGCGCTCGCCGTCGACCTTGTCCTTGATGGTCAGGGCCTTCCACCGAAAGTCCAGGTCTTCCCAGCGGATACCTGCGACCTCCTCCCGGCGCGCGCCAGTCAGCAGGGCAGTTTGCAGATAGGCAGCGATGACGGGATTCTGAATCTGGCGAACGGCCGCGAACCACGCCGGCAGTTGCTCGCGTTGCAAGCAGTCGTCCTTGGCGGATTTCTTCGGCAGTTCGTCGCGCGCCAGTCGGGTAATGCAGGCACCGGCCTGTACTTGGTCGCGGTAGTCGATGCGATCACTGCACCAGTTCAGGAAGGCTCGCAGCAGGGCGAAGGCCAGGCGGGCATAGGTCGGGCGGTGCGTTGCCTCGTCTTTAAGCCAAACGCGAACCCGGTCGGCGTCGATCTGCTCTAGAGGAAGCAGCAACAGCGGGCGCAGGATACCCGGCAGCGTCGTGGCACTCTCGCCGGGCCGGCGTCCTTGGGTGCGGGGCTCGCCACCCTCCTTGCTCACTGTTTCGTGTTCGAGGAAATGGCGCGCGCTCCAGATCGCCCGACGCGCTTCGATGTACTGCTGCCATGCTTCCATTGCCGGCGTAGCAACTCGCTCCGCCTCGATCCGCTTCGCCTCGGCTTCGGCCACCAGACGCGCTGCTTCGGCGGTCCGGGCAGTTTCTTCCTGCTTCACCACCTCGCGGGGGTCAAACCCTTCCTCGATCATCCTCTGAAATCGGTTTGCTTCCTCACGAGCCTTGGCGATCGGGCACGACTCGACACCGCCAATGGTCATGCGGATGTCCCGGTAGTTCAGCGTTCCCTTGAAGATGAACGTCTTCGCGCCAGAAGGACGGGCACGAACAGCCAGACGGGGTGCTACATCGTCCCAAAGAAAGCCCTCTGTCGCCGGCTTGAACGCCGCTATGCTCGTCGGGGTAAGGTGCTTGCGCAGCGGGGCATTTCTCTTGGGGAACGAATTGGGCAGGCTTTGGCGGGGCATTCAGAAGGTCTCCTTGGAAGAAACGGGGAACGACTGGGGAACGAACGAAATGAATTCTAGTCCATTTTTGTCTATCCTACAATTCCGAGATATTGCCATTTAGAAATTGTTTTTAAATGCTTTATGTGCGCTCACGATCTATCGTCCATGCCTAAAATACCAGCTGAAGTTCTTATTCTCAATCAGAAGGTCGGCGGTTCGATCCCGCCTGTCTCCACCAAGAAAAACAAGCACTCAGCCTCGGTCAAAAGCCGGGGCTTTTTGCTTTTCGGCTTTCGTGTAGCCACCATGTAGCCAGATTCGGGCAACCCAGTTCAACGCGCCGATACGAGAGAGCGCGAAAAACCGATGCTCAAGACATGGCTTGCTGCGGCATACCTCCTTGCCTGCAACGCTACGCTACGCACGCAAGCCTGCTCACCACTTCGGCGCCAGGTAAAGTGAAAACTTGTACGCCGCTGTTGGTTTCTCAACGCGTTCTTCCTGCTCGGCAAGCAGACGCTCGCGGCGCGCAAGTTCTTCGCTTGGGGGCAACGGCCTGTTCCCGGGCTTGGACACGCCATCACTCCTTCTCGAACCCCTGGCTCGTGAATTTCAGCGTCCGGCTGTTTTCGGTGACAGTGCGCACCACATGATCCGGCACACCAGCGGGAATCGTCGCCTCCACCTCCAGAGTGACGGTCACCGTCGCGCCGACCAGGCCGGAAAGATGCGCGATCACTTCCTCGGCAATGCGGCTTGCGTCGCGCCCCACGCGGGCCGAGTCGAGGGTCACCGCGCCGTGGAAGCGTTTGGCTTTTACCACTACCGGTAGTGGATCGCCGCGCGGGGTCACAACAGGCGGGACAGGCACTGTTCCGGTGTCGCCACTCGTCGGTTCCGATGGCCGCTCGACGGGAGTCGGAACACGTTCCGCGTTGAGTTGCTTCTCCGCCACCTCTGGCTTGACCAGCAACCCCGGCATGTGCGGATCGGACAGCATCACCATCTGCCCGCCGCGCAGGCCCTTATAACGACCCGCAGCGTCGTCGAAACTGTCGGCAAAGGCGAAGCTGTCCTGCGCCCAGGTCAGCAGCGTCATCCCGTCGCTGATGGCATGCAGAAGCACGGTCGAATCCTTCAGCCGCGGCAGGTAGAGGTAGCGCGCAAAATCCTCGACCAGTTGCTTCACGGCGACATGGTTGCCGCGCCAGAGCGGCACGCGGTCGAGTTCCATGCGCAGGCGCGTTGAGGCGAAGGTGGTCAGGTAGAGTTCGTCGTTGCGCAGCTTCTTGCTGGCGCGCACGGCCAATGCGTCCTGCCCGGAGAGGCGCAGCGCTTCCCAGGTGATCGGCGATTGCGGCGTCGATTGTGCCGGCGCCAGCAGCCACTGGTAGGTCTCCGGCAACCGGGCGGTAACCGCGCCGTCGGCCGAGGCGCGCTGCGTCTCGGCCTGCGTCACCTGGTAGGGCGTCAGATTGAGCTGTACCTTCTCGGCGAGGATCGAATCCCACGCCAGCACCTTGCGTGCCGCGTCGTCGAGTTCCTGCAGACGCGTCCTGTCGGCGGCGAGAAAAACCAGCGTGTTGCGATAGAGGCGGGGCGTATTGCCGCGCGTCTCGAAAATCGCCTTGGCCGCCAGTTCGGCGGCGCTCCCGCCCTGCCTGCTGTACGGATGCGCGACGCCGAGCACCACCAGTCGCGCGTCCAGATCGTCCGGAACGTCTGCCCCGCTCGCCGGCATCGGGTGGATGCGCGGGAAGTCGCCCATGCGCACCAGGTCCTTGCGCAGGCGCTGCTCCAGTTCGTGCGCGACCTTGTCGGGTTCGCGCTTGAACTGCTCGGCGCGATCTTCGGCGAGCTTGGTCACCGTCGGCTGCGTCGAATACCAGTAGTGCGGGCCGTCCTGGTAGAGGTAGGTGGCGGCGCCGGCCATCCGGCGCAGCGCATCGCCGAACACCGCCGGCGATTCGCCGGGCATCACGCAGCCGAGTTTGATCCGCCGGTCCTCGATCCCCTGGTGCGCGGCAGCGGTGGTCGGCGCCGATCCGAGGTAAATGGCGCGCGCGACGCGCCGGCAGGCGGAGAACTTGCCGAGGTTGGGCAACTCGCTGTCGAGTTTGAGCGGCAGCGAGTTTGGCCCGTCGACGTCCTTCTCGATCACCGGCACCCAGTTGTCCGAGAGGTAGCGCGTCAGTTCGGACTGCACGCGCGCGTCGTCGATGGCGATGTTGCACGGCAGGATCAGCGGGTTGCGGTCGCCTTTCTCCCACAGGCTGTGGATCACCGCCGCCATCAGCCGCAGCACGCCGCGCGTGCGCTGGAATTTGACCAGCGTCGACCAGTCGTTGTAGAGCCGGTCGAAGATTTCCGGGTGGATCGGGTACGCCGCGCGGATACGCTGCTCGTAGCCGGATTCGCGACACTCGGGCGGAAATTCGGCCTGCTGCGTGCGATAGAAGTCGGCGAAGTACCCGGCGACGACATCGCGGTCCTTGAACTGTGCCGGGTCGGAGAGCGGCTGAAAGAGGCGCCGGCGGACGATCTCGAAGCCTTCTTCGGCGCTCGCCGGGCGCCACGACGATTCGATGCGCCCGACGACGTTGCGCAGCCGGTCGAGCGCCTCGCGCCCGCGCGTGCCGCCGACTTCGACATCGTCGGAGCGAGAGTGGGGAAAATGCTGCGGCGAGCCCGAGGTATCGGAGGCCGGCAGGCTGATCACCAGCAGGCAGTTCTTCGCGAGCTTCGCCGATTCGGTCAGCACCTGCGCGAAGGAGAACTGCGTCTCGAAGCCGCCGGCCGGCAGGTCGCTCTGGTCGTGCAGCTGGCGCGCGTAGGCGACCCATTCGTCGATCAGGATCAGGCAGGGGCCGTAATCGTTGAAGAGTTCACGCAGCACGTCGCCGGGGCTGGTGGCGTTCTCGTCATCGGCCTGCACGCGGGCGAAGGCCGGCTTGCCGCCGAGCTGCCAGGCCAGTTCCCCCCACAGCGTGCGCACCACCGTGCCGTCGGGCTTGGTCGAGGGGTTGCCGGGAGAAATCTTGTTGCCGACCAGCACCACCCGTCGCGCGGTCGGCACCCGGCTCGCGCCGGCTTCGTGCATCACCGCGTCGATGCCGGAGAGCTCGGTCGGCGGGATACCCGAGAAGAGGTGATACAGCGCCAGCATCGAGTGCGTCTTGCCGCCGCCGAAGTTGGTCTGCAACTGCACCACCGGATCGCCACCCCTGGCCGTCAGGCGCTGCAGGGCGCCGACCAGCATTCCCTTCAGGCTCTCGGTGAGGTAGGTACGGCGGAAGAACTCGACCGGATTCTTGTATTCCGGCGTGCCTTGGCCGAGATGCACCTGCCACAGGTCGGCGGCAAACTCGGCCTGCTGGTAGCGGCCACTGGCCACGTCGTCGTGCGGCATGACCACTTCGCGCCAGGGCTTGAGCGACCCCGTGACACCGCTTTCGATGACCGTGCCGGCCGACTTGCGCTTCTCGCCGCGCGCCTGCTCGTCGAAGCGCACGCGCAGCAGTTCCCGTTTCATCCTGTCGACCTCGTCCGCCTGCGTGGCGGAGATCGAGGCCAGCAGGCGCGCGGCCGAGTCGAGCGCGCGATAGGCGTCGTCGCTGGAAAACGGTTCCTGGTGCGCCCAGCTGTTGCGCACGGTCAGCAGTTCGTTGACCAGGCTGCGCTCGCTCTTGCCGAGAATCTGCCGGAAGACCTCGCCCCATTTGCGGTCCATCACCACCAGCGAAGCGGCGACATCGTTGAGCGACTCGCCCTTGCCGGCGCCGAGGCGCGTGTCGGACAACAGATCCCTGACCTCGAAGGCCCAGCCGTCGCCGTACCTGGCCTTGAATTCGCGCTCGATGAACGGCATCAGGCCGCCCTTGAGGAGTTCCAGCGCCTTGCCGACGCGCTCGTGGTTGGAGAGGGCCATGGTGGTCTTATTCCGATTCCAGGACGAAGACCAGCGCCTGGCCAGCCGCTTTGATCATGTGGACGATGCGCCAGCGATCATCCGGCGACATACTGCACCTGTGCCGTGCGAACCACCTCGTCGCGAAAGTAGCGGCTCAAGTCCTGAGGCGTACGCAGGTCGACTTTTCGCCCGCCCATGGACTGCGACAGCTCGATCTCGATCTGTGCCATGTCAAGCAGCGTCGGTCGTGCGTCCGGGAAAAACTCGACCAGCAGATCGACATCACTATCCGGCCTGGCAGTGCCTTTCAGCTGCGAACCGAACAGCGCCAGCCGGCGAATATGGTGCTGGCGGCAGAATAGAGCCAGTTCGGACGGGTCGATATTCAGAGCGGTAGACATGATTCACTCCTCAAGGCATGTTGTTGATTGTCACACGGAGTCGTCGAACAGATCAGCAGTTCCGGGCTCGACCGTGCGTGGCTTTGCCGCGGCCAGGCGGGTGATCTCCGGCCAGCTCTGCACCAGGCCGTTGTAGGCTATCGCTTCGGCGGCGCGCTTCTTGCGTTCGCACAGCGTGTACAGGCGGTAGCAGAGTTCGCGGGCGGTTTCGGCTTCGCTGCCGAGCTTGGTGACCAGCGCGGAGGCGGCGGTTTCGCCGGAAGCTTCGAGGACGCGAATCAACTGGTGCACCATCTCCCAGACGGTCAGGCGAGTGTCGGTCGTCGGGTCCCAGTTAGCGGGCAGTTCGTCGGGCTTCAGCAAGCGCACCTTGCCGGCTTTGGAGACCAGGATGCCCGCTTCGACCAGGCCGGCGACGGCGGTGTTCTTCGACTTGGAGAGCTGTTCAGCGACACCGTAATCACCTTCGCCAAAGCCGGTCTGCTCGAACCAGGTCAGCGCCCAGCGGGTATCGGCGTCGAAGTCGCCTTCCTGCTCGGCCAGCGCTTCGTCGAGGGTCTGGTTGATCAGCGCCAGCGCGGCACGCACCGGGACCGGCCTGCCCTCGGCGTCGAGGACTTTCGCATAGCGGGTGTAGACCGCCATGCCGGGGCCGATGGCGGCTTGGGCAAGGTCGACCGGCGCGATGTTGCCGCGCTGGAGATGGGCCAGCGCCGAGGGCAGTTCGGCCTTGAGTGCAGTGACGAACTCGCGACGGGTGGCGGTTGGGGCGCTGGCGGAGCGCTGGCGGCAGACGAGGACGATGCTGGAGGCAAGCGCGCTACGCTTGGTTTCCTTGTTACCGTATTCGGTGCGTACAGGCCATGTACCGCTGATGGCGAAACCAGCCCTGATTACTGCGGCCAAGAAGGTATCCCAGCCTGTATTTGTCGTGCCGTCTGACCCATCGCTCTCAGCCTGTTTGAAGGCGTAATAGATAGTCACCGGAAAGAGCGGATGCGCTTGTTCGGCGAGGCGGTGCATCGCCTGTGTCATGCCATCAAGAAAGAATGCCTCAGCCTTCTCTTTGCCGCCGTGACGCCCAGGGGTAGCGACCAGTTCCTCGGCCTTGGGTACGGCGAGCGTGGCAAAAAGATCGGGAAAGACCGGCTTCAGGGAACGGCGCAGCCAGACATAGAAGAAATCAGAGAGGTCAGCGTAGCCAATATTGTCGTAGTAAGGAGGGTCGGTAGATATGACCTTGTCGGCGCTTGTGGTCTGACTCCCGGCGTCCTCCTGTAAGGAAAACGCCGGGAGTCCGATTCCAAGTGCTTGAAGCATTCTCGATGCCTGCTCCACACCGAGTAATACGTTGCCAGACGACTCGCTCAATGGGTTCGCCTCCGCATAGTCCCACACCATGGGAACGGTCTGTCGACCAAAAGTTGAGACAATTCCGTCACGGGTCTGATGCCATGCACAAAGGGTCGACCAATAGTTCGCACCTTTATCGACGGCAAATGCCAGATACATCCCCACTGCCTCCGCATAGGCCATGGCACCCGCACCACCCTCGGCGAGATGCTTCTTGTCATCCGGTAAGCCAGCAGCGACTGCATCGCGCATCGCGAGGGGCTGGACCTCATGCACTAGGTCGGAGAAGGTTGTCAGGGCTACCAATTGGCGGGGACTGAAAAGGTCACTCCACTTGGTCATGCCATAGTTTCCAACCCGGAAACCGAGAGCCTGCTGGAAAAATTCGACATCCGGCTTCCACTCGGGCTTCGCCTCACTTGCGACGCTCTCCATTGCCTCGGTCGGGGATAAATAGACTCGCCCGCGCTCACCCTCGGCGACAATAGCTATTAGCCGTACACCCATGCGCCCAGCCTTGCCTTCTGCCTTGATGTAGTCCCCAGCAACGGGTGTGCCGGACATCAGGCAAGCAAAGTTCGCCCGCGCCAGTTTTGTGCCGGCCTTCGCCGACTCGGCGTTCCTCGGTTTGCCAAGCTTCACCGAAAAACGATAGCCAGTGCCTTCAATAACCGGCTCGACATACGCTTCCTTGCCCACCTTGGTCGACAGCATGAAGGTCGAGGCCAGCGGTACATCGACGTTGGCAAAAGCCGGGTTGGGGCTTTTCACCGTACGCGCCCACAGCCAGGCAATCACCGTGAGCTTGCGACCTGCGTATGGCTTCAGGTCCGGCCGTTCCTGCACCATCGCCGCCGTGACCTCGACCTTGGGGTAGAGATGGCCGATACGCTTCTCGGCCTCGTCACGCATCCATTGGCCGTAGTAGCGCACATCCTCGGCCAGGCCCTGCGCGCCGCGCCAACTCTTGCCCATCTGGACTTTTTGCCTCTGCGCCTCGGGATTCACCGGCGGCTGGCCGGCGAACTTGGGCGGGATCTCGATCATCGCCTTGTTGATCAGCACCGCCACCGGATTGAGGTCGCTGGCGTAGCTCTCCAGCCCCAACCGCTGCGCTTCCAGCGGCAGCGCACCACCACCAGCGAACGGGTCATGAAAGGCCGGCAGCTTGTAGCGGTCAAAGAGTTCCTTCGCACGCGGGTGGTCGGCGTTTTCGGCGCAGGTGTAGCGCCAGCTTTGCCAGATCTCGTCGTGCGCCTGCTGCAAAACCGTCTCGTTGGTCGTGTTCTCCCACTTCACGAGATCCTCGATGATGCGAAACAGCCGCTGCCGCTCCTTCTCCTGCGCCTTCTCGGTTTTGAAGAGGTCCGGATGCCCCGACGGGTCGTCGACCATCTGCGCGAAGATCACCGCCCGCGCCGCCGCCAGCGGTCGCCGCGCCCACCACAGATGCAGCGTCGAAGGGTGGCCGTGCCGGATGGATTTCTCGCGCGCGCTGGCGACGTTGATCGCCTCAAGGGGCAGAGCGACTTCGATGAGTTTTTTCTTGATTGTCATGGGGCAAAGAATGTCCTGTCAAGCCAATCCGCAAAGACGTCGGCAGCGGGAAGATCGGGGTCGAGATACCGTGCTCTGATGGCCTGACCCAAAGGTTTGCCGGGCTCATCTTGCCAAGCCAGCCACGTGTGAATCTTCGCTTTGGGTTTCTTCAAGTCGCCGAATCGGCGCTGGCCGTCTGGGATCCTATCGACTGATTGTTCGACATGGGCAAACAGTGGGTCGCCCGCCGGCACAAGAAAACGCAAAAAGTCTTCGAGGATGCCGGGTACTTGATTGTCGGGCATCAGCCAGATGCCGACGCGAGGGAGCAAGGTGTTTTCCGGTGCTTCGATGACCAAGCCCTCCCGTGTCGGGGCAGCCGGAAGATGGCCATAGCCCGCTTGTTGCAGACGGTGGGCCACGGCTTCCCAGCGGGCGTGAAGGTCGGTGTCGGCATCGAGCAGGATACCGAGCGCAACGAGGTCGCTTTCCTTGAGGCGGGCGGGAATGCCTTCGATCAGCGGGTCTTTCCCGCCGTAAGGATGGACATGGTCGATCTTGCCGAGATTTCTTGCACCACAAAGATTCTTGACGACATGTTCATCATCCGGCCCCTCGACCATCAGTACGCGTTTGCCAGTCATTAGCGCACCTCGATCTGGTCACGCGTAGCAATCTTCAATTCCTCCTCTGTGAAAAGTGTCGGAATGATTCTGTCGCCTCTTGCGGTCAGTCGGACAAGCACGCCATCCTCAGGACTGTCGCCCGCAGCCTGCTGAAAAGCGCGCACGCAATCCCAGCTATGCGAGGTGGCAAATATCTGGACGTTCAGATCAGTGGCGAGACGGAAGATCGTGCGCCAAATCTCGGTTTGAACCGAATAGTGCAGTCCGTTCTCAATTTCATCGACCAGCAATACCCCATTACGTGCATTGCACAGGGAAAGGATGACACCAAACAGGCGATTCACGCCATCACCGAGTGTACGCAGAGGTAGCGGCGCTGGATGGCGACCGCTCTTGACAATGGCCGTTCGTGGACGGGTATTACGTTCGTCACTGCCGATCATGGAAACGGCCTGGATGTCATTGGAAATCACCTTCAGCGCCTTGACAATTTCGTGCTCGGCATCGGTCAGCGCGATGGCATCCCACAACGCGCCCATCTGGCTGGTAAAGCGAGAGCTGAACGGGTCCAGATAAACGCAGGGGACAGGCGCCGCATCCGCTTCGGTTCTCACTGGAAATCTGCGCTGAAAGCGATCCAGAGGAATGACCCGTTTCCGCCCTCCGATGTCCAGATCCAGGGCGGGGAAACTCTCCGCGTCGTCAAACAGATCACTGGACGCGGGCTCGTATGAATAAGCCTGCCGATCGGGATCGTTCTTCCTGACAAACCAGTTTATTCTGACGTTTATCCGAGAAATTGGCGGCGGCAAGGCTCCGGTGGCAGAAATGGAAAATCCCTGGCTGCTTGAAGAAAGGTTGGGAAAGCCATTGAAAAGATTGCAGAACGGTACAGGATCGGTTGGCGAATAAATTTTTTCAGAGTCGCCAGCCGCCCCCCACTCTTCACGGTAATTCAGGATGTCGTAGATTGTTCTTAAAGCGCCACCCGTGGCGAGAATTCTGATCGCCTCAAGCAGGGAAGATTTACCTGAATTGTTCTTGCCAGTGATCAGATTGACCTTCCCAAAACCATTGATTCGCAGACCCGTAAGCGCTCTGAAACCATCTATTTCAAGGATTTTAATGAACGGCGTCATGACAAAACTCTCCAGAAATACTTAACTGCAATAGTGCGGGCAACCAAGGGCGACAATGCTTGCGGCGGAGTCTGTGATTTTTCGACGGGTGATGAGCGAGATCGCCTGCGTGATGCGTCGTCGGTTCATTGATAGCCCTTGAGATCTTCCAGGGGAGCGTCGAAATCGTCGGCAATCCACACCTGGCCTCGTGCGCTGCCGGTTTGGCGTGGCTGACAGGTTCCCGCCTGCTTCTGCTCGAGAAACTGGACGAAATCGAGCACTTCCGCCGCCACCGATTCCGGCAGACGCTTGAGGTGTTCATAGACAAGTTCGGCATGGGTCATGGAGACCTCCTTATTCCGATGGTCATTGGTCGGTGCACGCCGATCCACCCGTCCCGGCCATTTATTGAACAACGTCGAGAGAGCGGTGGCATTTTATGCACGGCTTCGGGCGGTGTCAGCGTGGCACCTCGGCCCGTGCCAACAATTCGGCAAAGTCGTAGTTCACGCTGGTAACGCCAAAATCCGGATCCCGACTGAAGGGTTGGCGCCATACCTTTACACACAACTCATTGAGCATGTTTTTCCGACTTCGAGACGGGGATAGAGCAATGACTGAGCCGCCGCTTTCTATCCCGCGCACAGGCCACTGGCGGGGATGCTGTATCGTGTGCTGCCTTTGAGAGGAGCGACGAGCATGGAGCAGTGGGCGGCAGAAGAATTTGGCGGAGCGGAACTCGGAGACGGTCGT
>JAKOZI010000182.1 GCA_029780075.1 Pseudomonadota bacterium
CACCACCGCCACCGGCCTACACGTCGACGCCGAACTCGACCCCAACCCCTACCCCGCCGGCACCAAGATCACCGCACAAACCATCACCGACCTCGAACACCGCGGCATCCTCGACCGCCACGACTTCCACGGCGAATGGAACTACACCCTCCACCCCGACACGCCCGGCCCGCACTAGATTATTTCCTCACAGGCCCTTAGTGTGTCAACCCCACCGATCGCGACCCGCTGACCAGCACACACACCAGCCAGCCCACGAAATCACGCCCGACCTGTGCAAGTCAGGTCTGATGTTTCCGGTGGCTGGGACCTACGGTATGGCCGTCGTTGAGACCTGCCAGCGATTCTCTCCGGCCGACCACCTGCTTCGCTGGTTGGCGTACTTCGATAAGTGTCGTGCGTACGAGGCAGCAGCCAAGCTCGCGGAGGCGCTTGACGCGGGCGCCGGAGATGATGAGCTGGTCCAGTTGACAGCGGAAACTGAATGGCGTAAGCATCGCATTTCCCAGGTATCGGACGCGAAGTACTTGAGAACGCTGATCTCGGACGCCACCAAGGTCAGCGTGGACCTCGTCCAAGCTGGAGTGGTCACAAAGCGGGGCCGTTACAAGGAGGTCGAGCACCGACTCCAGGTGCCGAATGTGGACGAGGGGGTCAGGGCGGACCTGGCTGGCGAGATCCTCCTGTGGCTTGAGGGCGGCAAGACGAAGGGAGCGGTCAAGCGGGTCATGGGCATGTTGGGCTTCGACCGCAGCAAGCTGGCGGCAGACGGCCTTGGGTTCAGCAACACCACGATCCACATCGCGGGCGCGCAGCCAGTGTCAGTGACGCCCGATACCGTTCGTGATCTGTTCACGTATCCCCTCCCTGGGAGCCTACGGAGGGATGAAGTGCAATGGGAGCAAGACACCAGGCCGAAGGTGATCGAGCTGGCGGCCATCGAGCAGATTGACTTGGCGGTGTGAGAACGTAGGGAGTCGGAAGGGGGCCTCGCGATGTCCGACCGCTTCAGCCCGGTTGCCCTCATGGTGAATGCCTGGGGCTCGCTGCGGGTACGGTCTGCCGTTGGCCACGAGCGGCCTGGGTTCGCGGATGGCCCGAATGCGTGGGACTGGACCCTTGGGCCACCGGAACCTCGATCACTCATGTCGATCCGGACGCCGCGGTCCACGGAGAAGAGCCGGCACATCCCGGTGCAGGCGTGGTCGGTGACGTTGGGTGCTCCGATCCGCGTCGAATCCGGCGTCGAGCACGACCTCGTTCGCGAGCTCGACCGGGCCTCCAACGGTGCTGGGTACCGCTCCACGACCTGGTCGGCTACCATCCCCGCATGAGACTTGGTGTGGGTTGGAGGGCGCCGACACCCCTGGCACACGCAGTGCGCTTCGTAGGCAACCCAAAGGAATTGTCGCTAGAGGCTGTCGAGCGTATGCACTCGGAGGTTACCCACTGGGATACCGAGATCAGACTCTCACTCCGAAATAACTCGTCCATAATCGGTCTCGGCCTAACCATCGTCGCGATCTCAGTCGCCCTCACAAAAGATGTCAGTCGCGACCTCACGGTGCTATTCATCAACCCCTTGTTGGGTTATGTAGCCGTTATGCACCTTCTGAATACGGCCGACGTGGCTGTCATGGCCGAGGTGCGAGACCGAATGGCCCACGTGCTGAACCTCTACTTTGGGCAACCCATCGTAAATGCTCGCCTTGTGAGCGATATACGTCGTGGAAGTCGCGCCACAATGGCGATCAACGCACTGCTTGGACTGATATTTGCATCCGCGGTATTGGGATCATGCGGTTATGCATGGTCCCGCTGGCGGGAGGGTGCTCTTGACCAATGGGGGATGCCGTATTTCGTCCTCGACTCTCTCTTCATCGCAACGACTCTCTGGAGCGTGCGAAGTGCGTTCCTTGAAATCGCCGCCAATCGACTAGAATCCTATCGGGTCCTCGATGAGGTGTTTGGTTTAGAGACACGTCCGGATTCTATCGTCAGCTGGGACCGCTAGCGCCAGTCATGCGGCAAGACCAATACGGGAAAACAACTGGCCTCGCGAGGCTCGGAACGCGTGCACCGCGGAGCTGTGACAGGCTGACCCGGCGCAGCGCGCGAGCTCATCGTTCTCCACGAGTCGACGCATCCGCTCAACCCAGCTCTGTTCGTCAGCTCTGCAAATGGATGACGCCGGTAGCCACGCCTCGTACGCTGGGAGATTGTTGGCAAGCACTACGGTCCCCAACGCGGCGGCCTCGTGCAAGGCGATCCCGAAGCCCTCGCCGAACCGGCTAGGGAACAGTGCGAACTTCGCATCTTGAAGGACGCTGTCCCGTTGATCATTTGACGGGTGGCGCAATGACCCGACCAGGCAGAGCCCCTCTGCATGGTGTAGTCGTGCCATTAGGCTGGGATAAGTGGGGCCGTCACCGATCGTCACCACCGAAAACGAGCGGCGCGCGGTTTGGGCGAGCGTTTCAAGGGCCCTGACGGCAAAGTCGTGGTTCTTGCGGGGGACGAAAGGGCCAAGGAGAGCAAAATCGACCGTGCGGGCCTTATAGGATGGAAGGCGCTCCTGATCTTGAGGTTCGACGAGTACTGGAAACTGGAGAGGGGTTGGCCGACGCGTCACGGCCTCCATGAACCAACCCCCCTCCAGGCCGACCGCAAACTGCTGATCATGGGCGCCAAGTTTGGGGGTCAAGAAACGCAGAACCATTAGCTCGAAGGTGCGCTTCCACCCGGCGTCAGGGGTGTGATGCGATATCAACACCCGAGCTGCGCCTGAATGATCGCGCCATACTCGCGAACCGAACCAAGGATTGATTGGGAATCCAAATTCAATGACGTCTGGCGCAAAGTCAGCCAGGTCAGAAAGAACTGACTTAACCGAGCCACCGATAGGGATTCTAAATCGGGAACCGTTGTAGGAAACGCCCAGGTACCGTGCATTAGAGAGCCAGCCGCTAGAAGTCGGCGGGCTGAAGACTCGCGCATCAACACGCGGTATGTCCTTCAAGGCATGCAACGAGTTCCGGACGTGCGACTGCACCCCGCCGTGGTCCTCGAGGCAGGCATCCACGACAAAAGCTACGCGGAGGTCCCGGCTTGCCCCTAGCATACGACCAGACTAGGGGATGAAGAAGACTCAGACACGCGCTCGAAGCATCATCCACTGGCCTCCGACGCGGCCCGTTCTACCACCCTTGAACCGCCCCGGCAAGTCCGGAGACTTACAACTGAACCGCCCCGGCAAGTCCGGAGACTTACAACCTTGGGAAGGTTGGAGTCATGCCAGGAGACACACGGAAGCGGTACCCGCTGGAGTTGAAGGAGCGGGCGGTGCGGATGGTCGCTGAGAACGTTGGCGAGCACGAGTCCGAGTGGGCGGCGATGACCCGGGTCGCGGAGCTGCTGGGGGTCGGGACCCCGGAGACGGTCCGCAAGTGGGTCCGTCAGGCCCAGGTCGACGCCGGCGCCTGGCCGGGGACCACGAGCGAGGAGACGGCCGAGGTCAGGCGGTTGAAGCGGGAGAACGCCGAGCTGAAGCGCGCCAACGCGATCTTGAAGGCGGCGTCGGCTTTCTTTGCGGCCGAGCTCGACCGGCCTTCCCGGTGATCGTGGACTTCATCCGCGACCACGCAGGCCACCGGGTTCCTGGTGGTCTGCGGTGGGGTGTCGAGCCCATCTGTGCCGTGCTGACCGAGCACGGTCTGCAGGTTGCCCCGTCGACGTACTACGAGCACGTGAGCAAGTCACCGACCGCCCGCGAGCAGCGGGACGAGTACCTGCTCAGCGAGATCCGCCGGGTGCACGCCGCGAACTACGGCGTGTACGGGGCACGGAAGGTGTGGCTTGCGCTCAACCGGGGGGGCATCAGCGTGGCCCGCTGCACCGTGGAGCGGTTGATGCGCGCGGACGGGCTGGTCGGGGTGGTCCGCGGGAAGGTCAAGCGGACCACGATCGCCGACCCCGCGGCCGAACGGGCCCGGGACCTGGTCAACCGTGACTTCGCGCCGCCGGCGCCGGACCGGCTCTGGGTGGCGGACATGACGTACGTGTCGACGTGGTCCGGGTGGGTGTACGTCGCATTCGTCATCGACGCCTATGCCCGTCGGATCCTGGGCTGGCGGTGGGGTTCATCGATGACCACACAGCTCGTCCTCGACGCGTTGGAGCAGGCCGTGTGGACCAGGCAGCGGACCGGTTCACCCCTGGATTCCGTTGTGGCACATACAGACCGCGGCTCGCAGTATGTGAGTATTCGCTACACCGAGCGCCTCGCCGAAGCCGGCATCGCGGCCTCGGTTGTCTCCGTCGGCGACTCGTTTGACAATGCGCTCGCCGAGACGATCAACGGCCTGTACAAGACCGAGCTGATCAAACCCCGAGGGCCTTGGCGGACCCTGGACGCTGTCGAGTACGCCACCGCCGAATGGGTCGACTGGTTCAACCACCGCCGCCTCTATGAGTACTGCGGCGACATCCCACCCGTCGAAGCCGAGAACCACTACTACGCTCAACACCAGGCCCAGCCGATCGCTGAGCCCTCACACCAGTAAGTCTCCGGACTTGCCGGGGCGGTTCAAGGACACCGATTGGGCGCAGATCCTCACCCTCTACGACCTCCTCCTGACCATGACGCCGACCAGCGCGGTACGAGTGAACCGGGCCGTTCTGACCACCGGAGGGGCGGTGCGAGACGCCACCTTCGCGCTGCGTTCACTCGGAGCCACGGTCGAGGTCGTGCTGTGCGCGATCGACCCAAGTGGCCAACTCGGCGGACCCGTTGCTGACGTCGGGCTCGAGACCCGGTCGGTCTTCACTAGCAGCGATCTCGACACAGCCCATACCCTGTAGGTTTCACGGCGGTGCCCGAAGAGCCGAATCATGCAATGTGCACGGCTCGCAATCGTGCAATCTCCGCTGCGCCTCGACATCTGATTGGAGGGGTCGGGGTTTGGTGGACACGGGGTTGGGTGTGGCCTTGAGTGGAAGGGTTTTCGGTTATGGGTTCGACGCGTCGCCGGTTCACGCCGGAGTTTAAGGCCAGTGCGGTAGGGTTCGTTCTCGATCAGAACAGGTCGATTAAGGCCGTGGCTGAATATATCGGTACCAGTGAAGCATCGTTAGGGAAATGGGTGAAAGTAGAGCGCGAACGGCGGGCGGGCGCGGTGCCGGCCGATGCTGAGTTGAACGAGTCAGAACGTGCTGAACTAGTCCGGTTACGCGAGCAAGCCAAGGCGGACCGGGCCACGATCGCAGAACAGGCCCTGCAGATCGAGTTCGCAAAAAAAGTAGCGACCTGGTTCGCGAGCCAAAAGCAGTAAGATTCG
>JAKOZI010000196.1 GCA_029780075.1 Pseudomonadota bacterium
GTCCGGCTTCACGCGCATCGCCATGATCGATCTCCTCCGACAGCCCACCCCGGACACTCCGGGGATGATGCCAATATACTACACCAACGCCCTGAATCTCAGCATCCCAGCACAAAGAAGCATTTACGACGGATACCTGGACGGCACCATCGGGATAGGCTCATCTAAGGGCGAAAAGCAAGCAAACTACGCATACTCTGGAAAAGACGGGAATGGAGATGAAGCTTCTGGCGACGGCTACCGCTACCGCGGCAGAGGTCTGTTACAAATTACGAGAAAAGGCAAATACGACCGGGTAACAAATGGTGGATACAGGGCCGGCGGCAGTACGCAAATCATTCCGGGCTTGAATGAAATCTATGGTACCAGTTACGACTTTGTCGCTCACCCCGAACAGATCGCGGATAAACCTAATGCCGTGCGCTCCAGCACTTGGTATTGGCGCTATGAGTCGTCATGGGGCGATTTGAATTCCAGGGCTGATGCCGGAAGCTTTTCTGATATTGTCCGAGGCATTCACGGTGGTCTTGACGACTTAGCGTCGCGGACAGGTTACCTAGGATTAATTAATAATGCTCTTGGGGACCAAAATGCCTACGGCGGTATCAAACAGATGTTGAGCTTATTGAACCTCAACACGAATGAAGCCGACGGTTACAACACGAAATTTGGCATTGGACTGAAGGCTCGACGCGCGGTGACTATTGCCCCAACACAGAACTTAGTTGTACAAAATGTCGACCGGATAACGAATGCAACCTCGGCAACGATGGCAGAGCAATTGGTTGACGACAGTACAGTTAACCTAAAGGAATTGGATATGTGGCTACCTGACATACTACTACTTGAAGATTGGCAGCCATTGATGGTTTCAGCCAAGGATGCTGCAACACAGCCACTAACCGATGTTCCATATGGAACAGTAGGGGCGTGTACGCTTGTAGTTAAAGCGTTTTCTAGTGGCGTGTTAGGTGTGGTACCTAGCTCTAGTAATATCTTATATCCAGGTGATACCGCCCTGCAAATCTTCTTGCATAGGCAGGAAATAGATTTACTGGATTCCCAAACCGTGCAGGAAGAATCGCTTCATGCTACCAAAACGACTGTGATCGAACCACCGAAGCATGGGCGAGTGCTTTGGACTGGCGACAAAGATTCCGGCGCCATCAATCTTGGTGCCGAAAATTCCTACGTCTATCAACCAAAAATTGGCTATGTTGGAAGTGATCGTGTGTCCTTTATGACGGAGTTGGCTGGTCGTCGTATAAAAGTCACTTACCACATCCGAGTGACAGACGAAACGATCAATGTGGATGATTACAAGAAGCTCTACGATCGGTACTGCCCGCGCAGAACCTGGCTGATTTCAAGTGATGACGGAGCAATGAGTGGTCTAGCGACATGGAAGAAAATTCCCGAGTTCAACGGATTGCTCGCTAACGCTAAGCAATCCCTCGCAGGTTTCCAAGATCTTCCTGACTACTTTCTAGGCCAAACTCAAATCGGACGCCTTTCCGGTACTACAACCCTCGATCTCGACGCCGCTGGCTACGGCTGGTTCATCGATGCTACTCCTTCCGACAATTCCGAATTCCTCCCTACCTCCAACCCCAACGAATGGGTTGCCAAACCTGGCTCTGAGGCCGAAGGCAGGATCGATCTCCTGACCGTGCTGCTGCACGAATACGGTCACACGCTGGGTCTTGCGCACAGTGCGGAGGCGCATGACTACATGGCCGCAACGCTGCCGCCGGGGGTGCGGCGTACGCTTTCCGTTGACGAGCAACTCGCGCTGCTGCGGTTGGCCGGGCATTTCCCTGCGCCGGAGAGTCCGACGCAGCCGTACGCGCCCAGCGACCCAGGCGTTCCGCTGCCGTTCACCCGCGTCACGGGTCTGGCGCGCAGCGCTCGCCTGCGCGGCATCGAGGGAATTGCCACTGCCGGCAACGCCTTGGTGCAATACGACATCGCCGCCAACCCAACGCTGGAGAACCACGCCTTCGACAACGGCACCGGCTGGAACACGACCGGTGACGTCACCTTCGCCGACGGCTCGGCCACCCTGGCCGAATCGCCCATCACCCAGACCCGCCTCAGCCAGGTCTTCGTTCTTGGCAATAACGATCGCTTCCTGTCCTTCACGGTCGCCGCTGCGCTGGACGACCAGGCCGATGGTCCCGACGACGCTTTCGAGGTCGCGCTGCTCGACGCCAACAGCGGCGCGTCGGTGCTCGGCGGTACAGGACTCGGCCACAGTGACGCCCTTATCAACCGTCAGGCGGATGGTAGCGAATACCGGTCTGATGGCATCAGCGTGCTCACCAATCCCGATGGCAGCCGCAGTTATCGGCTGGATCTGAGCGGCGTTGCCGCGGGTACGGTGCTGAACCTCGCTTTCGACCTGATCGGTTTCGGCAAAGGCGCGGATGCCGGAAGCAGTCAGGTCAGCATCCGTGACCTGCACCTTGGCAGCGAACCGGCCAGGCCGGAAGCGATGGACGATGCCGTGATCACCGACGAGGACCGCCCGCTGCTCATCGACGCGCTGGCCAACGACCGCAACGCGCGTCAACCAGGTTTCGCTCCGGTAGTCGTCGACAGCCCGGCACATGGCGAACTGGTAGTCAACGCCGATGCGAGCTTCCGCTACACGCCGGCGAAGGATTGGCATGGCGAAGATCATTTCACCTACCTGCTCAGCGATGGCCAGATCGAATCTGGAGTTGCCACGGTGACCCTCACGGTGATGCCGGTGAATGATGCGCCGCTGGTCAGCCCGCTCACCGCCACGTTGCTCGAGGATGGCAGCGTGACCCTCGATCTGCTGTCCGGCGCGACCGACCCGGACGGCGATGCGCTGATCGTAACTGCCGGCTCGCCCCGGCACGGCACCTTGAGCCGGAACGACGACGGCAGCTACACCTACCGCCCGGCGATCGACCATCACGGCGAGGATGAGCTTGCCTTCACGATCAGCGACGGGCAAGTGGCCACCGAAGGCACGCTGCGCCTGACGATCAGCGCGCAGGCCGATGCGCCCACATTGACCCTCGGCGAGCGCGCCGGAGCAACGCGGGAAATCTTCCGCAGCGGTTGGGAAAGCATCGCCAATACCGGCGATACGCCGACGCCGGTCAAGGGAGACGTGCTCGAAGGCTGGCAACGGCTGAGTGGCGGACCCAGCATGCCCGGCGGTAGTTTCCAGATCTGGAGCGGTGGCGACCGCATGCGCAATGCCCTCGGCGGTAGCCTGAGCGCGTACCCGGCTGCCGGCAGCGGCCAGAACTGGCTCGAACTCAACATCGTGGGCAGCACGCCGATTCCGACACGGGCCATCGAGCGTGGCATCGACACCATCGCCGGCGCCACCTACACCCTCTCCCTGACCCTCGCCGGCGCGCCGGGCTACGCTGCCGAATACACGCGCATCGGCATTACCCTCGATGGCCGGAACATCGGTAGCGAGGCGAGCACCAGCCCGCTCGACGCGCTCGCCTGGCAGACGCGAACCGTCCAGTTCGTGGGCGCCGGCGGCCGGCAGACCCTGCGCATTGCCTCGGAAGCCACACGCTTCGACGCCTGGAGCAGCGGCACGATGATCGACGACATCGTGCTCAGCGAAACGCTGCCGGCCAACGTCGGCTACGAGGACATGCCGATGCAACTGCCGACGATCGCCGCCTCGCTGCGCGACGACGACGGCTCGGAAGCCCTGTCGATCGACATCGCCGGCCTCCCTGTCGGCGCGACGCTCAGCGACGGCGAGCACCATTTCACCGCGTCGAGCCTGGCGCAACGGCTGACGATCAGCGACTGGGAACTCGGCCAGCTGGCGATCACACTACCGCCCGACAGGGCTGGCCGCTGCACGCTGACCATCGTCGCCACGGCCACCGAGCAGTCGAACGGCAGCCAGGCCAGCACGACGGCCAGCTTCGAGGTTCTGGTGCTGCCGGTGGACGATGCACCGACGTGGGTCAGCGCTCCTCCCGCCAGCTTCGAACTGCAGGCGGGCATGGCGGCGGCCGGAATGCTCCTGCCGCCGAGCACGACATCGACAGGCGCAAGCGCGGCGTTGATGACGCAGCCGATCACCACAATGCCGACCGTCAACGATATCGGCCCTTACCGGCCGGATGCCCCCGGCGTGCGCCTCGACCTGCCGCCGCAGGTTTTCAGATACCAGGCCATGGCTCGCGATGCCGACGGCGACGCGCTCAGCTATCGTCTCCTCGACGGACCCGCCGGTGCCCGCATCGACGCAGCCAGCGGACTCCTGCTCTGGGAGACTCCGCAGGCCGGCGAGCAGATCTTCCGGCTAGAAGCAGACGACGGCAAGGGCCACCGCATCGAGCAGCGGTTCACAGTGCAGTTCGGCAGCACGCTGCGCACCGGCACGAGCGGCAAGCCCCCTGCCCTGCCAGGCGCTGCCGGAGTTACCGCGATTTCCAGTCGGGCGAACGAGCAAAGCCCTCGCAAGCCAGGCCCGCAGAACACGACCCCGTCGCGCATCGACTGGGGTGGCGCGCAACCCGCCTGCTTTGCCGGCGCACCCCTGGCGCAAAGCCCTTGGCTACCGGATTTCCTCGGCAGCGCGAAGCGCGAGCAAAGCACGGAGCGTGCAGCCCTGCAGATCCGGATCATGTCTTGAACTGGCTGGCCGAATCGGACCGGCGGTTTCTCCTGCCTGATTGGGAAAGACCCGGCCTACGGAGACGGCGTCGTCCAAAGAGGAAACCGCTGCATCCTCGTCCCCTTCTCAGGCGCGCGTCGGCGCTGCGACAAGGGCGAACTTCAGACCAGGTCTTCCGGAACCACCCACTGGTCGAACGCTTCGGCGCTCAGCAGGCCGGAGGCGATTGCTGCCGCGCGCAGCGTCGTCCCCTCGGCATGCGCGCGCCTGGCGATCTGCGCGGCGCGGTCGTAGCCGATATGCGGCGCCAAAGCGGTGACCAGCATCAGGCTGCCGTGCAGCAGTCTCAGGTCCTGAACTGCGCGACGGTATTACGCAAGCCGCCCGCGAGCTGGCTGAGCGTGCGCGCCGCGCTGGCGGTCTCTTCGGCCGCGGCATTGTTCTCCTCGGAAGCCTGCGCGACCTGCTCGACCCGTTGCGCGATCTGCTGGCTGGCGATCGATTGCTCGCTGATCGCATTGCCGATGTCGTTGACCACGGCGACCACCTGCTCGACGCTGCTGCGGATGTCGCGGATCGCCTCACCCGCGGAACCGGCCAGGTCCACCCCGTGATCGACCTGCTGCACGGCGGTCGTCATCGAGTCGAGTGAATTGCGGGTTTCGTGCTGGATCTGCAGGACCATGCTGTTGATCTCGTTGGTGGCCTTGCCGGTGCGCTCGGCGAGCTTGCGCACTTCGTCGGCGACGACCGCGAAGCCACGCCCCGACTCGCCGGCGCGCGCCGCCTCGATCGCCGCGTTCAGCGCCAGCAAATTGGTCTGATCGGCAACCTCCTTGATCACCTGCACCACCGTCGAGATGCGCGTCGCGCTTTCGTCGAGGGCGCGCATCGCCCCGGAAGTCTGACGGACAGTGTCGGCGATGCGGTTGATGGCGCTGGTCGCCTGCTCGATCACGCCGCCGCCGCTGTCCGACAGCTCGGCGGCATGGCTTGCCGTTTTCAGCGCATCACGGGCATTGTCCGCCACCTGGCTGATGCTCACCGACATCTCCTCGACCACCGCCGCCATCGACGCCGCCGAATCGCTGGCCGAGCGCGAAGCGGCGGCCACCTGCTGTGACGATCCGGCCAGCGTCTGCGCCGCGCCCTCGGTGCTGACCACGGTACTGCCGATGTTCTTCAACATCGTCCGCAGTCGCAACTGCATCTGCTGCTGGTAGGCCATCAGGCTCTGCGTGTCGCCGCTCTGCAGCGCGAGATCCTGGCTCAGGTCGCCGTCGGCGATGCGCTGCACCAGTTGCCGGGCGTATTCGGGCTCACCGCCGAGCTGGCCAGTGATCCGACGCGTGACCACCAAGGCGATACCGACGCCCAGCACCACCCCGATCACCAGCAGCCCGAGCATCAGCCTCGCGGCCAGCGTGTGCGCAGCCTCCATGACTTTCTCCGCCTGCGCCTGGCGCTCGCTCTGAATTTTGATGAATTTCTCGCTTTCCGCGGCGAGCTCGCGCTGCGCGCTGCGCGCCTCACCCTGGATCAGATCGCGCATCGCGTCGAGCTTGCCTTCCTTGCCCAGCGCGACCACCTGCTCGTGGCTGCGCACGTAGCGCTCGTTCAGCGTACGCATGTTGCTCGCTATCTGCCGGGTCTCGGGGTTGCGCTGCTTCTTCTCGAGCGCTTCCGCCTGTTGGACATTTTCCCTGCCGGCCTTGGTCGCACGCTCCAGTTGCTGGTCGCGCTCGTCGGCGGCGACCAGCGCGCCCAGTTGATAGCGGCGCATGCCATTCATCCGCTCGGCAATGTCACGTGCCATCGATTCGTTGTCATCGGCGCGGGTGACATCTTCGGTAGCCTTGTCGATCACGTCCAACTGCCAGATGCCGATGCTCACCAGCACCGCCATCAAGGCGCAGATCGCGGCAAAGCCACTCCAGAGAAGCGTTTTGATTTTCATTGTTAGGGCCTCTTGTCAAAGAACGGTAAGGTGCAATCAGAAAGGAATTCGTGATTCGGTCGTGATTCGGCGCAGGCGCGCAGCAGCAAGTGGCACGCACTTTGCGGCATGCCACAAACGGTTGTCAACTATCGCTTTTGCCGCCCCGGCAATACGCTTGGCGGACGCCATTCGAGCGCATTTCGCCACATTTTCCGGAGCAATTTCACGGCTTTCGACGCTGTCGATACGAAGTCAACGAGCGGCGGCGACTGTTAGAATGCGCCTACCCCGAAACCGGCGTCACCGCCCATGGCCTCCGCCGACAACCCCATCCTGAACTCCCCCTACGACGAGCCGGCGCGGCACTACGCCACCGACGCGCAGGGCAACCTGAACTATCGGGACATCCGCCCCGGCCGTCGCATCTTTACTCCGGACGTGCCGCAGATACCGATCGGCCAGCCGAACCAGGGCAGCATGTTCGACGTCAACGACTTCCGGGCGGAATACGGCGAACACCTGATCAATCGTATCCGTGACGAGCTGCGCGCCTGGCGGCAAGCGGGTTATCGCGGGGTCACCAGCCGCGTCACTCGCGATCTGCTCGATTACTGGTTCGCCAATCCCGAACGGGCCGCGCATCAGAAATTGTTTTTCGCGCAGCAGGAAGCCGTCGAGGCGGCCATCTGGTTGAACGAGGTCGCCGAGAAATCGAACACCGGCACGCATATCCAGAACCAGTTGCGGCAGCGACAGGCCACCGCTGGCGACGACCCGGCCAGCCAGTTGCCGCGCATCGCCTTCAAGATGGCCACCGGCAGCGGCAAGACCGTGGTCATGGCCTGCCTGATCCTCTACCACTACCTCAACCGTCGCGAGTACCGCAACGACACCCGCTACGTCGACTACTTCCTGATCCTCGCTCCCGGCATCACCATCCGCGACCGTCTCAATGTCCTTCTGCCGGACCAGCGCAACGCGCCGCCCGCCGCCGCCCGCGACTACTACCAGCAGCGCACGCTGGTGCCGCCGGCCCAGCAGCACGCCCTCGGCGAACTTGCCCACCGCCTGATCATCACCAACTATCATGAGTTCCTGCCGCGTATCCTCGGCGGCAACAAGCGCACGCCTTTCGACGGCAAGCTCGGCGCCGACGGTCACAAGGTCGAAAACCGCGAAGACGAAAACCAGATGCTGCGGCGCGTGCTGGGCAGCTTCAAGGCCGGACGCCGACTGCTGGTGATCAATGACGAAGCGCACCACTGCTACCTGCCGCGCGCCAGGGGCCGGGATACCGAACTCGACAACTCAGAAACCGAAAACGAACGCGCCGCGGTGTGGTTCTCCGGCCTGCGCGCCTGCGCCCGGCGCTTTCAGGTGCGCGTGGTCTACGATCTCTCGGCGACGCCCTACTACCTTTCCGGATCGGGGTTTCCGGCGTACTCGCTGTTCCCCTGGGTGGTCAGCGACTTCGGCCTGATCGAAGCGATCGAAGCCGGGCTGGTCAAGATTCCCTTTCTGCCGATCGACGACAGCAGCCAGGCGATCGACGAGCCGGTCCTGAAAAATCTCTACGAAAACTGCAAGACCGAACTGCCCCGCAAGGGGCAGCGCACGCAGCGCCGCGAGACGCAGCAAGCCAACGTCGGCGAAGCCGCCCCGAACCTGCCGGCGCTGGTGCGGCAGGCGCTCGACCAGTTCTACGCCCACTACGAAGAATACGAACGCGGTCTGCGCCGGCGCGGCGAACTGAAAGCCGACCTGTTCACCGCGCCGCCGGTGTTCATCGTCGTCTGCGGCAACACCGCCGTTTCGCGCGAAGTGTTCAAGGAGATCGCCGGCTACGAACGCGTTGACCAGAGCGGCCAGACGACTGTCGTCGCCGGTCGTTTCGCCCTCTTCTCCAACTTCGACCGCGACAGCGGCCGCGCGCGCGCCCGCCCGCCGACGCTGCTCATCGACAGCGACGCCCTCGAACACTCCGGCCAGATCGACGAAGGCTTCAAGAAGGTTTTCGCTCCCGAGATCGAGCGCTTCAAGCGCGCCTACCGCCTCCGCCACCCCGAGCGCGGCGTCGACAGCCTCACCGACGCCGAACTGCTGCGCGAAGTGGTGAACACCGTCGGCAAACCCGACACCCTCGGCGCGCACGTGCGTTGCGTGGTTTCCGTCGCCATGCTCAGCGAAGGCTGGGACGCCAACACCGTCACCCACGTCATGGGCCTGCGCGCCTTCGGCTCGCAACTGCTCTGCGAACAGGTCGCCGGCCGCGCACTGCGCCGACGCTATTACTTCACCGACCCGAAGACCGGCAAGTTTCCCCCCGAATACGCGCACATCATCGGCATCCCCTTCAAGCTGTTCAAGGCCGGCCAGAGCAGCCCCGTCGAGCCGCCCGAATACGCCACGCTGCGCGCGCTGCGCGAGCGCGACAGCCTCGAAATCCGCTTCCCCAACCTGGTCGGCTACCGCCTGCAGACCGACAGCGACCAACTCACCGCCGATTTCAGCGGCACGCCCGACTATCGCCTCGATACCACCCGCCTGCCGGTCGAAACCACACTCGGCACCGCCGTCTCCGAAGACCGCCAGACGATGCGTCTCAAGCTCGAAGAACTGCGCGACCAGACCGTCATCTACAAGCTGACGCGCGACTACCTGCGCCGCATCCATGGCGACGCCGCGCAGCGCGCCGACCTGCGTCTGTTCCAGCAGGTCAGGCAGATCGTCGAGCGCTGGTACGACGAGAAGCTCAAAGTCGTCGGCGAAGACGACCCGATCTACAAGCGCCTGGTGATCTATCAGGATCCACAGCCGGTCGTCGAGAGCATCAACCGTGGCATCGTCGCGCACGCCGCCGAACACGAGCGCGTGCTGCCGATCCTCAACCACTACAACCCGCAGGGCAGCACGCGGCACGTCTTCGGCCACACCAGCCGCAACACCTGGCCGACCAAGAAAAGCCACGTCAATCTGGTCGTCGCCGATACCAACACCTGGGAACAGATCGCCGCCAAGACGCTGGAAAAGATCCCGGCGGTCGAAAGCTACGTCAAGAACGCCTTCCTCGGCTTCCACATTCCCTACATCAGCGGCGGCAAGGAGCGGGCCTACCTGCCCGATTATCTGGTGCGCATCCGCAGCGAGGCCGGTGCCATGGCCAACCTGATCCTTGAAATCACCGGCTTCAACCAGGACAAGGAACTCAAGCGCTGGGCGGTGCGCGAACGCTGGCTGCCGGCGGTCAACAACGCGCGCGGCAAGCTCGACCTGTCCGCCTGGCACTTTGCCGAAATCACCGCCATCGAGAACATTAAGCCCGAACTCGAAGCCGCCGTCGGCCGTATCGTCGCCGATCTGGAAGAAGACGAACTGATGCGTGACCTCCTGCTGATTCAATCCCATACCGCCGACAGCACCTGGACCGACGATGATGAGCACCTTTTCCACCCGCTTTGACGCCGGCGACATAGTCGAAATCCATTTCCCCTTCGCCGACGGCGAGGGCGGCAAGAAGCGACCGGCGCTGATCGTCACCACCCCCGATGCCCGCGCGGACTTCCTCGCCCTGGCCATCACTGGCGCCGCGCAACACAACAACAGCGTGCCGCTGGGTAACCACGACCTCGCGGCGGGCAGGCTGAGCAAGGCCAGTTACCTCCGTGCCGACAAGGTGTTCACCGTCAACGCCGAAGCCATCAGTCAAACCTTCGGCAAAGTCAAACCCGCATTCCTCGACAAGGCACGTCGCCAGATGTGCATCGCCGTCGGCTGCCGTCAGAGTTGAAACCATGACCGACAAGAAGATCGACAGCCTCAAGCACGCCAATGCCAGACGCACGCGCATTCCGAGCCAGGAAGAAGCCGGCTATGAGCAGGAAAGCCCCGAGGCACGCCAGACCGTAGCCGCCTGGCCGCTCAACCCGGTGACGCAGCGCGGCCAGGACCCCGAACTGTACTGGCTTGAGAAGTACGGCGCCGCCGACCGCGACGAAGACCTCGAAGTCGACATCCGCTCGCTCTACCGTACCGAACACATCGCCCCGGAAAAGCTGATCCAGCGCCTGTACACGCTGCGGCGCGAAGCCGACCACCAGGCCGATTTCTTCGTCGACGAACTATTCGCCAACTACAAGGACATCGACGAACTCGACAAGCCGCAGAGCTACTACCAACACGCCGACCGCTGGGCCAACCGTCTGATCCAGGGCGACAGCCTGATGGTCATGGCCAGCCTGCTCGAACGCGAGGGGATGAAGGGGCAGGTGCAGATGATCTACATCGACCCGCCCTACGGCATCAAGTACAACTCCAACTGGCAGATCCGCCTCAACGACCGCAACGTCAAGGACGGCGACGACGCCAGCCTCTCCGGCGAACCGGAGGTGATCAAGGCTTTCCGCGACACCTGGGAGCTCGGTATTCACTCGTACCTGAGCTATCTGCGCGACCGCCTGCTGGTGGCCAAGGAGCTGCTGACCGAAAGCGGCTCGTGCTTCGTGCAGATCAGCGACGAGAATGTGCATCTGGTGCGCTGCGTGATGGATGAGGTGTTTGGCAGTGATTGTTTCATTGTCACTTTTCCGGTCAAGAAGAAAGGGAGCCAGAAGAGTTCATGGATCGATACAGTCAACGATTACTTGGTCTGGTACTCGCGAGCACCGCGCGAACAGGGCATCACCAAATTCCAGAAGCTGTACGTTCGTCGTGAACTCGATGCAGACACCTTGGATGAGTTCAAATGGGTTGAGCTTTCCGGTGGATCAATTACCACCTTAGGGGATGCGAAGCTGCCCAACGGATCGCGAGGAGACTATCGGCTTAACCCAAAGCAGTTTTTTGATGACTATCCCGATGCGCGACTATTTCGTCCGTGGCCGATAACCAATGGCGGGGAGCGGCCAAATCAAATGGACTCAATAGAGTTCCAAGGGAAGTTGTTTGAGCCCCCCAAAGGTCGCTGTTGGTCATATAGAAGCCGCTCTAGCGACGGCATGCCAGTTCCAATGTACCGACTGAGGGAGTTGGGCCGCCTGTGCGCGAGTGGGCGCTCTCTTGATGGAAAGCGATACCTCGACGATTTCCCCTACAAGGCCTTATCCAATTGGTGGGATGGGCTTGGTGGAGCGAGCAATCCGGTCTACATCGTCCAAACCAACGAGGAAATCATCAAGCGCTGCATCCTGATGACCACCGACCCCGGCGACCTCGTCCTCGACCCGACCTGTGGTTCCGGCACCACGGCGCACGTCGCCGAGCAATGGGGCCGCCGCTGGATCACCACCGACACCTCGCGCGTGGCGCTGAACATCGCCAAGACGCGGCTGATGACCGCCAGTTACCCGTGGTACACGCTGCACGACGAAAAGAAGGGCCTGCCGCGCGAGCACTGGGACCTGCGGCACGGTTTCCTCTACAAGAGCGTGCAGCGCATCACGCTGGGTTCGCTGGCCAACGACGAGCCGCCCGAGGAAGTGACGCTCTACGATCAGCCGACGGTCGACCGCGGCAAGCTGCGCGTCGCCGGCCCATTCACCGTCGAAACGCTGCAGAGCTACGAGCCGCTGGCGCCCGACGACGTCGCGGAGGCCAGCCTCGACCACGAGCGGATGGAGGCTTTCCAGGAGCGAGTTTTCGAGCACCTGAAAACCGCCGGGGTGAAAAACGGCGCGCGCAACGAGATGGCGGTGTTCGCCCGCGTCGACGCGCTGCCCGACAGCGCGCTGCACGCCGAAGGCTATTACGACACCGCCGAGGGCGAACAGAAGGCCTACATCCACCTCGGCCCGCAATTCGCGCCGGTCAGCCGGCAGGCGGTCAACGATGCGGTGAAGGCCTGCCGCGCGCGCGGCGACGCGCAGTGGCTGCTGATTCTCGGCTTCGCCTTCGAATCCGACGTCGAGAATTCAGTGCAGCGGCAGCGCGCCGGCAGCTTCCGCGTCGACAAGGTACGCATGCACGACGACCTGCTGCAGGCTGGCCTGACCAAGAAGGACCGGAAAGCCGCGACCTTCGTCACCATCGGCGAGCCGGACATCGCCCTGCAGCGCGACGGCGATACGCTGCGCGTCGAAATCCGCGGCCTCGATCTCTACGACCCGATCCGCGACGAGGTCAAGGCGCGCTCGGTGGCCGACATCGCCTACTGGATGGTCGATGACGACTACGACGGTTCGAGCTTCATGGTCCGGCAGGTATTTTTCTGCGGCGGCGACCACGATGAATTCGACAAGTGGCAGCGTGGCCTGTCCGACCTTGCGAAGACGCGCACGCGCAGGAAGCTGGAGAACACCCTCAGAATTAAAATCGACGCCGAAGCCTTCGACCGCCTCTATGGCTTCGTTTCCCATCCCATTCCCTTCCGGGCCGGCAGGCGCGTGGCGGTGCGCGTGGTCAGCCAGTTCGGCGAGGAATCGACCAAGGTACTGAGACCATGAGTACAGCAACGAACAAGACCGGCGGCCGCCTGCGCCTCAAGATCAGCCTCGAAGACTGGGAGCCGCCGATCTGGCGGCGCGTCGAGGTCAACAAGGACCTGAGCTTCTGGGAGTTTCACCGGGTGATCCAGGAGGCCATGGGCTGGGAGGATGATCACCTGCACGAGTTCCGGGCGGCCGGCCGGGTGGTCGGCATGCCCGGCCTCGAAGACGAACTCTTCGGCAGGGAGCCGGCGCTTCCCGAAGATACCACCACGCTCGGCGAGTTGCTGATCCGACAGCGCAAGTTTCGCTACTGGTACGACTTTGGTGACGACTGGTGGCACACCATCACCATCGAGACGCGCCTGCCGCCCGACCCGGCCGCGCCGCGCGCCGTGCTCGTCGCCGGCGAAGGCGCGTGTCCGCCGGAGAACTGCGGTGGCGTTTATGGCTATGCAAATATGTTGGATGCCCTCAACGATCCGGACAGTGAGGATCACGAGGAGGTGCGGGAATGGCTGGGCGAAGACTTCGATCCCAACCATTTCGATCTGGCGCAACACGCCACCCGCGTGGTCAAGATGGTGGGCGGCTGATCGCCACGGGTTGACGACAATTCGCGTATCAATTCATACTCTTGCCCGGCACCTTTGAGTTTCCTGTCCACCCCGAGGAGAGTTCCGATGAGCCAGAACCTGATATCCCTGAATTTCAGCGCCGAAGATATCGCCGCGATTGACTCCGCCTTGAGCACGCTCGAAGAAAAGTTTTCGCAACTGATCGAGCTCTCGGTCGAGCAACGGCGCACACTCGCCAAGATGGGTGAAAAAACCGAAGGGGTGTGTCGGCAAACGCTGATGGTTCTGGCACAGAACAGCCAGATGATTCCGCCGGGTTTCGACCTGCGCGAAGCCGAGAACGATCTTGCCAACCTCGATCTGCTGCGCCGTCGTTTCAGCCGCCTGCGGCAGCTCGTTGCCAAGGCCGACGATACCGAGATGGCGCTCGGCAGCGACATTCTCAGCGCCGCGCTCGAAGGCTATGCGATCGCCAAGGCCTTCGGCAAGGGCGCCGGGCTCGATGCGTTGAAGGAAACCATGGCTGCCCGCTACACCGGCAGGCATGCGACGGCGAAGCGCCCGCCGGCCTGACGCCGTCGCAAGCCGCCGCGCCTTGCCGTCGAGCTCCGGAGGATCGGTGTCGTCGTTCCGAAAGACGATGCCGTCCTTCCGAGAAACACTGTCGTCTTTCCGAGAAACGGTGTCGTTCCTCCGAGAGACGATTTCGTCCTTCCGAGAGACGATTTCGTCCTTGTGAGAGACGATTTCGTCCTTGTGAGAGACGATGTCGTCCCTCCGGGAGACGACGCCAACCCTCCGGGAGACGACGCCATCTCTCCAGGAAACGACGTCGTCCTTCCAAGAAACGACGCCATCTCTCCAAAAAACGATGTCGTCTCTCCGGGAGACGAAGCCATCCCTCCGGGAGACGTTGTTACAAGTCGACACATGCGCTTACAGAGTAGCTGACATCGTCTGACGGCTGGACGCGTTATTGTTTCATTGCGCTGCAACATTGCCGCAGCGAAAAAGCAGTTCTGTAACCCCTGGCGAGAGCCTGAGGGTTTCCTGTTGTCCGAGGTGCGGAAGCGATGGTTCGGGGGGATCCAGCGCGCTTCGGCGGGCTGTCCAGGGTGTCTGCAAAAGACGCTGCATAGATGGCCCTTCCCTGCCCCGAGAATTCTTGATAACGAGGGAGTTGCGATGAATCATCATCAACGACAGACCGCAGACGTCGAAAGCCGGATCAAGAGCTTCATGGCGCATGCGTGCGCCGGAGACATCGAAGCCCTGCGTGATCTGGTCGCCGACGGATTCGACTTGAATGGCAGGAATCAATTCGGCGATACGGTCCTCGAATACACCATCAGCACGCTGGATCTCTATCCGCAAGCGCCGAAGTACATGGTCGTCCAGGAAATGCTGCGGCTTGGCGCCGATCCGAATGGTCCCAGCCAGGATGGCTCCAGCCCGCTGTTCGCTGCTGCCCTGAACATGGACACCGAAATGTTGCGCCTGCTGCTCGACGCCGGCGCTGATCCGAACGTCGTGCGCATCCGCAACGACGGCGACCGCGAATCGCTCTACGACTGGGCGCACGCCGTTTACCATGACGAAGTCTGGCAGGGTCACCCGTTTGGCGAGGTGAAGCCAGCGGACGGCGAGGACGAGGACGCCTGGCTTCGCCACCTGTCTGAACTGGCCCACCACTACGACAAAGCACGCCCGGAGCACCTGCAATTGCTGCGCGAACGCGGCGCGCTGTCGATGTTCGAGTTGCACGCAGACGTCCGCAACCGATCACATCGGCGGGCCGCTCATACATCGCAGGCGCGCAAGAGCCTGTAAGCGGCGCTGGCCTGGCGAGGACCGCCGGCGGCGCTGCCCGGCGGCGAGGATCCTAGACGGCCAGCTCATAGACCTGGCGCGATTGCGTGAGGTCGACGTTCTGGTGTTCGCCGAGCGCGACCATGCCATGCCGTTCGAGCTGGGCCAGCAGCGCCGGGATTGCCGCGGCGCCGATGCCGTAGGCCGACAGACGGGTCGGCACCTGCAGGGACTCGAAGAAGTCACGGGTGCGCGCGATCGCCTGGTCGATGCGCGCCTCGTCGTCGCCGGCGTGCAGGCCCCAGACCCGCTCGGCATACTGCAGCAGCTTCTGCCGCTTTTCGGCACGCCGGACCTGCAGCATCGCCGGCAGCACCACCGCCAGCGTCTGCGCATGGTCGAGGCCGTGCAGCGCCGTCAGTTCGTGACCGAGCATGTGCGTCGCCCAGTCCTGCGGCACGCCGGCGCCGATCAGGCCGTTGAGCGCCAGCGTCGCGGTCCACATCAGGTTGGCGCGCACGTCATAGTCCGCGGGCTCGTGCAGCGCGCGCGGACCTTCCTCGATGAGGGTCAGCAGCAGTCCTTCGGCGAAGCGGTCCTGCACCCTGGCGTCGACCGGATAGGTGAGGTATTGCTCGGCGATGTGCACGAAGGCGTCGACGACGCCATTGGCGACCTGCCGCGGCGGCAGCGTGAAGGTCTTGCTCGGATCGAGAACCGAGAAGCGCGGGAAGAGCAGCGGGTTGAGGAAGGCCAGCTTGTCATTGCCCGCGCGCCGCGTCACCACCGCGCCGCTGTTCATCTCCGAGCCGGTCGCCGGCAGCGTCAGAACACTGCCGAAGGCGACCGCGCTCTTCACCCGGGCGCGCCTGGCGAGGATGTCCCAGGGGTCGCCGACGAAGGGTATGGCGGCGGCGATGAATTTCGTGCCGTCGATCACCGAGCCGCCGCCGACGGCGAGCAGGAAGTCGATCTTCTCGCGGCGTGCGAGGTCCACCGCCTGCATCAGCGTCTCGTAGGTCGGGTTCGGTTCGATGCCGGCAAACTCGAACAGCGTGAAGCCCTGGAGCGCCGTGGTCACTTCGTCGAGCGTGCCGGTGCTGACCACGCTGCCGCCCCCGTAAGTGATCAGGACGCGCGCTCCGGAGGGAATCTCGCGGGCAATATCGGCGATTCGTCCCTTGCCGAAGAGGATGCGCGTCGGATTGTGGAAGGTGAAGTTTTGCATGGCAGGCTCCTTGAAGCGGTTGCGGTGATGCCGGACTAGAAATTGACACAGGCGGCTGCCTGCTTCACGAAAGCCAGCGCTTGCGGCGGCGATAATGCTTGACGTCCCGGAAACTCTTGCGCCCCACCGAGGACAGTCCGAGGTAGAACTCCTTGACGTCTTCGTTGGCCGCCAGATCCCTGGCTGTACCCTCCATCACCACGCGACCGTTTTCCAGGATGTAGCCAAAGTCCGCGTAGCGCAAGGCCATGTTGGTATTCTGCTCGGCGAGCAGGAAAGTCACGCCTTCTTTCTGGTTCAGATCCTTGACGATGGCAAACACTTCATCGACGATCTGCGGTGCGAGGCCCATCGACGGCTCGTCGAGCAGCACCATGCGCGGACTGGCCATCAGCGCGCGTCCGATGGCGCACATCTGTTGCTCTCCGCCCGAGGTATAGGCCGCCTGACTGCTGCGGCGCGTCTTGAGGCGCGGAAAATACGCATAGACCTTGTCGAGCGTTTCGGCAATCGCCGCCTTGCCATCGCTGCGCGTGTAGGCGCCGGTCAGCAGGTTTTCCTCGATGCTCAGGTGAGCGAAGCAGTGCCGTCCTTCCATGACCTGAATTACACCGCGCTTGACCAGTTGCGCCGGCGTCAGCGCCTCGATGCGCTCGTCGCGCAGTTCGATCGTGCCCTTGGTCACTTCGCCGCGCTCGCCGCGCAGCAGATTGCTGACCGCGCGCAGGGTGGTCGTCTTGCCGGCGCCGTTGCCGCCGAGCAAAGCCACGACCCCCCCCTCGGGAACGCTGAACGAAACCCCCTTGAGGACCAGGATCACGTGGTTGTAGATCACCTCGATGCTGTTTACCCGGAGCAGGATGTTGGGGCTCATGGCGTCTCTTCGCTGGCTGGAAGCCCTCCCGCACGCGGGAGGGCGGTAGAGGAACTCTCCTTCGGGTCTACCCGAAAGCTATTTCTTGCACTCCTCGGGCGTACGCGGCTTGAGCTTCTTCTCCTCGGCATACTTGCTCGACGCCAGCATCACCATGGGACGAATCACCTTCTCATCGGCCTGATACCAATCCGAGCTGAACTCCCACTTGCTGCCGTTCCAGGTGTGAATGCGCACCCAGGAGGAGCCCATGTGGTCCAGGCAGGACGTCTGCACCGGCCGCATGACGCCGGCAAAACCCATGCTGTCGAGCGTCTTCTGGTCGAGATTGAGGTTTTCCAGCCCCCAGCGCACCTGCTCGCCGGTCATGACCTTGCCCTTGCCATAGCGTTCCTGCGCCTTGCGCACCCCTTCCACGCCGAGCATCGCCGACAGCAAACCGCGCATGTAGAGCACCTGCCCGACCTCGCCCTTCGGGCCCGTACCCTGGCCCTTGGCGTAGACCAGTTCGAGCATGTCCTTGACGACCCTGGAGTTGGGCTCGGCACCATGCTGCAGCGTCAGCGCGCTGTAGCCCTTGGCGCCTTCGGCCACATCCTTGACGTCGGGTTCGGCACCCGCCCACCAGACACCCAGCATCCGGTCACGCGGGTACCCCGTGGACTGGGCTTCGCGCAGCGCGGTCGAGTTCATCACCCCCCACCCCCAGAGCAGGACGTAGTCCGGTTTCTGCTGCCGGATCTGCAGCCAGGTGGCTTTCTGCTCGACGCCGGGATGAGCCACCGGCAGCAGTTGCACCTCGAAACCATAGGTCTTGCCCAACTCCTGCAGGATCGGGATGGGTTCCTTGCCGTACGGGCTGTCGTGGTAGACCAGAGCAATCTTCTTGCCCTTCAGCTTGGCAACGCCGCCTTCCTTCTTGGCGATATGCTGGATGGCAACCTCGGCGCCGACCCAGTAAGTCCCGAGCAGCGGAAAGTTCCAGGTGAAGACGGCACCATTCTGGGATTCGCTGCGACCATAACCGGCGGTAATCAGCGGAATCTTGTCGACCGGGGCCTTTTCGGTGAGCGCGAAGGTCACGCCGGTCGACAAGGACTGGAACACGGTTGCCCCGCCATTCTTGCCTTTCAGACGCTCGTAGCATTCAACGCCGCGGTCGGTCGCGTAGGCCGTCTCACACTCCTCGAAGGAAATCTTGACGCCGTTGATACCGCCCCTGGCATTGACCAGCTTCAGGTAGTCCACGTAACCATTGGCCCATTGCGCGCCATTGGTCGCGTAAGCGCCGGTACGGTAGACCAGGACCGGGAAGAATTGCTCCTTGGCCTGAGCCAGCGCGGCCGGCGCGGTGAACAGCGACGACAGGACGACGGCGGCCGCCGCCGCGGGCAGTGCGAGCTTGCGTAACTTCATCAGTGTCTCCTCTTGTTGTAATCGAAGTGCGGTTGCTGCCCGAAAGCCATGAATGGCCGCGAAACCCAACTCCGGAGCGCCGCTCAATGCGGAAAGGGCCAGAGCCGCAGTTTTTCCTTGCCGGTCGACCACAGGCGCGCAAGGCCATGCGGCTCCTTGATCAGAAAGAAGATGATCAGTCCGCCGAAGATGATCAGTTCGGCGTGTGAAACGCCGGCCGTGGAGATGCTGATCCCGAACACGCTTCCGAGGGCCGGCAGGAACTGATTCAGGGCGATCGGCAGGACGACGATGAAGGCCGCACCGAAGAAGCTGCCCATGATCGACCCCAGGCCGCCGATGATGACCATGAACAGCAACTGGAACGAGCGATCGACCGAGAACGCGGCCGGTTCCCACGACGAAAGGTGGATGAAACCCCAGAGCGCGCCGGCGGTGCCGACGAAGAAGGAACTGACGGCAAAAGCCGAGAGCTTGGCAAACAGCGGCCGGATGCCGATCACCTCGGCAGCGACGTCCATGTCGCGAATGGCCATCCATTGCCGGCCAACGGCGCAGCGCGTCATGTTCTTCGCCAGCAAAGCAAATACCGTCACGAAACTCAGGCAGAACAGATATTTGTCGACCGGGGTGACGATCTGCCAGTGCAGGATCTGCAGATTGGAGACCGACACCGATCCCGAGGACGCGTTGTCGGTAAACCAGGGCACGCGCAGGAATACCCAGTCGGTGAAAAACTGCGCGGCCAGCGTCGCGACGGCGAGATAAAGCCCGCGCACCCGCAAGCTGGGGATGCCGAAAAAAACTCCGACAACCGCCGCGGTGAAACCGCCAAGCAGGAACGAACCCAGCAATGGCATGCCTTCGATGCGGATGTGAAAGTTATAGGCGGCGTATGCGCCGACGGCCATGAAGGCCCCCGCACCGAGCGTGATCTGGCCGCAGAAACCGACCAGGATATTGACGCCCAGGGCCGCCAGGGACAGGATCAGAAAGGGAATCAGGATGGCACGGAACAGATACTCGTCAAACAGCAGCGGCACCCCGATGAACGCCAACAGCAGCACCCCGAGAATCGCCCAGCGATCCTGAGCGATCGGAAAGATCTGCTGATCGGCGGCGTAGGAAGTCTTGAACTGACCGTTTTCTCTATATAGCATTGGCCTGCTCCCCGATCAGACGCGGTCGATGATCTTTTCGCCGAACAGCCCCTGCGGTCTGAACAGCAGAAAGAGCAGCGCCAGTTGGTAGGCAAACCAGATTTCGATGCCGCCGCCGATCATCGGGCCGAGATAGACCTCGGACAGTTTCTCTCCGACGCCGATGATCAGTCCGCCGATGATCGCCCCAGGAATCGACGTCAGGCCGCCGAGGATGACCACCGGCAAACCCCGCAGCGCCACCGTCGCCAGCGAGAACTGCACGCCGAGCTTGGAGCCCCAGATCACGCCGGCCACCAGCGCTACCACTCCGGCGACGCACCAGACGATCACCCAGATGCGATTGAGCGGGATGCCGATCGACTGCGCCGCCTGATGGTCGTCCGCCACCGCCCGCAGCGCCCGGCCGGTACTGGTCTTCTGGAAGAACAAGGCCAGCAAGCCCACCAGCACAGCGGCGATCAGCGCCGCCACGAAGTCCTCCTTGTTGATCAGCAGCCCGCCTTCGAAGGTCCCCTCGAGGATCATCACCGGATCCTTGGGCATGCCGACGTCGATCTTGTAGATGTCGCTGCCGAAAAGGCTGGTGCCCAGGCCTTCGAGAACGTAGGCGATGCCCAGGGTCGCCATCAGCAAGGTCGCGCCCTCCTGATTCACCAGATGGCGCAGGACCAGGCGCTCGATCAGCCAGGCCACCGCAAACATCAGCACCGCGGCGGCGAAAAAGGCAAGCACGGTGCCCAGCACCGGATTGTCGATCTCGAGCCACCCCGGAATCCACACCGCGAAACGCGCCATGGCCAGGGCCGCGAACAGCACCATCGCTCCCTGCGCAAAGTTGAACACCCCAGAGGCCTTGAAAATCAGCACAAAACCCAGCGCCACCAGGGAGTACAACATCCCGGCCATGAGGCCACCGATCAGCGTTTCGAGAAAGAAACCCATGCGACTCGCTCCTCAGTGACTGGCGCCAAGATACGCGCTGATGACCTCCGGATTGGCGCGGACCTCGTCGGGGTCCCCGTCACCGATCTTCCTGCCGTAATCGAGAACCACCACGCGGTCGGAGATATCCATCACCACCGCCATGTCGTGCTCGATGAGTACGATCGTCGTACCGAACTGATCGTTGACGTCGAGGATGAATCGACACATGTCCTGCTTCTCCTCGACGTTCATCCCGGCCATCGGTTCGTCAAGCAGCAGGATGCTCGGCTCCATGGCCAGCGCGCGACCGAGGTCTACGCGCTTCTGCAAACCGTAGGGCAGGCGACCCACCGGCGTCTTGCGAATATGCTGAATCTCGAGGAAATCGATCACTTCCTCAACCTTCGCGCGATGCGCCAGTTCCTCGCGCCGCGCCGGCCCCCACCAGAACGCCTGCTGGATCAGATTGGTGCGAATCTTCAGATTGCGCCCGGTCATCAGGTTGTCGATGACGTTCATGCCCTTGAACAGGGCGATGTTCTGAAAGGTGCGCGAGATGCCGGCCTTGGCCGCCTTGTAGGGGTTCATGCGCGCGAAACGCTGGCCACGCAGGATAATTTCGCCCTCCTGCGGCCGATACACGCCGTTGATCACGTTGAGCATCGAACTCTTGCCGGCGCCGTTCGGGCCGATGATCGCGCGAATCTCGTGCTCGCGCACATCGAAGGAAATGTCGGTGAGCGCCTTGACGCCACCGAAGGAGAGCGACACCTTTTTCAAGTCGAGAATGACCTCGCCGATCTGTCGACTCATCAGGCGGCCCTCCGGTCGATGGCAAAGGTCCTCGGATCGCCGATGACGAGGTCCGCGGCGACCTTGCCTTGCCGCCCGTCCTCGAACTTGACCGCGGTTTCGATGAACTGGCTGCTCCGGCCGCCGTACAGCGCGTCGATCAACGGCGCGTATTTCTCGGCGACGAAGCCACGGCGCACCTTGCGGGTGCGCGTCAGTTCGTCGTCATCGGGGTCGAGTTCCTTGTGCAGGATCAGGAAACGGTGAATCTGCGAGTCGGCAAGAGCACCCTCGCCCACCAGCTCGCCATTCACCTGTTCGATACAGTCCTGGATCAGCCCATAGACCTCCGGCTTCGCCGCCAGGTCGGTATAACCCGAATAGGCAATGCCACGCCGTTCGGCCCAGTTGCCGACGGCGCCGATGTCGATGTTGATGAAGGCGCAGACCATCTCGCGGCGGTCACCGAAGACCACCGCTTCCTTGATGTACTGGAAGAACTTCAGTTTGTTCTCGATATAGTTCGGCGCGTACATCGCCCCATTGGCCAGTTTGCCGACATCCTTGGCGCGGTCGATGATCTTCAGATGGCCGTCTTCGTCGAACAATCCGGCATCACCGGTCATGAAGTAGCCGTCGGCGTCGATCGCTTCGGCGGTCGCATCGGGTCGCTTGTAATACTCCTTGAGCAGCATCGGCCCCTTGACGAGGATTTCGCCGTTGTCGGCGATCTTTACCTCGACGCCGGGCGCCGGCTTGCCGACGCTGTCGAACTTGATCTGCCCATCGGGCTGCAGACAAACGTAGGCGCAGGTTTCGGTCTGGCCGTAGAGCTGCTTCAGATTGATGCCGATCGAGCGGTAGAAGCGGAACAGGTCGGGACCGATCGCCGCGCCTGCGGTATAGGCGACGCGGATACGGCTCATCCCCAGGACGTTCTTCAGCGGACCAAAAACAAAGATGTTGCCCAGGGCATAGAGCAGACGATCGCCGAGCGAGACCGGCTGACCATCGAGAATCTCGGCGCCGCTGCGCCGGGCAACCGCCATGAAGAAGTGGAACATTTTCTGCTTGACGACACTGGCATCCTCCATGCGGATCATGACCTGCGTCAGCAGGTTCTCGAAGACGCGTGGCGGCGCGAAGTAATAGGTCGGGCCGATCTCGCGCAGATCGGTCATCACCGTCTCGGCCGACTCCGGGCAGTTGATCGTAAACCCGGTGACCATCGCCTGTGCAAATGAAAACAGGTGGTCGCCGACCCAGGCCATCGGCAGATAGGACAGGATATCTTCATCGGCGGTCAGGCCATCGAAATCGGCGCCGCCGCGCGCCGCGCTGATGAAGGCGTGGTGCGTCAGCCGCACACCCTTCGGGCTGCCAGTGGTTCCAGAGGTGTAGAGCATCACACTGACATCGTCAGCAGCGCCCGCCGCGACCTCGCTGGCCAACAGATCGGGATGGTTGCGGTTGTGTATCCGCCCCATGGCCATCAACTCGCGGATGTCGTGGATGAACGGCAATGTGTAATGGCGCATGCCACGTGGGTCGTCGTAGAGCAGATGTTCGAGCTGCGGCAATTCGGCCTGGATCTCGAGCACCTTGTCGACCTGTTCCTGGTCTTCGACAAAGACGAAGCGAACTTCCGCGTCGAGCAGGACAAACAACATTTCGCTGGCCACGGCGTCCTGGTAAAGGGGCAAGGGCACGCCCCCGAGGCACTGCACGGCGGTCATCATCATGTACATGCGCGGCCGGTTCTCGCCGACGATGGCCAGGTTCTCGCCACGGATGAAGCCCATTTCGGCCAGGCCACAGGCAATTGCACGCACCTCCTCGGCGACGTCGTGCCAAGTCCACGACTGCCAGATGCCCAGGTCCTTCTCGCGCATCGCCGGCTTGTCGCCACGCACCTGCGCGTGCTGCAGCAGCAGGCGTGGGAAAGTATCCCGTGCCTGGGAAGAAGCCATCTCCCGCATCTTGTCTCCTCCGGTGCATTTGCCGCCACTGCGTGACGGCCAGCCCTTGTTGTCTATTTTTCGCTTGCGATTCTAGTCGGTTTTTGCCAATCGCAATTGTGCAGCGCGGCATCGGCACGATGTCGCGCGCATGCTTGCTCGACACGGATGCCGGTCTGGCACGTTTTCTGGCCTCGCTGTTCATTCTGCTGCGCTACCCCGGCAGCCAGCCCTGATTGAACAAGCCATTGGATCTGAGTTAGTATTCCGCGCGGCGAGGGGAAGGTCTTGTCAAAACCTGGTCGATACGCTGCAGAATCCGCAGCAATACCGCTTCAACAAAACAAAACCGGAGGATGAGAAAACATGAGTAGTGTTATGTACGAGCGAATGCGGGTGAATCCCAAATTCCAGAAACTGGTGCGCGAGCGGGGACGCTTCGCCTGGACGTTGGCAACCATCGTGCTGGTCCTTTTTTACGGATTCTTCATGCTGGTCGCTTTCAACCCGAGCCTGCTCGGACAGAAAATTGCCGAGGGATCGATGTGGCCGATCGGCTACACCATCGAATTATGCCTGTTCGTCTTCTTCTGGCTGACGACGGTGGTGTACGTCCGTCGCGCCAACGGGGAATTCGACGACCTGACCGCTGACCTGATCAAGGACGCCCAGAAGGAGAAGCTATGATGCATCGACTGACAACAGCTCTCACCCTGTTGCTCCTTTCCGGACTGGCTTTTGCCGGCCCGGCGATGGACGCCTCGGGGGCCAAGCAGGCCACCAACTGGCACGCGATCATCATGTTCCTGATCTTCGTGGCGATGACCATGGGGATCACTTACTGGGCTGCCGGGCGCACCAAGTCCACGGCCGATTTCTACACCGCCGGCGGCGGCATCACCGGTTTCCAGAACGGTCTGGCGATCGCTGGCGACTACATGTCGGCGGCAACCCTGCTCGGGCTGACGGCGATGACCTACACCTCGGGCTACGACGGCTATATCTACATGCTGGCCTTCTTCGCCGGCTGGCCGATCATCCTGTTCCTGATGGCCGAGCGGCTGCGCAACCTGGGGCGTTTCACCTTTGCCGACATCACCTCATATCGGCTTGACCAGGGCAAGGTGCGGACGATGGCCGCGATCTCGTCGCTGGTGGTGGTCGTCTTCTACCTGATCGCGCAGATGGTCGGTGCCGGGCAGTTGATCAAGCTGCTTTTCGGCCTCGACTACAACATCGCGATCTTCGTCGTCGGCATCCTGATGATGGTCTATGTCACCCTCGGCGGCATGGTGGCGACGACCTGGGTGCAGATCATCAAGGCCTGCATGCTGCTCTTCGGTGGCACGCTGACGCTGATCCTGGCCTACTCGCAGTTCGGGTTTTCGCTGACGACGCTCCTCGAAAAGGCAGAAGCGGTGCATAAGCTGGGTCCCAAGCTGATGGCCCCGGGCAGCCTGCTGGCCGATCCGATCACGGCGATCTCGCTGGGCCTCGGCCTGATGTTCGGTACCGCCGGTCTGCCGCACATCCTGATGCGCTTCTTCACCGTCGGCAACGCCAAGGAAGCACGCAAATCGGTGCTCTACGCTTCCGGCTTCGTCGGCTTCTTCTTCAACGTGATCTTCCTGATGGGCCTGTGCGCGGTCCTCATCGTCGGTCAGAACCCCGAGTTCTTCGAAGGGGGTGTGGTCGGCGGCAAGATCATCGGCGGCGGCAACATGGTCGCCATGCACCTGGCCAAGGCCGTTGGCGGCAACATGCTGCTTGGCTTCCTGGCGGCGGTGGCCTTCGCCACCATTCTGGCCGTCGTTTCGGGTCTGGCCCTGGCCGGCGCCTCGGCGATCTCGCATGACATCTACGCACGCGTCATCCGCAAGGGCTCGGCAACGGAAAAGGAAGAAATCCGCGTTTCCCGCTTCGCCACCATCGGCCTCGGCATGCTGGCCATCGTTCTCGGCATCCTGTTCGAGAAGATGAACATCGCCTTCATGGTCGGTCTGGCCTTCGGCGTTGCGGCCGCGGCCAACTTCCCGGTGCTGATCCTGTCGATGTACTGGAAAGGCCTGACGACCCGCGGCGCGTTGTGGGGCGGTTACGGCGGCGTCATTTCCGCGGTGCTGTTCGTGCTGTTCTCGAAGTCGGTATGGGTCGACGTGCTGGGCAACAAGGCCGCCTTGTTCCCCTACACCCAACCCGCGCTGTTCGCCATGCCCATCGCGTTCATTTTCGCCTATATCTTCTCGAAGAGCGACACCGGGCCACGTTCGAAGCTGGAGAAGGAGGCTTTCGAAGACCAGTACGTGCGCGCCCAGACCGGTTTTGGCGCTTCCGGCGCCAGCCACTAGCAGCCTGTCGGACTATAGGCCTGCCGCTGCCGGATATGCTATAATCATAGCTATTCAAGCGACCGAGGTCTGGCATGTCCAAGTTCATCGTCACCGACCGCAAGACCGACTACCTGCTGCCGCCGTCACTCGACGATTGGCTGAACCAGGATCACTTGGCGCGATTCATTGTGGAGGTGGTCGACCAGCTTGAT
>JAKOZI010000220.1 GCA_029780075.1 Pseudomonadota bacterium
AGAAAACTCGTCATTCCCGCCGCGTAGCACGCACCGGGCAACGTCCCTGTAATCACGATCCGGTCGTAGCAGGAGAGCGTTCCGGCAAGCCGCTCGTGATAGCGATCGGTCAGCATCTGTGTCATGGTCGCCTCCGCTCATCCCGTTTTGGCTATGACAGAACCCTCATCCTGTTTGGTTCCGGCTTCGCCGGCTTAGGAGTCGGCCTACGACGCGGCGAAAGCCGTGCCGGAATTCTCTGGCTGTTCCGATTGTTGACTGCGTTGATAGGCGTTTGGATGCCCGCGCGCAGAGGTTGATTCGGCATCAAAGAAAGGGGCGACCGGCCGCTCGCGAACGACACACGGAAAGCTAAGAAACAGGGTAGATCAGGTGTTTCCGAATAACGAAACTAAACCAGAAATAGGGGGTACGTGAGGGCGGCTGTCTTGGTGTGTTGAAGAGGCGTTAAAAGTCGAAAATTTCGACTTAGATTTGTGCCAAGTAGCGTGCGTTTTTACGCCAAGTAGCGCCCGGCTTTACATCCTGGCGGAAGCGTTGCCTCAAGTTTCGGTGAGTCAGTTGGTCGATAGGTTCCGCGAGTCACCGAACAGCATCTATCTGCGCAAGGCGGGCTATCTCTTTGAGGCGTTTACTGGCCAGGAGATCGAGGATCTTCCGCCTCTCACGGCGCCTTACTCCGACTTGTTCGACGCTGACCGCTATGTCACCGGACCGAAGCAGCGAAATAGCAAGTGGCGCATAAATTTCAATGGCCTGGGGTCGCTTGCTTATTGCCCGAGTGTGGAACGTACCACGAAGATCGAGGCGGCAATGCAGAGCGACGTCCTGGGACGCACCAAGGCCTTCGTCGAATCGATCGGGCCGGTTAATGCAGACCGTGCCTTGGGCTGGGCGTACTTGAGTGAAACCGAGTCTTCGTTCGCCATTGAGCGTGAAGCTCCGTCGCGAAACAAGGCGAAAGCGTTCGTCGCTCTGTTGCACCAAGCCCATGAGCCGATGCTGCTGACCGAGGACTACCTGTGCGATTTGCAATCTGCGGCGATTACGAACCCGCTCGATAGGGCTGCGGCTTTCCGCCACCAGCAGAACTGGCTGCGCCGTGGCGGTGCGCGTGGGGCGACGAGTGTAACAAGAGTCGAGTTACCTCGAAACGCTCGATACCTTTTCCAAACCGGCGCGGAAGCTGTGGGACGTGCGATGGATCGATGAGGATCAGTTCGATTTTGCATTCTGTGGACGCGACACGATCTACCGCTATTGGGACGCAACCGCATGCGTTGACTTCGGGTTCCGCATGGCTGAGCAGGCCCTCGATGTGCATTTGCGCCAGGAGACCGAATATCTGGCGCGCTTCGACCGGATCAGGGAAGCCGTCAATACGGAATACGACGTGCGAAACAACGACCTGCATGTACTGATTACCTCTGCATTGCAGGCCAGCGGCGTGGTCTCGAACAACCGCCGCAAGCAGCACGCGTCGAGCGTGCAACCGGAGGTCTTCGACCGCATCGAGGAGCTCGCCAAACGAGAGCTTGACAACGCCGAGGAGAAACCCAGGAGGTAGGTTCCCTCTCGACACCGAGCGGACTATCGAACCGTCACAAACCGAATGGCAGGCACTGCCAACACACCTGGAGCTTAGCCCTGTCTATTTTCAAACCACTTTAACAGGGTCCCGTAAAGCACATCCGGCGTCACCGGCTTGGAAATGAAGTCGTTCATTCCTGCGTCGAAACAGCGTGCCTTGTCCTCGGCGAAGGCATTCGCCGTCATCGCCAGAATCGGGATTTCCGAGTAGCCAGCCAGTTGCCGGATCTGACGGGTGGCCTCCAATCCGTCCATATGCGGCATCTGCATGTCCATCAGGATCAGGTCGTAGTGGCCGGCGCGGGCCTTCCCGACGGCAACCCGGCCATCCTCGGCAAGATCGATGGAAAGCCCCACATCGTCCAGCAATATCTGGGCAATGTCCCGATTGATCGGTTCGTCTTCTGCCAGCAGGATGCGCTTGCCGACATGGTTCCGCTGGATCGTTTGCTCGGCTTCCCCAACCTCGACCCTGGCGAGTTCTCCGGCACCAGATTCGACCTTGCGCAGGATGGCGGTAAACCAGAAGGTGCTGCCTTGGCCTTCGATGCTATTCACCCCGGCCGTGCCGCCCATGAGCTCAGCAATCTTCCTGGTAATCGCCAGGCCAAGTCCGGTACCGCCGTACTGGCGAGTGGTCGAGCTGTCGGCCTGCTCGAATGCCCCGAAGAGTTTGGGAAGTGCCTCAGGGGCGATGCCAATACCGGTATCTTCAACTTCAAAGCGGAGGGTGATGGTCTCCTCTGAGTCCTCTTTCCTGGCCTCTTCCTTTACTCTGAGGGTGATATGGCCTTGCTCGGTGAACTTGAGGGCATTGGCAACATAGTTGAGCAGGGCTTGCTGGAGTCGTGTGGGGTCGCCGAGTAGATGTTGGGGAATCGTGACGGCTTCCGTGTTGAAGACGATGTTCTTCTCCCGGGCCTGCTGGGGAATCAGGCGGACGATATTTTCCAGCAAGGTACCGACGTGGACCGGAACAGCTTCCAGAGTGAATTTGCCGGCTTCGATCTTGGAGAGGTCGAGAACGGCGTTGATGATCTCGAGCAGGTGGTTGCCGGCGGCTTCGATCTTGTCGAGATTGTCGATTTGCTCAGTCGTGAGGCCAGAACGACGGAGAATATAGGCCATGCCGGTGATGGCGTTAAGCGGTGTCCGAATCTCGTGGCTCATGTTGGCCAGGAAAGCGCTCTTGGCGATGCTCGCGGTTTCGGCGGCTTCCTTGGCGACGGAAAGTTCTTTCGTACGCGTCTCCACGGCGTGTTGCAGGTGTGCCTGATATTCAAGAATATCCGCTTCTGCCGCTTTCCTGACGCTGATGTCTTCCTGAATCACCACGATCTCGAGAACTTGCCCATCTTCATTCGTCACCGGGTAGGCATAAGCTCGCAGCCAGAACTTGCATGCTTTGCCATCAGCCTTCGGCTGCACAATCCCCCTGTCGTACAGATGATCGGGAAACTCGAGGGTTTCACCCCCGAATACTCTCCTCAACAGGGGAAGAATACCCAGTGCCTCCAGTTGCTGATCTTCCAGCACGTTGTAATTCTTCAGGTCCGAGAACGAAGCTTGCCACAATTGCTCCCAAGCGGAATTGACGCGCAGGGTCGTTCCATCGGGTGAGAAGACCTGAATGGCCAGGGGTGACCGTTCGGCAAGAATTCGATATCTCATTTCACTGTCGCGCAAGGCGACCTCGATCCGCTTGCGCTCGGTGATGTCAATGGCGAGTCCCTCGATGATCAATTCATCGCCATTGGCAATGCAGTCGATCGAACGATCGAACAGCCAATGCCAGTTCCCCTGGGCATCCTTGATGCGGTACTCGATCTTGTAATGGATACCCTGCCGCAAGCCATCGACTGCCTTCGCCACGAGTGATCTGTCATCCGGATGGATCGACTCGGTCCAGCATCGGGGGGCTGCATGCATCTCTTCTCGGGAGCGACCGAACAGGTTTTCAACCTGTGGCGAGTAATACTGACCGCCACGCTGTGTAGAATAGGTGTAAAGAATATCGGGAGAGTTTTCCACAAGCCGGCGGAACCTGCCTTCGCTTTCGCGTAGCGCTTGTTCCTTGCCGCGAATTTCCGAAATGTCGTGCGCGATTCCCAGAACGCCGATCAATTCGCCAGCCGCAGTACGCATCGGCTTCTTGGTAGTTTCCAGCAATTCGCGATGGCCATCGGAAGCAAAGGCAATTTCTTCCTCATTGATCGAGGGGCCGTTCTTTTCCATCGCGGCGCGATCATTGGCCCGAAAGAAATCGGCAAGAGCCTTGTCGACGAAGTCGTAGTCGGTCTTGCCGACAATTTCCCGTTCGCTTGCGCCAAAGAATTGCTCAAACCGGTGATTGCAGGCCAGATAAACACCTTCAGGGTCTTTCAGCCAGATCAGGTGAGGCAACGTGTCGATCAGTGAGCGCAGCATGGTCCGCTCCCGAATGGCGGACTCCTGAGCGGCTTGCAAGGCCTCCTGGTCTTTCAGTCGCAGTTCCTGATCACGAAAAATCAGGCACAGCAGCGTGGTGGCGAGCGGATAAAACAGCAGAAGTACCCACCACGCTTGCTCGATAAAGGTGTAGCCCGCGTTGGGAATCTGGGTAAATGCAGCCATCTGCGCCAGTTGCACCACCACGCCCAACGCCAGGTACTTCATTGGAGCCGGTAAGGAATCACCTCTTCGCAGCCATTGCCCTGCGAATACGCCCAGCAAAGCGGACATCAATACGACCGAAACCCCGACGGGCGCCCCGCTGCCTCCCAGTTGATAGCGATAAATTGCTGCCATGCCGGCTGCAATCGCCGCTGTGAGGCCGCCCCCGACGACACCTGCCACCGATAGCACGATCGAGCGGCCATCGAAAATGACTCCCGGCGCAAAATTCACCGGGTTGAGCATGCCCAGAAGGGTCACCCCGCCAAACAGGAGCCCGAGCAGGACCTGACGGTTCAACGCATGGTTGTGAAATCGCGTGATGACCATCTGCCCCGCTGCTACCAGGGCAACCAGGAAAGCGATGTTGTTGATCAGGTTGATGAGCATGTGTTGGAGTTCAGCATAATATGGATTGCAAAATCGCTTGCGACCTAGTTGGCTAAGCACCTGCTATCCCGCCGTCCACCTTTCCGCCGCCAGCGGCAAGGCATTCAGTTCCGTCCGCGCCTCGCGCCAACTCGGGTAGTGCTGCTCCAGCAGCGCCACGAAGCGCTCGCCGTGCGTCGGTTCAAGGAGATGCAGCATTTCGTGTACGACGACGTACTCCAGCAGGTCTCTGGGCTTCCTGACCAGTTCGGTATTCAGGCGAATGGACCCGGTCCGGTAGCTGCAGCCGCCCCACTTCGTCTTCATGCGCTGCAGGAAGTAGCCGTTGACCTTGACACCGAGCTTGGCCTCCCACTGCCTGATGAGCACGGGCACGGCCGCATGCAACAGCGCGCGGTGCCATGCGGACAGCACTTCTTCCCGCTTCGCCAACGTGCTGCCGGGGCGGACGCGCAGCGTGATCCGGCGATGATCGAGCTGCACGGTGGGCTTCGCGTCCGCTTCGACCACCGACAGCAGATAGCGCCGCCCCCACAGATAATGACTCTCGCGCTCGACGTACTGGCGCGGGGTGTCGCGCGCCTGCGCCCGCAGTTTCGCCTGTTGGCGGCGAATCCACCCCAACCGGGTCACCGCGTAGGCGCGCGCCACCTCCAGCCGAGTGTCGGTCGGCGCGACCAGCGTCACCTGCCCCGCCGGCGGATGCACCGACAGGTAGACGTGCTTGACCGCCTTGCGCGTCACGGCGATGAGCACATCGCCGAGCTGGATCGACTCGCTCACTGATAGCCCGGCTGGTGCCTGATGATCTCGAAGATCGCCTGCGTCGCCGCGCGGTCGCGGTCCAGGAGCGGAAACAAGGCATTCAGGATCTGCGCCTCGCGCGCCTGGTCCCCGTACCAGCCCGCAGGCGCTCGCTCGCGCATCGCCCGGTCGATCCGCAGCGCCAGAGCGGCCTGGTCTGCAGCGGCGCTGGGATAGCGAAAACTCGTCGCCGGCAGCGCAGCCAGATTGTTGAACAGAACCACCGCCTCGGGCTTGCCATGCAGCACCGCCGGGACGCCGTCGTCGGGCTGCCGGGCGGCCAGCCGCTTCACCAGGGCCTCGGCCTGGCGCAGGAATTCCTCGTAGGCCGCCGTATCCGCGCGGCTCTGCCTGATCAGGTCGTCGAGCAGCTTCGACATCTGCTCGTAAAACCGCGGGTCGGTGAGCTGATCGCGGATGATCGTCTTGCGAACGTTGTTGATGATCCCTTCGGCGATGGCGTTCCTTGAAAGCTTGCCCTTCTCGTTGAGCTTGCGGGCGATCGCGTCGTGGATGCCGGTCTCGATGATCAGCTCGGTCAGCGACAACTCGCCCAGTTGCCCCAGCGCCGTCGCCGGCTCGGCCTGAATGTAGGTATTGATCAGGTGGCGCATGTCCGCCTCGTAGGGCTTGATGTCCAGTTCCTCGCCCGAGTGCCTCTTGATGGCGGCGCGAATCTCGACGTGCAACTCGACCTCCCGCCGTAACTCCACCACCTCGGCGTCGGAGTAGCCCGCGCCGCCGAGATCCTCGGCGATGGCGGCGAAGGCACGCGCGCACAAGGCCACCGCCTTGTAGAACGACACTCGCAGCGCCTCGGTTTCGTTCAACGCATGGGCGTCGGCGGCATCGCCGCAGAAATAGTGCAGGTACTGCTCCACCTCGCGCGGCAGCGGCACCGGCTCGCACAGGTAGCGCAGCGCCTCGCGGGCCGCGTCGAGTTGCTTCCTGCCTTCCTGCAGCCAGTGCTGCAGGTGCACATTGTTGTCGCCACCCTGGCCTTCGTCAAGGTCCAGTTCCAGGGCAATCGCATGAATGCCAATGTCGTGAACCCTCGAAAATAGTCGTTTACCCTCAAGGAGTTACGAAGGGGCTGTTCACCGCCCTTGGATTTGTGTAGTTTTCTGTCTTTTTGGGGTTTTCCATGAAGGGAGAGAACTCGGTTCGGCTGGTAGACGTGTGGGTTGGGGTGCGCGATCCGAGACAGGCGAAGAAAGTG
>JAKOZI010000234.1 GCA_029780075.1 Pseudomonadota bacterium
CCAAGGCGCAGGCGCTGATCTTGGCTTGATGCACATCCAGGCCAATCACGCGCTGGTAGATGGGTTTCAAATCCATGGCACACCCCCTGCTTTTGAGCAATACACTTGCAATGTGCTGTTGCCCTGGGGCGCTGCCATTGAACGGCCTGTCGGGTATGCCCGACGGCTCTTTTTAACGTGCGCTGTCCAGCGCCTGCTCAGGCAGGCACTGCCAAGCAATCCGGGGTACGAGTCAATGGCGGCGGGTCGAGTTAGCTTTCGCGGTCTGAAGCCATCAAAGGTTTTCGCGACCTCAGCCCTCGGGCGACTGCACGCCTACAGTGTCTTTCATGATCAGGGGTGTGGGAACTCCACTCATGAAAGTTCGATGGATTCCACCGCCAGGCCCTGGCGCTGCGAGCCCTCGCGCATCGATTCGTTGGTGTACTTGGCCAGCGGCAGCTGCGCCAGCAGGCCCATGCCGACCACCAGCGGAATGGTGAGCAGCGGCACCAGCGCCAGCGGGCCCGCCACCATCCACATCACGGCGATGAACAGCAGCACGAAGGGCAAATCCACCAGCGCCAGCAGCGAGGCGCTGGTCATGAAGTCGCGCACCGACTCGAACTCGCGCAGGTTGCTGGCGTACGAGCCCGAGGACGCGGGCTTTTGCGCCAGGTCCATCGCCATCACGCGGCGGAAGATGGCCGAGCTGATGATCAGGTCGGCCTTCTTGCCGGCGATGTCGGTCATGCAGGCGCGAATGGTGCGCGCCGCGAACTCGAACAGGTTGGCCAGCAGCACGCCGATGGACAGCACCCACAGGGTCTCGAACGACTTGTTGGGGATCACCCGGTCGTACACGTTCATCACGTACAGCGAGCCGATCAGCGCCAGCACGTTGATCAGCACCGACGAGATCGCCACCTGCGCGTAATAGCCCTTGAAGCGCCAGATGACCTTCCAGAACCAGCCCTTGCGCATGTTGTGCTCGGGCAGTTCGGAGCGCACGTCCTGCTGGGGCCGCAGCTTGAGAAACCAGCAAAAGCCGACGTAGCGCGCATTCAGTTGCGCTTCCGACCAGTCGGCGCGGGCGCCGTCGACGCTCAGGATTTCATAGCACCTGCCGCCCAGTGGATCAACGCTGATGGCCGAAACCACCAATGCGCCGCCATCGCGGGTGATCACCAGCAACGGCGCCGCCTCGGGCGGAATCTCGGCCAGGGCGCGGTCGCTGATCTGGTTGTCATAGCCCTGGTTTCGCAGCACCTCGCCCAGGCTGTTCATGTCGATCCGGCCCTGCGCGTTGTGCAGCGTCTGCGAGGCCAGGGCCTTGGCCGACAGCGGCTCGCCCAGCAGGCGGGTCAGCAGGGCAAATTGATCGAATAAGGCAGCCATCATGGTCAGATCAGCAGGGTGGCGCCGCACAGGCGTGGGCGGCCCGGCAGTCTAGCGCGACGTGGACGCGCCCCATCGCAAACCGTGGTTGCGCGCCCGCATCGCCCGGCCCGACCGTGCATTGTGCACGGCCGGTCCGGATGGCGCGGGCGGGCCAAAGCGCTGACGTGGCGTGACCCGGTCCCGTCTCAGATGATCACGGCGTTGGCCGTCAGCCAGTCGTTCACTGTGCCTGAGATCGTCACGCCCGTCAGCGTCAGCTGCGAGCCATTGGAGAAACTCATCACCCGCGTTCCGGCGTTCCACGTCGCGCCCAGGGTGGCCAGGTCGGTGATCCCGGTGAACACCAGCTTGTCACCCTGGGCGATCGTGAAGTCGGCAATCGTGTCCGCCCCGTTGCTGGTCGGTCCACCATTGAACATGAAGCGGTCGGCGCCCGCGCCTCCCGTCATGCTGTCGTTGCCCAGGCCACCGATCAGCACGTCGTTGCCAGCGCCGCCGCTCAGGATGTCGTTGCCGGACCCGCCGTACAGCACGTCGTTGCCAGCGTTGCCATTCAGCGTGTCGGGTTGACCATCGCGCCCGATCAGCACCTCGTCATTGGCGTTCCCGTTGATAGTGCCTCCACCGCCGGTGGTCGTGATGCTGACCTTGGCCGCATCGGTCACGCCGCCATCGGTGAGCGAGTACTGGAACGAGTGCTCCGCACCCGGCGCGCCGCTGAAGGTGAAGGTCACCGCCCCGCCTGAGAGCGTGCAGGATTCCGTTCAACTGACTCATGTCAGTGACGATCTGGGCACTGGTATTGACGTCGGGGTCTGCGCCGCCGTTATAGGCGATGGGGTTGAGGTTGGTCTGTGCGTTCGCACCGAGCCCAGTGCCGAAGCCAAGGGCGAACGAGTTGATTTGGTTGGTACCGAGTCGACCCTGCAAAATTCACGCCACCGCCCAATTCGAGCGGTCGGCTTCAGCCCTTGTCGCTCCCAACGCGGTCGCGAGCACCGCAGCCAGCGTGAGCAGCAGCCAGAGCAAGGGCGCAAAAAGGCCCTTGAGCCCCAGGCGCACGATCGCGCGCAGCAGCCAGCGGATGTTGTAGCCCGCCGCGCACAGCACCGCATGC
>JAKOZI010000239.1 GCA_029780075.1 Pseudomonadota bacterium
GTGTCGTCGCCCTTGACGATCGCTTCGTAGACCTTGGTGCGGCCGACCACGTCGTCCGACTTCACCGTCAGCATTTCCTGCAGCGTATAGGCCGCGCCGTAGGCCTGGAGCGCCCAGACCTCCATTTCCCCGAAGCGCTGGCCGCCGAACTGGGCCTTGCCGCCCAGCGGCTGCTGGGTGACGAGGGAGTACGGCCCGATCGAACGCGCGTGAATCTTGTCGTCGACCAGGTGGTGCAGCTTGAGCACGTACTTGCAGCCCACGGTGACCTTGCGGTCGAAGGCTTCGCCGGTGCGGCCGTCGAACAGCGTCACCTGGCCCGATTCATCGAGCCCGGCGAGCCGCAGCATGTCGGTCACGTCGGATTCCACCGCGCCGTCGAACACCGGCGAGCCCATCGGCACGCCCGCGCGGACGCTTTCGGCCAGTTCGATGATCGCCTGGTCGCTGCGGCTGGCGAGTTCGGCGGTGTAGGTGCTGCCGTAGACTTCGGTCAGCAGCTCGCGCACCGCTTCGGGCGGCTGGCCAGCCTGCGGGTTGGGGTTCGCTTCGCGCCAGGCGTCCAGCGCGTTGCCGATCTTCTTGCCGAGGCCGCGCGCGGCCCAGCCGAGGTGGGTTTCGAAGATCTGCCCGACGTTCATGCGCGAAGGCACGCCCAGCGGGTTGAGCACGAAGTCGACCGGAGTGCCATCATCGAGGAACGGCATGTCTTCCTGCGGCAGGATGCGGCTGATGATGCCCTTGTTGCCGTGACGGCCGGCCATCTTGTCGCCCGGCTGCAGCTTGCGCTTCACCGCGACGAAGACCTTGACCATCTTGAGCACGCCCGGGGCGAGTTCGTCACCGCGTTCGAGCTTTTCCTTGCGGTCCTCGAACTTCTCCTGGATCGCCTTGACGGTGGCGTCGTACTGCGCCTTCACCGCTTCGAGCTGGCCCTGGACCCGGTCGTCCGCGACGGCGAACTTCCACCATTCGTGCTTCTCGACCGCCTCAAGCTCTTCGGCGGTGATGTCGGCGCCCTTCTTGAAGCCCTTGGGGGCAGCAGTGGCGACCTGGCCGACCAGCATGTCGCGCAGGCGGTTGTAGGTCGCCCGGTTGAGAATGCCGCGTTCGTCCTCGCGGTCCTTGGCGAGGCGTTCGATTTCCTCGTTCTGGATCGCGCGGGTACGGTCGTCGATCTCGATGCCGTGGCGGTTGAACACGCGCACGTCGACGATCGTGCCGGCAACGCCCGGCGGCAGGCGGAGCGAGGTGTCGCGCACGTCGCTGGCCTTTTCGCCGAAGATCGCGCGCAGCAGCTTTTCTTCCGGGGTCATCGGCGATTCACCCTTCGGGGTGATCTTGCCGACCAGGATGTCGCCCGGATGCACTTCCGCGCCGATGTAGACGATGCCCGCCTCGTCGAGGTTGCGGAGCGCCTCCTCGCCGACGTTGGGGATGTCGCGGGTGATGTCTTCAGGCCCAAGCTTGGTGTCGCGGGCCATGACTTCGAACTCCTCGATGTGGATCGAGGTGAAGACGTCTTCCTTGACGATCCGTTCGGAGATCAGGATCGAGTCTTCGTAGTTGTAGCCGTTCCAGGGCATGAACGCGACGAGCACGTTGCGGCCCAGCGCCAGTTCGCCCAGTTCGGTCGAGGGGCCGTCGGCGATGATATCGCCCGACTTCACCACGTCGCCCACCTTCACCAGCGGACGCTGGTTGATGCAGGTCGACTGGTTGGAGCGTTCGAACTTCTGCAGGCGGTAGATGTCGACGCCCGACTGGCCGGCCTCGATGTCGCCCGCGGCGCGCACGACGATACGGGTGGCGTCGACCTGATCGACGATCCCGCCGCGCAGCGCGGCAATCGCCGCGCCGGAATCGCGGGCCACGGTCTCTTCCATGCCGGTGCCGACGAACGGCGCCTCGGCCTTGACCAGCGGCACCGCCTGGCGCTGCATGTTCGAGCCCATCAGCGCGCGGTTGGCGTCGTCGTTTTCAAGGAACGGGATCAGCGAGGCCGCGACCGAGACGAGCTGCTTGGGGCTGACGTCCATCAGCGTCACGTGATCGCGCGGGGCCATCACGAATTCGCCGGCTTCACGGGCCGAAACCAGTTCCTCGACGAACGAGCCGTCGTCGTTGAGCGCAGCCGAAGCCTGGGCGACGGTGTGCTTCGATTCTTCCATCGCCGAGAGGTAGACGACCTCGCCGGTCACCTTGCCCTCGATCACCTTGCGGTACGGGGTTTCGATGAAGCCGTACTTGTTGACGCGCGCGAAGGTCGACAGCGAGTTGATCAGACCGATGTTCGGGCCTTCCGGCGTTTCGATCGGGCAGATGCGGCCATAGTGGGTCGGGTGGACGTCGCGGACTTCGAAGCCCGCGCGCTCACGCGTCAGACCGCCCGGCCCGAGCGCCGAGACGCGGCGCTTGTGGGTAACTTCCGACAGCGGGTTGGTCTGGTCCATGAACTGCGAGAGCTGGCTCGACCCGAAGAATTCGCGCACCGCGGCAACCGCGGGCTTGGCGTTGATCAGGTCGTTGGGCATCACGGTCGACACGTCGACGCTGCTCATGCGTTCCTTGACCGCGCGTTCCATGCGCAGCAGGCCGACGCGGTACTGGTTTTCCAGCAGTTCGCCGACCGAACGGACGCGGCGGTTGCCGAGGTTGTCGATGTCGTCGACATCGCCCTTGCCGTCCTTCAGGTTCACCAGTTCCTTGACCACGGCGAGGATGTCCTCGGTGCGCAGGGTGGTGATGGTGTCCTCGGCATCGAGGCCCAGGCGCATGTTGAGCTTGACGCGGCCCACGGCGGACAGGTCGTAGCGGTCCGGATCGAAGAACAGGCCGTCGAACAGGGCCTCGGCGGTTTCGCGCGTCGGCGGTTCGCCCGGGCGCATGACGCGGTAGATGTCGGCCAGTGCGTGATCGCGGTCAGGCGCCTTGTCGGCCTTCAGCGTGTTGCGGATCCAGGGGCCGGTGTTGACGTGGTCGATGTCGAGCAGTTCGATCTGGTCGATCCCGGCCTTGTCCAGCGCGTCGAGGTTTTCCGGGGACACTTCGTCGCCAGCCTCGATCCAGATGCGGCCCGTGCTTTCGTCGATCAGGTCGCGCGCGGAATAGCGGCCGAAGATTTCCTCGGTCGGGATCAGCAGTTCGGTCAGGCCGTCCTTTTCCGCCTTGTTGGCGGCGCGCGGGCTGATCTTGGTGCCGGCGGCGAAGATCACTTCGCCCGAATTGGCATCGACGATGTCGAAGGTCGGCTTGTTGCCGCGCCACTGTTCAGCCACGTAGGGCAGGCGCCAGCCGCCGCCCTGGATGTCGCTGGCACCGCGCTTCCAGCTGACGGTCTGGTAGAAGTGCGACAGGATGTCCTCGTCGCCCAGGCCCAGCGCGTGGAGCAGCGCGGTGACCGGCAGCTTGCGCTTGCGGTCGATGCGGACGTTGACGATGTCCTTGGCGTCGAATTCGAAGTCCAGCCACGAACCGCGATAGGGGATCACGCGCGCGGCGAACAGGTACTTGCCCGAGGAGTGGGTCTTGCCGCGGTCATGGTCGAACAGCACGCCCGGCGAACGGTGCATCTGCGACACGATCACGCGTTCGGTGCCGTTGACGATGAAGGTGCCGTTCTCGGTCATGAGCGGCATGTCGCCCATGTAGACGTCCTGCTCCTTGATATCGAGGACCGAACGGGTTTCCGTCTCGGCGTCCACCTCGAACACGATCAGGCGCAGGGTGACCTTCATCGGCGCGGCGAAGGTGATGCCGCGCTGGCGGCATTCGGTCACGTCGTACTTGGGGTCTTCCAGTTCATAGTGGACGAAGTCCAGTTCGCTGGTGCCGGCGAAGTCGCGGATCGGGAATACCGAGCGCAGCGTTTTTTCCAGGCCCGAGACATAGCCGGTTGCCGGGTTGGAGCGCAGGAACTGCTCGTAGCTTTCGCGCTGGACCTCGATCAGGTTCGGCATCTGCACGACTTCGTGGATGTCGCCGAAGATCTTGCGGATGCGCTTCTTCGAGATCGCGCG
>JAKOZI010000243.1 GCA_029780075.1 Pseudomonadota bacterium
CTGCTCGAGCAGCAGTGGCAGCGCACCGCACAGGGCACCGTGCCGACCAGGCCGTTCCTGCGCCTGGGGACCTCGCGTGGGTTCAGCTACACCTACGATCCGACGCGTCCCGAAGGCGATCGCATCACCACGATGTGGCTCAATGGCACCCGGATCACGGCAGAGACGACGTACTCGGTGGCCACCAACGCCTTCTTGGCGGCCGGCGGGGACAACTTCCGCGCCTTCCTGCAGGCCACGGGCAAGCGCGACTCCGGTCAGGTGGACCTGCAGGCAACCGTCGCCTATGCGGCCAGCGAATCACCGCTGGTGGCCGACTGGACCCAGCATGCGATCGGGCTCAGCGTGCCCGTTGGCGCACCGTCCGCCTACGAGTACGGCCAGCCCCTGCGCCTCGGCGTCTCCTCGTGGGCCTTCTCCGGCCCGGCGGACCTCAAGGACACCGCCATCGAGGTGCGCCTGGGGGACACGGTCCTGGGCACCGTCCCCGTCGACAACACGCTTGGCCTCAGCCCGGATGATGAGGCCGGCAAGGCTACAGTCGATCTGGCAGTCCCGACCGATGTCCGTCCCGGGGTCCGTCAGGTCACTCTGGTCGGCGATGTCACGGGCACCCGCACGACGCTGCCGATCACTGTCGCCAAGCGCACCAGTGTCCTCACTGCCAGGCCGAGCACCGCGGCCCTTCGGTACAAGCAGAAGGGCACCTCGATCGCGGTCAGCGTGAACGCCGCTGGTGACGCCCCCACGGGGACGGTCACAGCATTGCGTGGCAGCCAGGTGCTCGGTGCTGCCGAACTGGCTGGCGGCACAGCGACTGTCGAGGTTGGCCGGTTCGCAACAGTGGGCAAGCAGGCCCTGACGCTGAAGTACACCGGCGACGATACGACCAAGTCGGCCACGGCCTCCGTCGATCTGACCGTGAAGAAGGCCCAGGCCCGCATCCGAGTCTTCGGCGCGACCAAGGTCCCGTCGAGCCGTCGCGTGCAGCGGGTCGTCACCGTGGCGAATCCCGGCTTCACAGTGCAGGGCAGCGTGCGTGCCAAGGTCATCGGCGTCAAGCGCAGCGACAGGCAGCAACTGCGTGCGGGCTCAGCCCGCCTGGTCCTGGGCAAGCTGGCGCCCGGACGGTACCGGGTCAAGTACATCTACAAGGGCAACGCCACGACCGCGCGCGACACGGCTGTGAAGGTGGTACGCGTCCGGCGGTAACGACTGGCTTCGCTTGCGCGTTTCGAAGCCCCGCCGCGGGGCATTGGAACCACCGGAAGCGAGCGAGCGAAGGAGTGGGCGACGATGGGTCAGCGCGATGAGTGAGCCCCGCGTCACGGACCAGGACGACCGCGACGAGACGACCTCGGAGCGCGCCGACCGGAACTTCGCCGAACTCGTGCAGGAGTTGCGGGTGGCCCAGACCGGGGTGCAGATCCTCTTCGCCTTCCTGCTGACACTGGCGTTCTACGAGTCCTTTCCGGACGACCAGCGCGCCTTTGACTATGTGCTCGTGTCCGCCCTGGTGGCAGCGGCGAGTTCAGCCATCTGCTTCATGGCCCCCGTGTCGGTGCACCGGCTCACCTTCCGCCTCGGCGGCAAAGAGCGGCTGGTGTGGGTCACCCACACCTTCGCGATGGTGGGCTTGGTCCTCTTGGCGCTAGCCATGCTGCTCGCCATCTGGATGGTGATCGCCTACCTCTTCACGTTCACCACCGCGACCGCGCTGGTCGCCGGCTTGAGCCTGCTCATCGTGGGTGCCTGGGTCGTGCTTCCCATGCGCGTCAGAGCCCAGGTCGCCGAGGCCAAGGATCGCTGACTCGCGCAAGGATGTCCACCGTGAACGGCTGCCCCGACCTGTGAATACGACGGTCTGTTGCGTGGCCGCCATCTCGCGCCGCTGGCTCATCCGGCCTGATCCTCCGGCCCTCGCTGCGGGATGCCTCTTAGGACGCCCGCGGCGTCAACTGAGTCAGCGTGCAAACGCCAGCCATCAGGGGTTCACCCGAACACATCCGTCGTCCTCCGCGCTGATCGGCGCGCCGCGGAACCATCCCTGTTGTGCCCATGTGTGATCACGAGAGCCACGTCCTCGCTCATGATCTCGTGGCGCAGGTCTGCGCTGGCGGCGGTCAAGTGGGTTGTCTGCGAACGGCCGCGCTCTCCGATGGGGGTCACTACACCTGCGGTTGATCGACGGGACGTTGGCCGATGAGACCACCTTGCACACCCCGGACGCTGGAATCGCGTTCGACCTGTGATCGCAGGCGCTGGTGGTACCTCTCGCGGGCCGTCGCGTCCGCCTGCGTGAAGGCTGTCGTCGCACCCGTCACGCGTTCCACGGCCAGACGGGCCCGGTAGGGCAGCATGGCGACCGTACGGATGGTCACGGCGAGGCGTTTGGGGACGGTGACGACCGGTCGCGGCCGCGTCACCACCGCCACGATGGCCGCCGCCACCTCCTCAGGGTCAACCGTGCTCAAGGCCTCCACCCACCGGCGGGTGTTGGTGCCGGCGGACAATTCGGTGCGCACGATGCCGGGCAGCACGGCGGTCACCGCTACGCCCGAGCCATGCAACTCCCGGGCGAGGACCTCGGTGAATCCGACGACGGCATGTTTGCTCGCGCAGTACGTCGCAAGCCCCGGGTAAGCGCTCACGCCAGCCAGCGAGGCAAGGTTGATGAGGTGCCCATGACCTCGATCCACGAAGCGCCGACCCGCCAGCCGTGACCCGATCAGCACCCCGCGCACGTTGATGTCAAGGATGCGGTCGGTGGTGGCTGGGTCCTCGTCCAGGAAGCGACCGGAGGGCATGATGCCGGCGTTGTTGACCAGCACGTCAATGGCCCCCAGCTCAGCCTCCGCGGCATCGAGGAAGGCTCGAAAGGATCCAGGGTCTGTGACGTCGAGCCCCAATGCGACCACCCGTCCGCCGGTTGTCGTCGCCAACTCGGCAGCCTGCTCGCGCGCGAGGTCCACGTCGAGGTCCCCGATCGCCACCGCTGCCCCGGAGGCGAGGAAGGCCGCGGCCGTGGCTCGGCCGATCCCGCGCGCCCCGCCCGTGATGGCGACGACGTGTCCAGACAGTTGTGCCATCGGGCACCACCTTTCGTGAGTGGTTCTGACGCTAACTGGCCGCAGGGCCGGGTGTGAGGTAGTTGCCGCCCTCACCGCGGAGCGCAAGCGGGCGACGACAACTTCCGGGTGGCCCATTGCGGGCGTAAACTGGGGTAACCAGGGGGTGGGTCATGACTGGATTCCTCGCAGTTGCCGCAAGTGCACTACTTCTCGTTCCTCAGATCGCCGGAGCTCCCGCGGCCCCCTTTTGAGCCGTGCGACACCTCGATCTCGACCGTCTTCCCGAACTACACCCCTGAGTGGTGTGGCCAACGTGCGCCCGCCGGCTACGAGGCCTTCCGCAAGGCGTTCGCCGACTACCAGGCGGCGATGGCGGAGGCCGGCACGATCATGGCTGGTGTCGGAGAGGACCTGCTCTTCAGCTGCATGATCTACGAGAACTCGACAGGGCCGCAACCGGCGGATCCGATGGAGATCGAGCTGATCGTGCAACGTTTGTCGTTCAGCGGGCGGCCGGCGCTCGACCGCGCCAATGAGGCTTGGAACCGGCTGAAGTTCGCCCAGCAGAAGGCCTTCGCCGGTGACCCGGCAGCGGGCTCGGCTGCCGCTGATGTGGCCGCGCTCAACGATGTGATCACGGCGTATGGCCGCGGCATCATGAACCTGGAGGACGCCGGCGAGCTCTTCAAGCAGTGCACCACCCATCCGGCAATGCTCGCGGCTCGGTCCGCGCTGGAGCAGGAACAGGCCAGCGTCGGAGCAGCCTTCACGCAGATGACTGGTCTCTACACGAAACTGGAGGCCGAGTTCCAGGCCACGCAGAAGGTGTGCAAGACCGTCCGTGTCCGCGAGGAGATCTCCGCGAAGGACATCCGCAAGGCCGGTGCCCCGGCAACCAAATCCTCGGGAGGCGCGACCCTGGTCTATCCCAAGACCTTTGATGTCGGGCACAAGTCGAAGATGCTGCCCCTCAACGTCACGAGCCCGGCTGCCGGACGTGCAACCGTGAGCGTCAAGCGCGGGTCCAAGGGCATCGTCGCCACCGGCGGCTGGGTCGCCGAAGGCGCGTTCGGACTTCTGATGTCGGTGCCTGGCGGGACGAAGACCGGCAAGGTGACCGTCACCTTCAGGCTGGACAGCGGCGTGACCGTGACCGGGAAGGTCACCTTGATGTGAGCAGGCGACTCGCGCGAGTACGAACACGTGGGAGGCTGCGTTGTTGCGGCGTTCCGGCAGTCGCCGAGATCGTGGCGGCGGGCTGAGTCGCGGAACGGACCTGACGTCCCAACCGCCGAGTTCGTAGTATGGGGTGGAACAGTTGGGACACGTCATGAAACGGTTCACCCGCATCACCGGCCTGCTGGTAATGGGAATCCTCACTCTGGGTGTTGTCTGGTTCCTTGGGATGCGCCGCAAAGGCTCCGTCATCACGAAGACGCAGCGGCGAATCAACCGGGCAGTGTTCAACCCCCGCCAACTACGGACAGCAGGCCAGCCAGGCGCCTACGCCGGCGTTGTGCATCATCAGGGCCGCGTCTCAGGTCGGCAGTATCGGACCCCCGTGGGTACCGTGCCCACTGAGGATGGGTTCGTCGTAGCACTGGTGTACGGCTCGGACACAGACTGGGTGAAGAACGTGCTTGCCGCAGACTCCGCTGTCATCACCCACGAGGGCCGGCAGTACGAGGTCGGTGATCCCGCGCTGATCTCGCTGGACTCAGTCGCCGATTCTTTCGACGATTCCGAGCTGCAGACACTGCGCCTGTTCGGCGTGCAAGAGTGCCTGCGACTGCGCAGGGTGTCCGGAGGCCAGCCCCAGGCCTGACGGCGAGGGCAGTTCCAGGCGGCGCAGCAGATCCTCAGCATGGCTTTGAGCGATCGGCCGGTCCCCTTCGATCTCAGCCCCGTCGTCGGACATGATCACGGCGATGGGGACCTGCTTGAGGAATTCGGCACTCGTTGTCGCGACACGCCGTGGCGAATCGCACCTTCTGCCCATCTGCGGCTGGAGTTTTCCGTGCTTGGCCCAGCTAACGGACGTCGACGGGCGAATAGTGCGCGAACACGAGACTGCAGGGTCTTGTTCGAGAAGATGGTGTTTCACGTCAACTCGGGGAGGCACCATGTACGAAGGCACCTGGGAATCCGTGGCAGAACACCCCCGGCCGGCGTGGTTCGATGACGCCAAGCTCGGCGTATTCCTGCACTGGGGCCTGTACTCGGTGCCGGGCTGGGCCCCACAGGTCCCGGACATCCAGGAACT
>JAKOZI010000252.1 GCA_029780075.1 Pseudomonadota bacterium
GCAATACGGCACCGAGGCACAAAAAGCACGCTATCTGCCGGCACTCGTCAGCGGCGAGTGGACCGGTACCATGTGCATGACCGAGCCGCAGTGCGGCACCGACCTGGCGCAGATCAAGACCAGGGCCGAGCCCCAACCCGACGGCAGCTACAAGATTACCGGCACCAAGATCTTCATCTCGGCCGGCGAGCACGATCTGGCCGGGAATATTGTGCATGTCGTCCTCGCCCGCGTGCCGAGCGCACCGGCCGGCACACGCGGTATTTCGTTGTTCGTGGTGCCGAAGTTTCTAGTTGCTGAAGACGGCTCTGCCGGTCAACGCAATACCGTTACTTGCGGCGCGATCGAACACAAGATGGGAATCCGCGGGTCGGCGACCGCGGTGCTGAATTTTGACGAGGCGATCGGCCACCTGATTTTTGAACCCAACAAGGGCCTGGAAGCCATGTTCACCTTCATGAACACGGCACGACTCGGGATAGCAATTCAGGGCGTTGCCCACGCCGAAGCGTCGTTCCAAGGTGCTCTGGCCTATGCCAAAGAGAGACGATCCATGCGCGCCCTCTCGGGAAAGAAAGAACCTGAGGCCAGTGCTGACACCTTGATCTGGCACGCCGATGTGCGACGCATGTTGCTGACCCAAAAAGCCATCGCTGAAGGTGGCCGGGCGATGCTCTATGCCGCTGTGCAAACAGCAGACCTGATGTTTAACGCGGCTTTCGAAAAGGACCATGCCAACTACGAACACTACGACAACGAGCTTGGCTTTTATACCCCCATCCTCAAAGGCTTCCTTACCGAAATGGGGCTAGAAGCCGCCAATCTGGGCATGCAGGTCTTCGGGGGGCATGGCTACATCCACGAGCACGGCATGGAGCAGATCGCCCGCGATGCACGCATCGCCACACTCTACGAAGGGACCACCGGGATTCAGGCACTTGACCTGCTTGGGCGCAAGGTATTGATCGGCACCAGAGGAAAGTGCGTACGCGATTTCACGCGCATCATGTTGCGCCTGGCAAGACGGCATGTGTTTGCATCGGGCCCCATCGGCAGCATGGCACGCTCGACCATGCAGCGTGCCATCGAGTGGAATATTCTCACCTTGCGCATCCTGCTGCGTGCGGGCAAGGATCGCGATCTCGTGGGTTCGGCCAGCGTCGACTACCTGATGTATTCAGGCTACGTGATGATGGGTTACTTCTTCGTCTTGCAGGCTGAAAAAGCACAAACGCTGTTACTCAACGGCAAAGGGAACGAGTCTGCGGATTTCTATCGCGCCAAGATTCAAACTGCCGCATTCTACTTTGATCGTCTACTACCCCGGGCCGATGCCCACCGCAAGAGCGCACTGGCACCGACGCATTCGTTGATGCAGATGGACAACGAGCATTTTGCGTTCGTGTGATGTAGGCGGAACAAGCGCGCAACAGAAGATTGCCAATTGCCGACAAGACTGTAGACTTGCTGCGATAGACCGGAACAGGGCGCAAGAGCATGCAACTTGATCGTTTCGACCGCCAGATTCTGCAGGTGCTGCAGCAGGAGGGACGCATCAGCAATCAGGAACTGGCCGACCGCATCGGTTTGTCGCCGTCACCCTGTTTGCGCCGTGTGCGCACACTCGAAGAAGCGGGTCTGATCATCGGCTATCGAGCGTTGCTGGCGCCAAAGGCGCTCGGCTTGTCGTTGATGGCGCTGATCCACATTTCGATGGACCGGCACACGCCGGAGCGTTTCAACGACTTCGAGGCGGCGGTCAGCGAGATTCCAGAAGTGATGGAATGTCTGCTGATCACCGGACAGGCTGCCGACTACCAGCTCAAGGTGGTGGTGCGTGATATGGACGCCTACCAGGACCTGCTGCTCAATCGCATTACCGGCATCAAGGGCGTCAGCGGTGTCCATTCCAGCTTCGTGCTGCGTCGCGTGGTGGACAAGACGGCGCTGCCTGTCTGCAGCAAGTGACGCTGCTGTCGTGGAAGCGTCAGCTCAGTCAGGAGGGCGCAGGAGTTCGTTTTCGGACCACCAACGCAGGTTCAACACCTTGCCGCTCGATTGCAGGATGGTTTCGACGGCGATGGCCAGTCTTTCAATGGTTGGGGCGTTGGGCAGTTTCCTGAACCATTTGCGCACGAACGGCGTTGCCGGTTCGAGGAAGCACAGGAAGCCGTTCTCGTGTCCCTCGTAGTTTCCGCAACCCAGCCAGAGCGGGTAGTCAGGGTTCTCCAGTGCGACCTTGAAGCCCCACATGTGGACGGTCACGGAAAGCACCGGGAAGCCGTGCGCCGGCAACTCCTGCGCCAGGAACTCCGCCAGGCGCTGGCCGAAGCGACCGGGGGTGGGCCCTTGGTCCTCGCCAGGGTACGGCGGGAAATCGGCCGAGACGAATTCCACCTGCGCTCGCATTATGCTTCCTCTCCTGGTGATGAGCAGACGTCTGGCTGCCCGGCGATTGTCCTCGATTCATGCCAGTCGCTGCAGAACCGGATTGTACCGGGACGACGGCTTACGCTGGCTTTCGCCGGCGCACCTTCAGCATGGCCGCAGGCCGGTAAAATTGGAGTCGGATTGTGAGCCTGTTTCGTCGTGTTGTCACGATCAAGGCTCCTCGGAGCTTTGGAGGCAGCGCATGCAGGCGTGCGGCAGTACTGTGGCGGCGACGGCGATCCGGCACTGATCGCCAACCTGACCGGCGGCGTACCTTGGGCCAGACTGACCGCACAGGAACGCGTTCGCAAGGAAGGCTGGGCACCCGCCAGCTATGCCGAACGATGCCCTGCTGGTCAAGTTCCATCAAGAGTGTCGCAAGACCTGCAGCCACTTCTCCCGACGAGGAACGTCGAGTGCTGGTCCCTGACCTTCCGCTCAGACGCTGAGGTCGATCTGCTGCATGCTCCCGACCCCGCCGCTTTCCTGCAGGAAGACACCGCTGCTGCGGATCTGGCCGAGGGTCTGGTTGCCGCCGCCACGGATGTCGAAGGGGGTGGCGACGCGGGCCAGGCTGAGGGCGCCGACATTGGCTTCCTGCAGGCTGCGTAGCTTGCCGCCGGCGTTGGCATCGGGTGTCCAGACTCCCAACTGGGCATAGGCCGCGTCGTTTTCATCGATCCAGCCGTTGTGGTCGCCGTCGAGCGCGGCGAGATCGGCAAAGCCGTCGCCGCTCCGCGTGCCGAAAAGTTCGCTGCCGTTGTTGATCCGGCCGTCCTTGTTGCGATCGAGGGTGAGGAATCCGCTGCCAGGGGTGAGCAGATTGACGCTGTCGGCGGTGCCGTCGGAGTCCAGGTCGAACTTGAAGCGCTGGTCGCTGAGTTGGGCGGCCGTGCCCGCGAAGTTGAGCACCAGGGGGTCCTTGCGCTGGCGCGTCGCGTCGCCCAGGCGCAGGCTGACGTCACTTTCCTGGTGGTAGCTGCGTGCCATCGAGAGCTGCAGGTCGAAGTGGATTTCCTTGCCGTCGGCCGTTTTTACCACTCCGCTGGCCGCGAACGAGGTCAGTTCGGTTTCGCTGTGGGAGGCGTGGTAGTCGTATTCGACGCCATAACCGGCCGGCCGCTCGGCCGGCATCGAAGCCGCGTTGCCACTCTGGGTGGCGGTCGTCCCTTCGGTCGACGCTTCCGACGACGGGGACGGGCCGTCGAGTGAGGCCGCATCGAACACGCGCGCCTCTTCGCCGGTCAACATGCGGATGATGGCGCGCAACAGCAGCAGTCGTGGATCGTTCTCGCTGTCATCCAGGCTGACGTTCGCGGCACCGGCCTCGGCCGCCTGTGCCGCTTTGCCGGCATCCGAGAGCGTTACTCGCTCCGCAGCAGGAGTTGCGTTCCCGCGGCCTTCGAAGTCCGGCCGCTGTGTTCCCGTCCACATGCGCAGCGATTCGCGGACTTCGTCGCGCTGCATCGAGGCATGCGACGAAACCATCTGCATCTCGGAACTAGCGATTTTCATGGCGGCTTCCTCGTGGGGTTGGTAAATGCTTAACGGCCGAAAAGGGTGCTTTCTTGAATACATTTCTTTGCCAGGGCGCGCGCTCGGCAACCGCTGACGCGGTTTGCCTGAGCGGGATCCGTTCCGCCGCACCGGCATCCCCCCGGATAGTCCCCGCCAGGGGTCCGCCGCATCGTGGCGTCCGCCTCGACAGTACGCCACGGGTTTCGAGCCATCAATTATTGCTGTAGAATCGTGAGCTTTCCGTGCGCGGAGAGGCGGCATTGCAGCGCGGACCCCGACATGGAACCGAAGCCGACGCAGTTGTCGATGCATCCCGGGTGAGCATGCGGGTCTTTTACTGGTGCGCTGGAAGACCGCTTGCCTCGTGAAGTTCCCTGGAAGCGAACGAATGCTGGAGCAGCACGATGGTCTCCGCATTTTCGGTCCGGTTGCCGGCGCAGCATCGTCTGGCGGCGCGGGCGCCTTCGTCCGAGCCAGGTTTCAGTCACCTTTCAGCCCGTATCACAAGGATTCTTAATGGAAACGAACGTCGCCAACACTGACCCATCAACCATTGTCGCAGCCGTAAGCGCTCTTGAGCGCCGGGTCGACCTTTCGGTCGCGATTGCCGAACTCGACAGGGAAGTCGACCAGCGCCTGCAGCGTCTGGGTCGGAACATGAAGATGCCGGGCTTCCGCCCGGGCAAGGTGCCGACTCACATCGTCAGACAGCAGTACGGCGAGCAGGCTCGCCATGAGGCGTTGACCGAGGCTCTGGGGCAGAAGTTGAGCGACGAGGTTACGGCGCGGCAGTTGCGCGTCGCCGGCAGTCCGAAGATCGAGCCCAGGGACAGCGGCAGTACGACGCATATCGAGTTTTTGGCGGTCTTCGAAGTCTACCCGGAGATCACCTTGGGCGATCTGACCGGGGTAGAGATCTCTCGGCCGGTACTTGAAGTGGGTGCCGCCGAGATCGACGGGACGATCGACATTCTGCGCAAGCAGCGTGTGCGTTACGAACTCGTCGATCGTCCGGCGGCGAATGCCGACCGAGTGAGCGTCGATTTTCTCGGCAAGAAGGGCGGTGAGCCGTTCGCCGGAGGCGAGGGCAAGGATTATCGTTTCGTGCTCGGCGAAGGCAAGATGCTTTCCGATTTCGAGAACGCGGTGATCGGTACGCGCCCGGGTGAAAGCAAATCCTTCGAACTGACCTTTCCCGCCGAGTATTTCTCGAAGGAACTGGCCGGCCAGACGGTGACCTTCGAACTGACGGTCAAAGAGGTGGGTGAGGCGATTCTTCCGGAAGTTGACGCCGACTTCGCCAAGGCCCTGGGCGTCGCGGATGGTGATCTCGACAAGATGCGGACTGAAATCGAGGACAACCTCAGGCGCGAGGTGAAGAAGCGTCTGCAGGCCAAGATCATGGAGCAGGTGATGGATGCGCTGCTGCGGGTTAACGCTATCGAGGTGCCGGGAGCACTGATTCACCGCGAGATCGAACGTCTGATGCAGTTGGCGCGGCAGGACATGGAACAGCGCGGCATGAAGGTCAAGGATTTGCCGATGCAGCCCGAGTGGTTTGTCGACCAGGCTCGGCGGCGGGTAACGCTCGGCCTGATCTTTGCCGAAGTCGTCAAGTCGCACGGTCTGCAGGCGCGGCCCGAGCAGGTGAAAGCGATGGTCGAGGAGGCGGCGCAGAGTTACGACCATCCGCAGGAGGTTGTCCGCTGGTACTATGCCCAGCCAGAGCGCCTCGCGGATTTCGAAGGCACGGCGATCGAGACCAACGTGGCCGATTGGGTACTGAGCCAGGTGACGGTGCTCGAAAAACCGGTCCCCTTTGCTGAATTGATGGGGCAGCAGTCCTGAACTGAACAGGCAAGAATCGTGGAGCAAAGGAAGCGCAATGGACATGGAGCACGGAAGCAAATGGAATCCGCAGGCGCTCGGCCTGGTGCCGATGGTGATCGAGCAGAGCGGGCGCGGCGAGCGCGCATACGACATCTATTCGCGCCTGCTCAAGGAACGGGTGATTTTTCTGGTGGGCCCGGTAAACGACGTGACCGCGAATCTGGTGGTCGCACAGTTCCTCTTTCTGGAGGCGGAGAACCCGGACAAGGATATCCATTTCTACATCAACTCGCCCGGTGGGTCGGTATCGGCCGGACTTTCGGTCTACGACACCATGCAGTTCATCAAACCCGATGTGTCTACCCTGTGCATGGGGCAGGCGTGCTCGATGGGGGCATTTCTGCTTGCCGCAGGCGCTCAAGGCAAGCGTTTTGCCCTGCCGAACTCACGTGTGATGATCCATCAACCGATGGGTGGCTTTCAGGGACAGGCTTCGGATATCGCGATTCACGCCAAGGAGATTCTTTCACTGCGTGCCAAGCTCAACGAGTTGATGGCGCAACACACCGGGCAGGCGATCGATCGCATTGAGCGCGATACCGATCGCGACAATTTCCTTTCCGCGCAGGAAGCGGCAGAATATGGTTTGATCGACAAGGTGCTGACCAAACGGGATGCGATTTGACGCCGCATCCGGGCAGTCTCCATAAGGCTTGACAGCGAGGTAGGTCGACATGTCGGAAAAGAAGAGTGGCACTGAAAAATTGCTCTACTGCTCGTTCTGCGGCAAGAGCCAGCATGAAGTGAAGAAGCTGATTGCCGGGCCGTCGGTATTCATCTGCGATGAATGCATCGAACTCTGCAACGATATCGTTCGGGACGAGATTGCCGGTGATCAGGGTGCCAAGGGTGCCAAGGGGGACCTGCCGACGCCGCGGGAGATCTCGGCGCTCCTCGACCAGTATGTGATTGGCCAGGATCAGGCGAAGCGCATTCTGTCGGTGGCGGTGTATAACCATTACAAAAGGCTGCGTCACTTCGGCAAGAGCAGCGATGAGATTGAACTCGCCAAGAGCAACATCCTGCTGATCGGCCCGACCGGGTCGGGCAAGACCTTGCTGGCGCAGACGCTGGCGCGCATGCTCGACGTGCCCTTTGTGATGGCCGATGCGACGACGCTGACCGAAGCCGGCTACGTTGGTGAGGATGTCGAAAACATTATCCAGAAGCTGCTGCAGAAAGCGGATTACGATACCGAGAAGGCCCAGCGCGGGATCGTCTATATCGACGAGATCGACAAGATTTCGCGCAAGTCCGACAATCCTTCGATTACTCGCGACGTTTCTGGTGAGGGTGTGCAACAAGCGCTGCTCAAGCTGATCGAAGGTACGGTGGCATCGGTCCCGCCGCAGGGGGGGCGCAAGCATCCCAATCAGGACTTCGTGCAGGTCGATACCACGAATATTCTGTTCATTTGCGGTGGCGCTTTTGACGGTCTGGAGAAGGTCATCCGCCACCGCTCCGAGCGTGGGGGAATCGGCTTTGGTGCCGAGGTGAAAAGCAAGGAGAACAAGAAGGCGATTGGCGATGTGCTGCGCAGCGTCGAACCCGAAGACCTGATCAAGTTCGGCCTGATTCCCGAACTCATCGGGCGCCTGCCGGTGCTCGCCACACTTGAGGAATTATCGACGGCGGCGTTGGTACAAATCCTGGTCGAACCGAAGAACGCCCTGGTCAAGCAGTACCAGAAACTGTTCGCGATGGAGGGCGTGGCGCTGGAAATCCGTCCGGCAGCGATGATGGCCATTGCCAGAAAGGCGCTCGAACGGAAGACTGGTGCGCGCGGCCTACGTTCGATTATCGAGTCGGTGTTGCTCGACACCATGTACGAACTTCCCGGTATGGAGAATGTCTCAGAGATCGTCATCGACGAGAGCGTGATCGTCGGTGATGCATGTCCAATCCTGATCTACGCTGATCAACCCAAGGTTTCCGGCGGCAACTGATGTGCTGGCCGCACTCTGTGCGGCTTGAATTACGAGTCCTTGCCACCATATCACGGCATGGACTTTCACCTGAAGGGCACAATCGATGTCTGCAACCCCCAAGCTGTTTAGCGAGCCAGTCGAACTGCCGCTGTTGCCGCTGCGCGACGTGGTGGTTTTTCCGCACATGGTGATTCCTCTGTTTGTCGGGCGCCCCAAGTCGATCAAGGCCCTCGAAGTGGCGATGGAAGTCGGCAAGAGCATCCTGCTGGTGGCTCAAAAGTCCGCCGTCAAGGACGAGCCGGAAGCAGAAGACCTCTACAGTGTGGGCTGTGTGGCCAATATCCTGCAGATGTTGAAACTGCCGGACGGGACCGTGAAGGTACTGGTCGAAGGTTCGCAGCGTGCGCGCCTGGAGGCCATCGACGCGCGTCACGAGATGTTCTTTGCAAGCGCGCGTCCAGTGGTTGCCGATGATGGCCCCAACCACGAAGTCGAGGCGCTGCGCCGCGCGGTGATCGCGCAGTTCGACCAGTACGTCAAGCTCAACAAGAAGATTCCACCGGAAATTCTGACCTCGATCACCGGCATCGAGGACGCCGGTCGTCTGGCCGATACCATTGCCGCACACCTGCCCTTGAAACTGGAGCAGAAGCAGGAAATCCTCGAAATGTTTGATGTGCGCGCACGTATCGAACGTCTGCTCGCGCAACTCGAGGCCGAGATCGACATCCTGCAGGTCGAAAAGCGCATTCGGGGACGCGTCAAGCGCCAAATGGAGAAAAGTCAGCGCGAGTATTACCTCAACGAGCAGGTCAAGGCGATCCAGAAGGAACTCGGAGAAGGTGAGGAAGGTGCCGACCTGGATGAACTTGACAAGAAGGTCAAGGCTGCGGGAATGAGCAAGGAGGGCCTTGCCAAGGCGCAGTCGGAGTTTCGTAAGCTCAGGTTGATGTCGCCGATGTCGGCTGAGGCGACGGTGGTGCGTAACTTCATCGAAACGCTGATCGGTCTGCCGTGGCGCAAGCGGACACGCATCAGCAAGGATCTGGCCGCTGCCGGCAAGATTCTCGATACCGACCATTGGGGCCTTGAGAAGGTCAAGGAGCGGATCATCGAGTACCTTGCGGTGCAGCAGCGTGTCGATCGACTGAAGGCGCCGATTCTGTGCCTGGTCGGTCCTCCGGGGGTCGGCAAGACTTCGCTGGGACAGTCGATCGCGCGTGCAACGGGCCGCAAGTTCGTGCGCATGAGCTTGGGAGGGGTGCGAGACGAGGCCGAAATCCGCGGCCATCGGCGAACCTACATCGGCTCGATGCCGGGCAAGATCCTGCAGAACATGAGCAAGATCGCAGTCAAGAATCCGCTCTTCCTGCTCGACGAAGTCGACAAGATGGGTCAGGATTTTCGTGGTGATCCGAGTTCGGCGCTGCTCGAAGTCCTCGACCCGGAGCAGAACTCGACCTTCGTCGATCACTACGTGGAAGTCGAGTACGATCTCTCGGAAGTGATGTTCGTGGCCACGGCCAACACACTGAACATTCCCGCCCCCTTGCTTGATCGCATGGAAGTGATCCGGCTTTCGGGCTATACGGAAGACGAAAAGGTCAATATCGCCCAACGCTATCTGCTGCCGAAGCAGATGAAGAACAATGGTCTGAAGATCACCGAGCTAACGGTGGCCGAAAGCGCATTGCGCGATATCGTCCGCTACTACACGCGCGAGGCCGGCGTGCGATCGCTGGAGCGTGACATTTCCAAGATCTGTCGCAAGGTGGTGAAGACGCTGCTGCTCAGAAAGAGCCAGGCTAAGGTCGCCGTGAGCGCGCGCAACCTCGACAAATATCTGGGCGTGCGACGCTACAACTTCGGTGTTGCCGAGCGCGAGAATCAGGTGGGTCAGGTCACTGGTCTGGCATGGACCGAAGTCGGCGGTGAGTTGCTGACCATCGAGGCGGTGGTCCTGACGGGCAAGGGCAAGACCACAACCACTGGCAAACTCGGCGAGGTGATGCAAGAGTCGGTACAGGCGGCCTTGTCGGTGGTCCGCAAGCGCGCCCAGTCGCTGGGTATCGATCATGATTTTTATCAGAAGAGCGATATTCACATTCATCTCCCAGAGGGGGCGATTCCCAAGGACGGGCCATCTGCGGGAGTGGGAATCTGCACCGCGCTGGTTTCGGTATTGACCGGCATCCCGGTGTGTTGCGATGTCGCGATGACCGGAGAGATCACCCTGCGTGGCGAGGTGTTGCCGATTGGCGGCCTGAAGGAAAAGCTCCTGGCGGCGGTTCGAGGCGGTCTGGCGCGGGTGTTGATTCCTGAGGAGAATGTTCGGGATCTGGCCGAGATTCCGGACAACATCAAGAATAAACTGGAGATCATTCCGGTGCGGTGGATCGATCAAGTGCTTGAGCATGCTCTGGAGCGCAAGCCTGAGCCTGTGTCGGCCGAGGTAGAGGCGCCTCCCGTGGTCGTCGCAGTCACCCCGGAGAGCGTGCCAACCGTGATCACGCATTGATACTCGATGGAGCCGGGGTGCATGCTGGTGCCATTTGGAGATCTTGCGGCAGAAGCGGCTTTCGCTCTGGCCAAGTGGTGGAGGATGCGGTAGACTCCTGCCTCCATGCTTTTGTCGCACGCAACGGGTGCTTAGCTCAGTTGGTAGAGCGCTAGCCTTACAAGCTGGATGTCGGCGGTTCGAGCCCGTCAGCACCCACCAGGAAAGCAGGATAGATTCTGCAGCACGTTTCGGAGTGGTAGTTCAGTTGGTTAGAATACCGGCCTGTCACGCCGGGGGTCGCGGGTTCGAGTCCCGTCCACTCCGCCAGTACCGAAAGGCGAACGCAAGTTCGCCTTTTTCTTTGCTTGAATGTCCCCATACATTAGCGGGCTCCCAACTATGTTCTTTGACGCCGTTCGCAACAACAAGAGAGTAGTCCAGATCTTCCTCGGCTTGATAACCTTGCCCTTTGCCTTCTGGGGAGTGGACTCGTACGTCCGCAATACCGGGGCAGGCACGGATCTCGCGCGCGTTGGTGACTCGAAAATCTCCATACAACAGTTCGACCAGGCCTGGCGCACGCAACAGGAGCGGCTGCGGCAGGTTCTGGGCGCCAATTTTCGTCCCGAGTCGATGAATACCCCAGCAGCGAAGCTGGCGGTGCTCAATTCGCTGATCGACCAGCGCCTGCTGCTTCTCGAAGCAGCGAAGGGGCGGCTAGGTGCCGGCGACGACCTGTTGCGCGAGGTGATCAGCCAGATTCCGGCCTTGCAGGAGGACGGGCGGTTTTCGCTGACGCGCTACCAAGCCGCGCTGGCGTCACAGGGCATGTCGCAAGCCCAGTTTGAGGCACAGCTTCGCCAGGATCTTACGCTGAAGCAGATGGTCGATGCAATTGGCGAAACCGCGATCGCCGGCAATACCGTGACCGACAGGCTGCTGCGCATACAAGCCGAGGAGCGACAGATTGCCGAGTGGCGTCTCGCACCGGAACAGTTCGCAGGGCAAGTGAGGATCGATACGTCCGCGGTTCAGGCGTACTACGAACAGAACAAAGTACAGTTTGAAGTGCCTGAGCAGGCCAAAGTTGAGTATCTTGTCCTGTCTCTTGACGTGCTTCTGGCCCAACTGGCGCCTAGCGATGCCGAAGTGAGCGCATGGTACGAGGGTCACAAGGATCGATATCAACAGCCCGAGGAGCGGCGTGCCAGCCACATACTGATTCTGACCGGTGGCGACGTCGACCCGGAAAAGGCCAGGGCCAAGGCCGCGGAAGCCTTGAAGGAAGTCCAGAAATCGCCTGCCAGGTTTGCAGATCTGGCCAGGCAATACTCGCAGGATCCCGGCTCGGCGGAAAAGGGGGGGGATCTGGGCTTTTTTGCTCGTGGCACGATGGTGAAGGCGTTCGATGAGAGCGTATTCAAGCTACGAGAGAATGAAATCTCGGACCTGGTGCAATCGGAATTCGGCTATCACATCATCAAGCTGACGGGTATCAAGGCAGGCAAGCAGCGCTCGCTGGTCGAGGTGCGCCCGGAAATCGAAGACGAACTGAAGCGCCAGACCGCTGCGCGGCAGTTTGCTGATGCCGCCGAATCCTTCAGCAATATGGTCTATGAGCAGCCGGACAGCCTACAGCCGGCTGCCGACCGATTCAAGTTGAAAATCCAGCAATCCGGCTGGGTGGCGCGCAACACAGCACCCGAACTGCTGGCCACTCTTGGGCAACTCGGTAACCAGAAGATCCTCAGCGCGCTGTTTGCCGATGAATCGGTGAAAAACAAACGCAATACCGAAGTTGTCGAGATTGCGCCGAACACCTTGCTGGCTGCGAGGGTGTTGGAACATCGACCAGCAAGTACCAAGCCCCTGGAGGCCGTCAGGGCTGGTATTGAAGCAACGCTGAAGGCTCAGGAAGAGGCAAAGTTGGCGCGTGCGGCCGGGGAGGCACGCCTGCGTGAATTGCAGCAGGGTGGTGAGGACAAGGTCACCTGGTCGCTGGTCAGGAATGTCTCACGTCAGGACGGTCGACAGGTGCCTGGGGCAGCGCTGAAAGCGATCTTCAAAGCCGATGTCGAGAAAATGCCGGCCTATGTCGGTGTTCAAGGTAGTGATGGCAACTACCTGCTCTACAAGATCATGAAGGTCAGTCATCCGGAGAAGGTCGACGAGAATAGCCGCAAGGCCTTGCAGCGCGAGTATGCAACGATTATTGGTCAGGAAGATTTTTCGGCCTATCTCTCCGGTCTGCGGACGCGTTACAAGATCGACATCAACAAGCCGGCACTGGAAAGCAAGGATCGCTAGGCTCGTCTTGGAACCCTGGACTGGCGCATACACGCTTCGGGGTAAATGACCAGAAGAGAATGTAGCCGCCTGGCAAAGGTCGCGACAGGCACAAAAAAACCCCGCCGCAGCGGGGTTTTTTCATGAAAGGCAGAGCCCCGGACAGGGGGGTTGTTACATGTCCATTCCGCCCATGCCACCCATACCACCCATACCACCACCACCCATGCCCCCGCCACCCATGGGCGGCTTGTCTTCGGCCAGTTCAGCGACCATGCAGTCGGTCGTCAGCATCAGACCGGCGATCGAAGCTGCATTCTGCAGGGCGGTGCGAGTCACCTTGGTCGGATCGAGGACGCCCATGGCAACCAGATCACCGTACTCTCCGGTAGCAGCGTTGTAGCCAAAATTACCGGCGCCTTGCAGCACGGCATTGACCACCACCGACGGTTCTTCGCCAGCGTTGGCGACGATTTCGCGCAGCGGTTGCTCCATCGCTCGCAGGACGATCTTGATGCCAGCTTCCTGATCGGCGTTTTCCCCCTTCAGCGAGGATAGCGCCAGACGGGCGCGCAGCAGAGCCACGCCGCCGCCCGGAACAATGCCTTCTTCAACCGCCGCGCGAGTTGCATGCAGTGCATCTTCGACACGTGCCTTCTTCTCTTTCATTTCGACTTCGGTGGCGGCACCGACCTTGATCAGGGCCACGCCACCCGCCAGCTTGGCCACGCGTTCCTGCAGCTTTTCCTTGTCGTAGTCGCTGGTGGCGGTTTCGATTTGCGCGCGGATCTGCTTGACGCGTGCTTCGATGTTGCCGGTTACGCCAGCGCCATCGATGATCGTCGTGTTTTCCTTGCCGATTTCGATGCGTCTGGCCTGGCCGAGTTCAGCGAGTGTTGCCTTTTCAAGCGTCAGGCCGACTTCCTCCGCGATGACCTGACCACCGGTCAGGATGGCGATATCTTCAAGCATGGCTTTGCGACGGTCACCAAAGCCTGGAGCCTTGACGGCACAGGTCTTGAGGATACCGCGGATGTTGTTGACCACCAACGTGGCCAGAGCCTCGCCATCCACGTCTTCTGCGACGATCAACAGCGGGCGGCCAGACTTGGCGACCTGTTCAAGGACGGGCAGCAGATCACGGATATTGGAGATCTTCTTGTCGAAGATCAGCACGTACGGGTTTTCGAGGATCGTGTTCTGCTTCTCGTTGTTATTGATGAAGTAGGGGCTCAGATAGCCGCGGTCAAACTGCATCCCCTCGACCACGTCGAGCTCATTGTTCAGGGACTTGCCGTCTTCGACGGTGATCACGCCTTCCTTGCCGACCTTGTCCATTGCCTTGGCGATGATGTCGCCAATGTCCGCGTCAGCGTTGGCAGAGATCGAACCGACCTGAGCAATTTCCTTGCTGGTCGAACATGGCTTCGACAGTTTCTTCAACTCTTCGACGGTGGCCACCACCGCCTTGTCGATGCCGCGCTTCAGATCCATCGGGTTCATGCCGGCAGCGACATACTTCATGCCTTCGCGGACGATCGATTGGGCCAGTACGGTTGCTGTCGTGGTGCCGTCACCCGCGATGTCGGAAGTCTTGGAGGCGACCTCCTTGAGCATCTGGGCACCCATATTGGCGAACTTGTCCTTCAGTTCGATTTCCTTGGCGACCGAGACACCATCCTTGGTGACGGTTGGTGCACCGTACGAGCGCTCCAGAACAACGTTACGGCCTTTCGGGCCGAGGGTAATCTTGACCGCGTCTGCAAGAATATTTACGCCTTCTACCATGCGAGCGCGTGCGCTATCGCCAAACTTGACGTCTTTAGCTGCCATAGAGATAACTCCTAGAATTCTTTAGTAATTTGAAACGGAAACGGGTTGGTGCTGCAGGGGGTGGACGCAATGCTGTCCGACCGAAAGGTCTAGGATTCGACGACGCCCATGATGTCTTCCTCACGCATGACCAGTAGTTCTTCGCCTTCGACCTTGACGGTTTGCCCCGCGTACTTGCCAAACAAGACACGGTCGCCAACCTTGACGGCGAGGGCGCGCACGCTACCGTCCTCGAGCACCTTGCCATTGCCAACGGCGCGAATCTCTCCCTGGTCAGGCTTTTCAGCAGCGGTATCCGGAATAACGATGCCGGAGGCGGTCTTCCGCTCCTCTTCAAGGCGTTTGACGATCACGCGATCATGCAACGGGCGAATTTTCATGCAGTTTCTCCTTGGGTTAAGCATATAAACGAACACTGACTACCGGGTTCTGCCCTCATGAGCACAATGCTCAAGTGCAGAAAAATTAGCACTCACCGCTAACGAGTGCTAATAATAGGGCCGAAGGCTTGCAATTTCAAGGCCTGAGATACGATTTTCCAAGGATATATAGCGCTTGGGGGAGGGGGTCGAGGCTAGGTGCGTACTGGTCATTGGCAAGGATCCTGGGCTAATATTCGCGTGGGCTGCATGCGATGCCATGACATTCGCCTCATCCGCCGGCACTGATGGTCGGTTGATGCCATCTCGCGGCCGGAGTGGGGTGAGACCGGTGGCCAGCCAAATTGCATCGGCCGAGTGGGAAAAACGCTACGGCCGGGTGCTCCAGGCTGGCGCTGGGCACTATCCGATCGATTCCTTGCAGTTGGCGGCGATTCGCCGGCAGACGGTAGCCGGTACGTCGGGGGGGCGGACGGAGGCAGCGCCTGCACTTTCGCTTGAGGTCGTGTTACCTGTCGGCAGGTTCGCCGACGGCGGTTCCATGTCTTAGCTTTTTGGCTCGAATCGTTGAACTGTGTACGCTTCGAGGTCTGTGGTCTTGATTTCAACAGGAGGGAATGGATATGGGTGACATCAAGGATGCGATTGAAGATGTGGTGGACAAGGCCGAACAGGCTTCCGATCGCCTGATCAGCGTGATTGCCGTACTGGTGGCCGTTCTGGCGACGGTGATGGCACTGTTCAGTATCAAGGGGGGAAACATCGGGCAGGCGATGGCACAGGCGCAGGCGAGGAGTGTGAACGCCTGGGCCTATTTTCAGGCGAAGAGCACCAAACAAGGGCTTGCCGAGAGCATGCTCGATCAACTTTCCTTTGAGCGTGAGCGGAGCTTAGGCCTGGCGCCGGAGGCGGCAGCTCTACTTGAAAAGAAGATCGAGTTTTACCGGGAGAAGGTCGAACGCTATGCGAGAGAAAAGGAAGAGATCAAGCAGCAGGCGGAGGCTTACGAACAGGAGTACGAACAACTGAATTTTCACGACGATCAGTTTGATATTGCCGAAGCTGGCATGACTGTCGGTCTCGCGGTACTCGGCGTGGCCGCATTGACTCGTCGGAAATGGTTGGTGTGGTTCGCTCTGGCGTTTGCCGGAGTAGGTCTGGCCTCGGGCATCGCAGGATTTGTCGGCGGCAGCTTTCATCTGGATTTTGTAGCCACGATGCTGAGTTGAAATCCAGAGATCTGTATTCCGGCACTGACCGACAGGATTGCCGCGCGAGAAAGCGAAGCCACGGTCCCAGCGAGTTGGGCTATATCGAACCGATGGCGCTTCAACTGCAGAAGGAGGAACAACCGTTCACATGCTGAGCCGTTTCCGTCGACGGGTCCAGGTGAACGGCGTCCCTGGGGAGACGACAGACGCAAAGGGCAGCTCGTTCCTGCTTGATGTCAGGACGATTCGGCCGGGTTGTGCCGCCTTTCCGGTGTTTGGGTTTGATGTAAATCACACCAGGAGCAGAAATCGGCCTCCTGTCCGAACATACCAGGAGCAGGCGAAGTCGAACTCCAGTACCATTCAGTACTCCGAAAGGCGCAACTCTGCAATGGCCATCATCTCGCCTTACCGTAACAAACGTGTCCTGATCATCGACGATGTCCCGGCCATGCGCAGCTCCATCCGTAGTCAATTGACCGGTCTGGGCGTGGAACAAACCAGCGTTGCGGGTACTGTCCGGGATGCGCTCGAGGTCATCAAAAGCAACCGGGTCGATATCATCCTTTGCGACTACTACCTCGGTGGCGGCTCGGACGGGCAGCAGTTCCTCGAATTTTTACGGACCCGCGCGATCATCAGTCGGGCGACGCTGTTCGTCATGATCACGGCCGAAAAGAGCTACAGTTCGGTGATCACCGCGGCCGAATGTTTGCCCGATGACTACCTGCTGAAGCCCTTTACCGCGGACACCCTGAAGTCTCGCATCGACCGTCTGCTGGAAAAGAAGACCCGCTTGCTGGAGGTGGACAAACTGCAGGATCAGGGGCGCTGGCAGGAGATCATTCCGGTCTGCGACGAGATCATTGCCGGCAGGGACAAATACCTGGTGGACGCAATGCGCATCAAGGGCAATGCGCTGATCATGACCAAACGCTTCGACCAGGCCATTGCCTTCTATCAGCAAGCCCTGCAAATGCGTTCGATGCCCTGGGCAAAACTGGGGCTGGCGAAAGCGTATCAGGGCAATGGCGAGCATGCACAAGCGAAGGATGCGCTGACCGACCTTCTGGTCGAGACCCCGCGTTTCCTGGCGGCCTACGATGTCCTCGGCCGCCTGCACCGGGACACCGGCCAGGTCGAGGAGGCTCTGTTGGTGCTCGACCGGGCATCGGAGTTGTCCCCCAACTCTTTGGCTCGCCATCGTGCAATTGCCGGGTTCGCCGAGGAAGCGGGGGATTTCGGTCGCGTCGAGAAAGCGATGAGCCTCGTTGTACAGAAGACCCGCAAGTCGCCGTTGTGCGACCTCAATGATTACGCCAGGCTCGGCAATGCACTGACCGAACTTGGCGACGCCGGCAAGGCCATCGCCCTGGTCAAGGAGGCCAGAACCACTTTCAAGGAGGCAGGCGACACGCCGCTTCTGGCCGCCGTGGAGGCGGTTGCGCAGCATCAGGCGGGCAATCCCGAACTGGCGCAACAGGCCCTGGAACGCGCCTTGCAAGGGGATACCCAGACCTTGTCGGAAGCGGTGAAGCTCGCCGTCGCGAAGGCCTGTCTGGTGCATGGCAAGCAGGAAGAGGCGGAGCAGATGCTCAAGGATGTGTTGCAGAACAACCCGGGCCAAGCCGTATTGCAAGTGAACATTACACAGATGATGCAAGCGCACGGCAAACCGGAACGCGCGCAGGATCTGATCAGCAGCAGTAACGCCGAGATCATCCGGATCAACGACGACGCCGTCAGGAAGGGGCAGTCTGGCGATTTCCGGACGGCAGCGGCAATGCTGAGGGAGGCGGCAGAACGGTTGCCCGGCAACCTGCAGATCGTCGCCAACGCAGCCTACGCCCTGTTTCTCGATGTCTACGTCAATGGTTTTGACGAGGAGAAGGTACAGGCTGCGCGGCGTTACCAACAGTTGCTGTTCGGCAAGGACGCCGCTCATCCCAGGCTGAGCGCTATTACCGATATCGCGGCAAAGGTTCAGCGCAAGTTTTGCTTGCCGGCGAACTCATGAGATTCGCCGAGATTGCTACGCTGACCCTGCACGACGTCAAGAATCGCCTGGCCCAACTGGCCGGGCGTGCCGAGGCCAGGGGCGATGTCGAAACGCTGCATGAAGCCATGGCCGCCGCTGATACGCTGACCAGGCTGCTGATCTATTACCGCTCGGATGTGGGGAGCCTGGCTCTGGATGTCGATGCCCACGCGCCGGCCGATCTTGCCACCGAACTTGTCGACGTTGCGTTCCTGCGCGGCAACTTCCAGGTGGACGTCGATTGCTCGCAGGCGCCGACCTTGTGGTTTTACGATCAAGCCCTGGTGCGCATGGTACTGGCCAACGCCGTACAGAACGCCGCGCGGCATGCGCGTACGCGGATCGCCATCGAGGTTGCGGAAAGCGATGGGTTTCTGGATTTCGTTGTCCGTGACGACGGGAGCGGCTTCGATGAACAACTCCTGAATGATGCTGGCAGGGCGGCGGTACATGTCACTGGGGAAGGCACCGGACTTGGGCTGAGGCTGGCACGTCGCATCGCAGAAATGCACGAGAACGCCGGCCAGCGCGGCCAGATCCGGCTTGAGAACGAACACGGCGCGGTTTTTCGTCTGTTGCTGCCAAGATAGAGCGCGCGCTCCGAAGGTTCGGACGGCAGGATCAGCCGACCTTTCCTCCAGGAAACGGGTGTAGAAGCGCCACAAAGGGTGTATCAGGAGGATTTGCCTTGTTGAGCTTCATCGGCCGATCCTGGCTGATTGCGTCTACTACCTATGCTCCCGCTGGCCGGTGAGCAACCGGGACCGGATGTCGGGTTTATGCTGTCTCGCCATGGTTGCGTGCGATGGTCACTTCGCGGCGGCGCCTGTCATTGTCGCCCCTGGGCGCAACCGGTCGTCAGTCAAGATTTTTGCCCCGACGTCCTTCAGCAGGCGCTGGAATTCCGGCGAATCCATGATGATCTTTCCGGCCGCGGCGCGCAGTCGGTCGACGGCCTCGTCCGGCAGCACGAATGAGGTCGGCTGATCGTTCAGATAGGCCAGTTCGTCCTTGTCCTTGAGCGCTGCGAACGACACGTCAATGGCATAGATCTCGGCGTTCGGCACACGTAGCGCAGCAGCGACAGCAGGATCCCTGTTGGTGGACATGGCTGCCGAGTTGCCGATCTGACGCAGGGTCTGCCAACGCGCCGCGACGTCCCGCAACAGTTCGATCGCCTCGTACGAGTAGCGGTCGATCGGCACGCCGGCCGACTTCAGGAGGATGTTCAAGGTACCGGGTGGAATTTCGGATTTATCCCAGTTGGTCGGCGGCGAGGAGAGCGAATTGACGATGAAGACGATGATCCGGCGCGCGCTGTCGAGTGGCGTCGGTGCGCCCGCCTCGTGCAAGGCCTGCGAGACTTCCAGGGCATCGAGCACCGCGCGCATGCCGACATTGTCGGAGACACCGCCATCGACGAGATGCAGGTAGGGCCGGTTAATGCCGTCCCCGTAGGCCTGCATGTCCTTCAGCGAGCGGATCGCACGCGCCGCCGGCCGCGGCGGTTCCGCCGCTTCGCTGAATCGCCGCATCCATTCAGGCATGCGCGTGTTGCAGGTGCCGCCATAGTTGTTGATCGTCACCGGTGAGAGCACCACCGGCACGGCCGACGACGCGGCGGCGGCGCGCGACAGCGGCACGGCATTGAGCTCAGAACAGATGACATCGAAGGTACTCTGGTTGAAAACAAAACGCGCGCCGGTCGAGATGTCGGTCGCCGATGCCAGGATCAGCGGGCCACGACCGCGATCCAGATCGCCGAAGGTGGCTCCGTTGAACAGGATTTCGTCGTACAACTCGGCAGCCAGTTCGGAACGGCCCCAGCCCAGCGACCACAGGTTCCCCCAGTTGCGCGGGCTGAACGTGCGGGCGATGATCTCGCCCTGCACATTGCGCTTCAGGAAGCGTTGCTCGTAGTCGGCGAACAGCCTGTCGCCGTACAGGCCGTAGGCCAGCGCGGTGAAGCTGCCACCCGAGACGCCGGTGATGACGTTGACCTCGTCAAGCAGGCGCGCCGTCTGGCCTGTCGGTCCGACGACCTCGGTTCGCCGAAGGAACTCGAGTACCCCGTACGAAAAAGCGGCAGCGCGCGTGCCGCCGCCCGAGAAGGCGAGGATAACCAGGTTTTCCTTGTTCCTGACATACGCCTGACGCGTTTCGAAGCGGTAACCGCTGCGCGGGTCGGCCTGCGTCAGCGGCGGATTGATCGGGCGTGTGGCACAACCGCCGAGCAGAAACAGCAGGACAAGTGCCAGAAGGGTCGGCTTGGGCAGTGAAGTCATCGGTGTAGGGGTGGATCAACGAAAAGCCGATCATACCCTTTCCGGCCTCTGTTGAATGGTCACACGCAGGCAGTACGCCGCGATGCCCCGTGTCAATCTTCATAAGAGGGAGATAAAATAGGTGTGCTTGCAGCGTTTTGAAGTGATTGACTTAAAGTTTGTGCTGTGTTGTCGGCGGCAAAAGCCTTCTTCGACGGGCCGTGCGCAGCGGGCGAGGGTGGCAGCAAGGATTCAGGGCGGTGACAGATCCGGAACGAAAGGAATGAGAAGACCATGAGAGGGATAGTTGCGGATCGGGATCACCAGCGGCCTGCCAGCATGCGCCTTGGCCATGCACGGGTGAAGTTGTTGACGAGCGGAGTTTTGGCGTGCGTGCTGGTCTGCTCGCCAACGGCGCTTGCCAGTCCCGGTACCGAGCAGGTGCGCTGCACCGACGAACCACGCAGCAAGTGGCTGTCTGAAGAGCAGATCAAGAAAATCTTCGGAGTCGAGCAATACGCGATAGTCAAATTCAAGGTGTCACGTACGAACTGCTATGAGTTCTACGCGGTGACACAGTCCGGGCAGATTATCGAAGTGTACTACCACCCGATCACCGGCAAACTGGTGAAAGAGAACCGCCTGTAGCGGTCGGTAGCCTTGGTGGCTTGCCGGTGGCAGGGAAACACCCAGCCCCCGGCGCGATGGCTGCCTGCACATCACGCTCCCGACGCGCTCGCTTGCGGCGTCTCAATCCGTGCCCAGTTTTGCCAGACACGTCAGGTCCCCGCGCCGCAAATCCGCCCGCAGCGGGGCCAGGTCCGCACCGGCCTGCACGATGCGCGTGAAATCTTTCGCCGAGCGCGGTGGACCGACATAGATCGCGCCAATCAGCACCTCCTGGCGCAGGATGAGCCGCCACCAGGAGGCCGCGTTCGGCATCGCGGTATACTCCTCGTCGCCGGGCAGGGCAGCGATTTCGCCAAAGCTGCGCAGGTCGATCCCGTCGCATTTGAGCTGGAGAACGATGCGAGGTGCCTGGTAGGGTTGCGGCTGCCCGAGCAGCGCGCCGGCGGCGGTGGCAGCCTGCGCGGCGCCAACCGCCCACAGACCGCGTAGCGCGCCAGGCAGCTCGGCCACATCGCCGACGGCGTAGATGTCCGGGTCACTGCTGCGCATGCAGGCATCCACCTGGATGCCGTGGCCGACTTCCAGGCCGGCAGCGCGCGCCAGTTGCGTATTGGCGCTGATGCCCAGGCAAGCGACGAACACGTCCGCCCTGGCGCACGGTCCGTGCGCCAGCCAGGCGGCCCGTAACCATTCGCCCTGGCCTTCCCAGCGGCTGACATTGACTTCCGTCAGCACCTGGATGCCGATGCCTTCCAGATAGGCGGTGAGGCGGGCAGCCCCCTGGTGGTCGAGCTGGGTGTTCATCACCCGGTCCGATCGCTGCAACAGCGTGACGTGCAGGCCGAGGTGGTGCAGGGCGTCGGCGGCTTCGACGCCGAGTACGCCGCCGCCGATCACCAGTGCCCGGCGTGCCCGCCGCAGTTGCACGTGCTGGCGCAACGCCTGGGCGTCTTCGGCCGAGCGCAGCACGAAGGCGTTGTCGAAAGTGAGAAAATCCGGGTCCGGCGTGGTGCAGTGGGCGCCGGTGGCGAGGATCAGCTTGTCGTAGGGCAGCGATTCACCGGTGGCCAGCAGTACGGTCTTGTTCTGCCGGTCCACCGCGCGGGCGATCGAGTTGCGCCAGACTTCGACGCGATTCTTGGCGTACCAGTTATCCGGAATCAGTTGCAGGCCATCCATGCCGGCGCGACCATAGATCAGGCGGCCGATGGCCATGCGATTGTAGAAGTGCAGCGGTTCGCTGGTGATCATGTCGATCTGCAGTGAGGCGCTCAGGCGACGCAGGTGTTCCGCGGCGCTGGTACCGGCAACGCCGTTGCCGATGATCACCACCCGCGCCACACCGCTGGCGAGGGCTTGGTCGACGGCCGGTGCGGCGAGGGTGGCCGGGGCTGACTCGGGAGCCGCGGAAGTCGGATCGCGGTCGATGATCACCGGGCCGCTGACGCGGCACATGCATGCCAGCCGCGCCTTGCCTTCGAGGCCCAGTCGCCGCAGGGTCGCGGTTTCGTCGCCGCCGGCGGCGGACAGGTGTTTGCTGCCTTCACAGACCACCACCGCGTCGGCGCCGCACAGACCGGCCCGGCAACCGTAGTTGATCTTCAGACCGGCGCTCTCGATGGCGTCGAGCAGGGTCGCGCCCTTGGCGACCGGGAAGGCGACCTGCGTCTCCCGGTCGGTGACCTGCGCTGCCTGCGTGCCGCCGAAGCGGGTGCGTAACTGCGTCTTTCGGGTAGGCTCGGGCGTTGCGTCGGCGGCTTTGCGCGAAGCCTGCCTGAACATCCTTTCCGCGTGGAGACTGGAAACCAGCAACACCAGCCCGCCAATCGCGCCGACGCTGCGGGTCGCCGCGATTGGCCACTCGGGTGCCGTGAAGGAAAGGAAGTAGGCCAGGGTGTCGAGCACGATCGGGCCGGCAAACCAGTAGAAGAGCGCCAGTGCGACCGCGGCAAAAACCGCTGCGACGCGATGTGGCGAGAACGGAAAGTAGCTGGTGGCGATGGCGTACAGGCCTGCCGAGGCGCAACACGAACCGAGCAGGATCGCCAGATAGAGTTCATGGCCATAGGTCTGGCTCGGCCCCTGCAGGAAATAGGCGCCGATCAGCCCCGGCAGCAGGCCGATGAACAGCCGTCGCTGGCTGGCGTAGCGCTGATCCGGGTCGACCAGGTCGGCGAAGATCGCGCCGCGCGGATTGAAGTCGTAGCAGTTTTTCTGGCAACCGACGCAGGTCGGACAATAGCCGTTCGGCACTACCAGCAACGGCGCATGGCCATAGGTGCGCTGGATCGGCCCCAGGGGGCAGAAGGTGCCGCACCAGCCGCTGCGGCCGGCAAACACCAGACCACCGACGAAGGACAGGATCAGCACCGCGACGATGCCGGCGGCGACCAGCACGCCGGCATGGTTGAGGATTGCCGAACGGGCGGCGACGCAGGCAAGAAAAATGGCCACGGCAATCAGGAAGGCGGCGTCCTTCCACTTGCCGGGTAGCGGCCGACCGCGGCTGCTGCCGGTCATGCGCGGAATCTGGTTGAGGAAGGCCATCGGGCAGACCTGGCGCCAGAGCCCCGGCGCGATTACCAGGATCGCCGGCAGCACGGGAATGGCCAGCCCCCACCACAACCTGAGCCCGACGCCGGGGTTCAGCGCCAGTAGCGCGGCGAAGCCCAGGGTGACGAGCAGGGTGAGGATGCGCAGCATCTGCCATGCCGGCTTGGGAAGGGCCGACGTGCGCCTGGTGTAGTTGGCGAAGAATAGCTCGGGGCTCATGGCGTGGCTCTCGGGGGGCAGTCTCAACAGGCGATCTGGATCTGGCGCAGGCGCCGGCTGGCATAGGCGGCGAGATCCTGGAGCAGGGCGATTGCCAGTGCGGGTTTCCAGGCCGCCAGTTGCTCGAAGGAAGCCCGGTGCAAGGCCAGGACCTCGGTCGCCTCCAGGGCAGTGGCGCCGAGCGCGCTGGCCTCGCCATCGAGAAAGGACTGGATGCCGAAGGCTTCTCCTTCCATCAGTCGATCCACTTCGTGCTCGGCCTCGCCTGCTGCGACAGTGGTCAGTCGGACGTTGCCGGAGACGACGATGAACAAGGCATCGTTGCGCCCGCCGGCGGCAATGATCCTGCTGCCGGCCGCGAAACGCAGTTCGCCAACGAAGCTGTCGAGGCTGTCGAGTTCCTCGTCCGAGAATTCCCGCAGGAGCGGGCGCAGGCTGGTCTGTCGACCTTGCGCAGTGATCTGTTCGTCGGGATCGGCGTAACTGAAAAACTTCATGCAGCCTCCTCGCACCTGGCGACCGGCGCTGATTGTCTTGGGTTGTGGAAGCGGGTGCCCAGTGACCCCGATCCAGGGGCTGGTGGTTGTCTGCCACCAGATCCGCGTTGCCCGCCCTGACTTTCGCTCGCTGATCGGGCGGCAGGACGCTGCACGGAGCCTGAGTTGGCGTCGCTTGGCATCCTATGCGTCCCGGTTCCGGTCGTGCTTGGCGGTGGCGTCGGCAAAGGTGTCGATGAATGAGCTGACGGGGCGGCCCGGCTGCAAGGGTGTGCGTCCGGCCCAGCGTTCGACGTAGATATCCCATAGCCTGGCCTTGCGTGAGCTGAGCAGTTGGCCGATGAAACTCTCGGCCGACGCTGCCTTGTCGATGGCCTCGGGAGCCAGTTCGTTGGCTAGTGTCAGTGTGGCGGCGCGCACGGCCGCGTCGGTTTTCCGGAAGTACTGGCGCAAATCGCTCAAGGCGGTCTGGAATGACTGGCGACTGTCCAGATAGGCGCGTCGTGGCGGGCCAAAAAGCACGCGCAGGGCTTCCTCGCTGGTCGGCATGATTGCCAGGGGGTTGCTCGCGCTCGCGCCGGGGTGAGCGCCAGCCGGCGGCTCCAGGGCGGCATTGCGAAGCGCCAACAACTGCCGGATTTCTTCGGTGAGCAACAGGATCAGTTCACCCATTCGTTCGCCGAGCACGGCGGCATCGGTTTCGTCGAGGTCTTCCGGCGACAGCCCCAATCCTCTGGCGATACCGGCCAGTACCTGGTCGACGACCGGCGTCTGCAAGGGCGCCTCCGGTGTCACCCCGGCGCCACCCGTCCTGGCCTGAGCGGTACCAGCAGCTTCTGCAGGCTTGTTGTCTTCTGGCAGCCTGGCCGGGGGCGGGGTCTTGAACACGCGTGCCAGGCGGGTGACGCCGTCTTCGGCCAGCGGCGCTCTTGCCGGCGTCGCCTCCTCGGCACGGCCGGCTGGCGCCGGGATCGCCGGAGGCAGGTCGGCAAGCATGGCGGCCGGATCGCCGCCGCGCCGCGCGCCGCCGGTGGGTCGGGCTGGCGCCTGTAGTACTGGTGCGGGTTCGTCAGGCAGCGCGGAGGGGGATTCGGCCTTGATGGATTCCTGACTGGTGGGTGCCGGCGTGGCGACCTCTGCAAGGCCGCAGACCTGCGCCGCAATCAGGTAACTGCCGATCGACAGGAGGTCCCCGTCGCGCAGTCGGTGGCGGTCGCTGATGCGCTCGACACTGCCATTGACGAAAGTGCCGTTGGATGAGGTGTCCTGGAGCACGAAAGCGCCATCGGCGAAGCGGATCGTGCAGTGCTGCCGGGAAATACCGCCGGTGCGGTCGGGCAGCGTCCAGTCCGCGCTGTCGTCGCGGCCAATTCGGAGTTCGCCCTGGCGACCCAGTCGGGCGGTCAAGGCAGGCTGATCGGCGAGTGTTGGCTTGTTCCGGACCATCAATTCCAGCAGGGGTTCGGGGAGCGTGCCGGTGACGATGCGGGTCCTGTCGTCGTCGGTTTGCTCGCTGTCAGCCGTCAGTTCGACCCGGATCAGATAATCGCCGATCACCAGTCGCTCGCCGTCCTGCAGCGTATGCGGGCTGGTCAGCCGGGTCGTGCTGCCCTCGAGGAAAGTACCATTGGTCGACAGGTCGTAAAGCAGGTAAGCATCCTGCAAGCGCCGGATTTCGCAATGGCAGCCCGAGAGCACCCGCCTGGGGTCGGGCAGTGTCCACTCCAGTCCCTCCAAACGCCCCAGCCTGATGCTCTGGCGGTCACCAAAATCGATATTGGTCGTAACGGATGCAGGCAGACCAGAGGCGTCCGCAAGCGTCAGGCGAAGCTTCATGAGAAATCTCCGGAAAATGGACGGATCGGTTCCACGATGACAAGGTGCCGCTCGGTTTGCAGCGCAGATGATTCTGCATGGCGTGGATTCTCAGACAAAGCGCTCGTCTGGGGCAAGCGCTATCGCTAGCGGGCGAGGTCGGTGGTTTGTCGATGGGTCGCGTGTGCGTTTGCTGGTGGCAGCTTGTTGCGCGTGATGTCGGAGGACACCACTACCCGTGATCAGCGCGCGGTTCGGGGGAAACCGATCGCGGTCGCGCTGACAGGGCTCTTCGGGGTCGCTATACTTGTCGGGTTGCGATTCAAGCGGCCTCGCGGTTTCACTTCGAGGTCATCAAAACCAGTGCCACAAGATTTCTGGAGAAATGTCATGATTCCTGGACGCCTTGCATTGTTTAGCGCCTCGATGCTGCTTTCGCTTTCGGCATTCGCGGCAAGCTGCAATAACTGCGGCAATGTCGCAGAAGTCCGCGAGGTTCACGTCAAGGGCGAAGGCTCGGGCCTCGGCGCGGTCGCTGGCGGCGTTGTCGGTGGACTGCTCGGCAACCAGGTCGGCGGGGGCCGGGGCAAGACTGTGGCCACCGTGGCTGGCGTTGCGGGTGGAGCCTACGCCGGCCATCAGGTGGAAAAGAAGGTCAAGGAACAAACCGAGTATCAGGTCGTGGTGCGCATGGACAACGGCAAGACCCGGCAAATCAAGTTCAACGAGAAGCCGGGTTTTTACTCCGGCGACCGGGTGCGCATCGACAACGGCGTGCTCAAGCGGATTGGGTCGTAAGCGGCGGCTCGCCATTGGCATCAGAAGCCACCAGGGCGTCGCCTGGCAATGGCCGAGCTGGCAGGCAGGCCGGAATCGAAGAAATCGATCGGCGATCGGTCATGGTGATGGCGAATCGCCGGGCAGCTCTCTTCCGGTAACCACCAGTTCTGTGCCAGCAGACAGCCGACCATGGCGTGATCGGTCCAGAAATCCTGTTGTAACTGCCCGACGTATTTCTGGTTGGGATTGACGCTGCCCATCTCGGCCTTGATTCGGTCGATGATCAGCGGGCGCGGCGGGATGTCCAGGTCCCTGAGCGATTGTCCGAGAACCCGGTCGATGGCGGGAACCTCACCCAGGACGTTGTCGGCAATTTCGGTCATTTCTGTTCTCGCTGTGTCATCCATGCCAGCAAGGCGTCTTCAGTCATCGGCCGGGCATGCAGGAAGCCCTGGCTCGCATCGACACCCGCCTCGGCCAGTGCCGCCAATTGGGTGCAGGTTTCCACCCCTTCGGCGACCACAATCATCCCGAGTTCCTGGCCAAGCCGCGTCATCGCCTTGACGATGGCGAATGACCGCCGGTCGTCTGGCAGAACGCCGACGAAGGTACGGTCGAGCTTGAGTTTGCTGGCTGGCAGGTCTTTCAGACTCGACAGGCAGGAATAGCCGGTGCCGAAGTCGTCGATTGCCAGGCCGACGCCGACTTCGCGCGCGGTGCGCAGATTGGCCTGGATGGTTTCCGACAGATCCATGATCAGTGATTCGGTCAGTTCGAGTTCGATCAGTGCCGGCGGCACGTCGGCACAAAGCAGGGCACCATGCAGCGCCTGGATGAAACTGGGCGAGAGGAGCTGAGCCCGCGAGACATTGATCGCCAGTTTCGTCGGCGTACCCTGCCGACAAAGGCGGGCCGCGCAGCGGGTACCCTGGAGCAGGCTCCATTCGCCGAGGCGAACGATAAGGCCGGTTTTCTCGGCGACCGGAATGAACCGCGCCGGATCGACCTGCTGCCCATTGACGTAGCAGCGCATCAACGCTTCGACCGCCTCGACCCGGCCATCCAGACCGACGATGGGCTGGAAGTCGAGGCGCAGTCCACCACTTTCCAGGGCAGCATACAGGGCGCTCTCGATGGCCGGTTCCTCGCGTGCCAGTTGTACCCCTGGGCGCCCGGTCAATGGCTCGTCGCCGGACATTACCAGACGATTACCGCCCTGGCGCTTGGCCTCGACCATCGCGCGGTCGGCGCGCTCGAGCAAAGCGATCGGATTTTCCCCGATCTGATTGATGGCAACGCCGATGCTGGCGGAAGGCCGGATCAGGATGGTATCGATGCGTAATGGTCGTTCGATTTCGACTAGCAATCTTCGCGCCAGCAACTCGGCATCGGCGTGGTCAATAGCGGGAACCAGCAGGACGAACTCGTCACTTCCGGTACGCGAGTACTCGCACTGGAGGCGAACGACCGCACGGATACGTTCGGCGATCAGTGCGATGACCCGATCGCCGCCGCGGTGTCCGAATGACTCGTTGACCTGCCGGAAGCGGTCAATATCGACCCAGATGGCACCGAGCGGTGTATGACTGGTACTGGACTCGGCCACCAGGATCGCCGCCGCACGCAGACCGGCCTTTCGGTTGAGAAATCCGGTGATCGGATCCAGCAGGGGATCCGCCACAGGCATGGTGTCGAAATAGCACTGCGGACGTTCCGGTGGCGGACGATATGGATGGTCGATCATTGTTCTGCTTCCCGATGCGAACCAATTCCGGTTGCCCTGATTGGCGTGCCTGTCTGATTGATCGAGCTTACGCAACAGCGTGCAAAGACACTTGACCCGACAAGCCTTTCGCATGACCATTCGCGCCAGGATGAACTACGAGAACATGGGGAGCCGCCATTCATGCTGAAAACGGAAAGCACCCTGGCCACCGTCTGGTTGATGGTGTTGCGCCTCGTCGAACTGCACGGCATCGACCCGCAGCAACTGCTGCAGGAAATCGGCGTCCGCCCGGAAACCCTGCGTGACGTTTGCGCGGGCCTGCCCGGGCGGCTCGCTGATGTCGCTTCTGCCAAGGCGGCGGCGCAGATTCCCGACCCGGCGTTTGCCCTGCGTGCCGGCGAATGCTGGCACCCGTCCAACCTCGGAACGATGGGCTATGCCTGGCTGTCGAGCAGGACCTTGCATACCGGCATGAAACGGATGGAACGTTTCGCGCGTATCCTCGGCAGCCGCTTCAGCCATCTCTGCGTCGACGAGCCGGCCGGCGTGGGCTTCGTCTATGATCATGGTCGCAACGAAGCGCCGGTGGGTCACCTGATGACCGATTTTACCTTGTCGATCCTGCTCGACATGTGCCGAACCAATTTTGGCAGCAAGCTCAATGCTGCGGCCGTTCGCCTGCGCCGCCCCGAGCCTGCCAACCCGCAACCCTGGCAGGATCTGTTCGGTTGCCAGGTCCAGTTCGGCGCCGCCGAGGACAGCGTGCTGTTCGATCGCGAAGCCGTCGATTCGCCGCTGCCGTCCGCGAACATTCCCTTGGCCAACACCTTCGACAGGATCCTGACCGAGCAACTGGCCCAGTTCTTTGACGACGACCTCGTCAGTCGGACCCGCGCCTATGTATTGCGGCAATTGACTTCAGGGCCGCCTTCGACGCAGGAAACTGCCAGCGCGCTAGGGATGAGCCAGCGCACGCTGCAGCGCAGGCTGGGCGAGCTGGGCCTGAGCTACCAGAGCCTGTTCGATGAAACGCGCCACGAACTCGCGCGTCGCTATCTCGACGACCCGGGCAAGTCGGTTACCGAAATCACCTTCCTGCTCGGGTTTTCCGAGCAGAGCGCATTCACCCGCGCGTTCAGGCGCTGGAGCGGCATGTCACCGACGCACTATCGCTACACACCGTCCGCGTAGCGTACTTGCGGGCCGCAAGCCAGGGCGGCGATCGGGAGTGGGGTAGCCTCTCCGGTCAGGAACAGAATGAAGCCTGTTCTAGCCGGGTAGCGAGTACAGCACTGGCTCGTTGCGCCGGCCAGATCCCACAATCCGCGGTAGATTACCGTAGCGCTGAAAAGCTATATTTCAGCGAAACCAGATCGCGTCGCGGCCCATCTGTTTGACTTGGTACATGGCGTCGTCCGCGCGTTTGAAAATTTCATGCGGGTTCGTTTCCTGACCGACAAAGAGCGTGACACCGATACTTGACGAGCAGCGATGCGCGATCGTCGCCGCAGTCTTGCCTTCCTGGATCACGGTCAGGGAATAGGGCTGTGCCAGTGCCGAGCGGATCTTCTCGGCAACGGCCATGGCGTCGTCCCGGGAGGCTGCTTCGCTGGCATCGAGGCCGCCGAGCACGACCACGAACTCGTCACCGCCGAGGCGCGCCACCGTATCGATTTCGCGGACGTTGGCGCCGAGTCGCCGAGCCACTTCGATCAGCAGCAGGTCGCCGATGGCATGACCTTGCTGATCATTGAGCGGTTTGAAGTTGTCGAGGTCAAGCAACAGCAGCGCGCCATGCCGGCCGCTTCGCCTGCTGGCGGCCAGGGTGCGGGCCAGGCGGTCATGCAGCATGCGGCGGTTGGGAAGTTGCGTCAGGCTGTCGTAGTAGGCCAGGTTGCGAATCTCCTCCTCGATCTTTTTGCGCTCGGTGATGTTGCTATGCACCACGACCGCAGCCTTCTGGCCGGATCCCAGGGGGGTGACGGTCATCATGAACCAGCGTTGTTGCTGCGGTGAATGGCAGGGATATTCGAGGCTGAAGGTCGGCAGGCGGCCATCGAGCACGGCACGGATGCCGTCACGGGCGGCCGCCGCCTCTGCCGAGGTGGAGGATGCCGGGCCCGCGCAGACTTGCAGGTAGTTGGTCCCGACATCGGTGTTTGGCGCGAGGCGGCCAGGCTCGGAGCTGTTCTCCAGCGAGAATTGACGCCAGGCGTTGTTGGTCGCAATGATCCTGCCGGTTTCATCGATCACCGCGATGTGATTGGACACGGAGTCAAGCACGCCCTGGACGAAGATCTTGCTTTCGCGCAGAGCCTCTTCGGCTTGCCGGCGTTCGCTCTGGTCGAAAAAGGTGGTGAGAAAGTGGCTACCGAAGGTGACGCCAGCGATTTCGATGTCGCGTGTACCACCGTCCTTGCAGCGCACGCGGCATTCGACGGTCTCGATTTCCTTGACGCCTGCGGCGGCTTCGCTTGCCGACGCCTGCCACCGTTCCTGCGCCCATTGGCGATAGCCGGATTCCGGGCAGGCCACCTGCCACCACTCGGCAAGGTTGGGCACGTCGGCCTCCAGGTAGCCGAACAGGCTGACAAAGCGCTGATTGCGAAAGTACATCCGGCCTTGTTCATCGAACAGGCAGACCCCGATCGGCATCTCGTCCAGCATCCGCCTGAACCTTGCTTCGCTCTCCCGGACGGTGCGCGCGGCAGCCTCCGAACTGTCGAGGTGCCGACGCAGGGTGAATATCGCCGCCAGCAGCATGCCCGAGAGTAGCGCTCCGAGCAGCAAAAACCAGACGGTATTGCGTCGCCAATCCGCAAGATAGTCGTCCTCAGCCAGTCCGACCAACAGGTAGTAGGGCTGTCCTTCAATCTTTCGGACAGTCGCCAGGCGGCGCCGGCCGTCCACTGCGGAAGCATAGTCGAACTGGGTGAACGGGGCTCCGGAAGCGATGACTTCCAGGAACGGCGAGGCTACCTTGCTGCTGACGCCCGGATCGTTGGGCCTGTCGTACTCGGGGAATCGGGCGGCAAGCGTGAAGTCGGTGTCGGCAAGGGCGACGGTCCCATGCCGTCCGAGATCCAGCCGGGCGTAGCTCTCGGTCAAGGCCTGCGCCGACAGCGAGCAGATGGCGATACCGGCGAAGGAACCATCGGCCTGGTTGACCCTGCGCGACACCGCAATCCGCCATTGACGCGGATTCCGGCCGAACTCCGCCGGGCCGACCACCAGCCCGCCATCGGATGGCTCGGCCAGGGACAGGAAGTGGTCAGGCCGTGCAATGTGGCCTGTATCGGCAGTGTTGATCGAGCCGTAACGCAAGCTTCCATCCGCCCCCAGGAACTGAAAGCCGATCAGGTTCGGGTGACGCGCATTCTGGCGATCGATGGCGACATCAATCGCCGTTTCGTTCAGCCGGTTGCTGTTTCCTTGCCGGGAGACGGCGTCTGCGATGTTCAGCAGGCCCAGGTCGATCTGCCGCACGCTGCTGTTGAAGTGGTCTGCCAGGATTCTGGAAAGGTTTGCCGTGGTCACCGCAGCCGTGTGCCGGGCATCGGCCCGACCCTGGAGAATCGCCCAACCGATCAAGGCCGCGATGATCGCCAGAATTGAAAATCCGCCGGCAAACCAGGGAATGCCGCGCGCGCGAGGCAGGGTGAATGAGCCGGTTGCCGGCGGCCGGTCTACCTTTTTCACTTTGTGGTTCACCTTGCCGTGTCCAAGCCCGAAACCTCGTGCCCGCTTGCACGCATTTGCTGATCGAGTCCGCTAGGCCCGGATCCGTGGTGAATGGGGAGCCGGAGAGGTCGCGGAACGGCATTCGGGCCCGGGCTTGGACGAGCGCCGGTCGGGCGCCGCTGGCCGGTATCCGGACGAGTCTCTCCTCGGCAGCGTTACGCGTCGGCGGGCATCATCCGAATCGTCGTTTGGCCTGCTCCCGGCGTTCCTGCGCTTCGAGGCAGAGAGCAGCGGTCGGCCGTGCCAGGAGCCGGGGGATGCCAATCGGTTCGCCGGTTTCCTCGCACCAGCCATAGTTGCCTTCATCGATGCGTCGCAGGGCCTCACGGATTTTCTGCAGGAGTTTTCTTTCACGGTCCCTGACGCGCAACTCGAGGGTGTGTTCTTCCTCGGCACTGGCACGATCGTTCCAGTCGGAACTCGTTTCGCTCTCCTGCAAGTGACCCGCGGTCGCCTTCACCGCCGACAGCAGTGCCTGTTCGTCAGCCTGCAGGCGGCGACGAAAAAAAGCCAGTTGTGGGGCGGACATGTAGTGCTCGGGCGAGGCGGACAACAGTGCGGCCTCGGTTTCAGCGTCAACTCGTCCAGCAAGCTTGTCCATGTTCATCACTCCTTCTCTTTCTGATTGCCCAACGACCGCTTGAATCGGCGCGTCCGGCCGAGGCTGGAAATCCGGACAGAGTAGTTGCGGTGCCGATCGCCCCCTTTCCGAATGGCTGCAGCGCTTATCGCTTTGCCGTCAGATGGCCATCGTGCAGCGGGCACTCGCTACCGAACGGTCCTTGCCATGTTATCCCATTGCGCGGCGGTGGCATAGCTGCAACGTACGGCCCGGCCCATCACCGAAGAGACAGCCGTCCTGGGAGTGAATGGTGTACTTGCATACCCGCCAGGCCAGCCAGACGAGCCATACACACTATGGCTGGGTCAACGAAAAAACCGCCCACAGGCGGTTTCAACAGATGCTTTTGCAATGACTGAACTTATGCCAACGCTTTCGAAAAGTGCCAAACCGGCACCGACGATGCAGTTGGTAGGCGCGATTGGAATCGAACCAACGACCCCCACCATGTCAAGGTGGTGCTCTAACCATCTGAGCTACGCGCCTCCGTCGAAGTCAATGGTGCGGGTGACTTCAAGGAAGTGCGCATTATACGGGCCTGGAACTTCAAGTCAAGCGTCTGCCGCCTTGCGCCAGCACCTTGCGAGGTAATCCTTACTCACCAATTACGTCGGTATTGGCGGGCGTGGTGAAGCGGAACAACGAAGGAGCCAGCCTGGGATTGCGCTCGAGGTGTGAGAAAGCCAGCGAGGTGATCTGGCCCAGGCTGTCGAACAACTCCATCGCCCGTAGATCGTTGCCGGCAAAACCGAGTCGGACCTTCTCGAAACCGCTGTCCTGGACCTTGGGAGTCGCTTCGATCCACTCCAGACCATCGCGTTCGCCGGCTTCGCGCAGGCTGAAGCTCTTCTCGATCTGGGCATCGCCGGCGAGCAGCGAGGCCGGCGTTCCGCCGAGCGCCGTACCGGCTTTCCTGACCGTGACCTGGCGCAAATCCGGGTCGTGGATCCAGACTTTCTCTCCGTCCCCCAGCAGCAACTGGCTGTAGGGCTTCTCGATCTGCCAGCGAAACTTGCCGGGGCGCGAGAACATCATGACCCCGCTCGAGGTCTGGGCTGGGCGCCCGTTCCTGGCGATCACGGTCTGCGTGAAGTCGGCACGCACCGTTCGGGTCGACTCCAGGAACTGGTGCAACTTGTCGATCGCTCCCGCGTCTGCCGCCTGTGCAGCCAGCAGGCAGGCTGCTGCGAAGAGGCCGCGCCGGATCATTCTTCCTCCTTGCGGGCCAGG